>JAEULV010000121.1 GCA_016793065.1 Hyphomicrobiaceae bacterium
GCGGCGGCGGACCAGGCGACGGCGGTGCCGAGGCCGGCGATGCCGGCATTGGTGACGCGGGCGCTCGCCGATCTGGTCGGATTGCGGCTTCAGGCCGATGACGGCATCGAACCAGGGCAATTGCAGGCGGTGCTGGCGAAATCCGGGGTATTTCTCGAGGCCGGTCTCGCGGCGGGCGACGGCGGCGCCGGCGAGGGCGATCTGAAGGCGGTGCTGACGGCGGCGCGGGAGGCGCTGACGCAGTGGCTCGGCGGCGAGGCGCGGCGACCGGCCGGCGGGGCGTTGCAGCATCCGCCGCCGCGCCGGGGCGAGGTCGGGGCGGCGCAGGTCGCGAGCGCGGCGATGCTGCCGGCGGCGGCGGACGAGCTTGGCGAGGCGCTGCTGGAGCGCACCGAGGCGGCGCTCGACCGGATCCGGCTCAGCCAATACGCCTCGCTCGATCCGTCGCAGGAACCGCGGGCGCCGCGCGCCGAGGCGCAGCACAAGCAGTGGAATGCCGAGATCCCGGTGTTGATCGGCCGCGAGACCCACGTGATCCCGTTCCAGATCAGCCGCGACCGACGCAACAAGGGCAGCGGGCGGGAGGACAAGGAAACCAGCTGGCGGATCCGCTTCTCGCTGGCGGTGGAGCCGTTCGGGCCGATGCTGGCGCAGGTGACGATGGTGGAGACCGGCGGCGAGGTCGGCAGCGTCGGGGTGACGATGTGGGCGGAGCGGCCGAAGGCGGCGGAAATGCTCGGCGCGTCGGTGCGGGATCTGCGCAAGTCGCTGGACGAGGCGGGGGTGTTGGTCGACGACATTACCTGCATCGCCGGCCCGCCGCCGCGCGGCGACGGACCGCGATCGCCCTATGAGCGGAGGGCGTGAGCGATGGCCGAGGAAGGGACGCCCGTGGCGCCGCGCCCGGTGGCGGTGGCGCTGAACTATGACGGCCAGTCGGCACCGCTGGTCACCGCCAAGGGGACGGGCACGATCGCCGAGGCGATCGTCAGGACGGCGGAAGCATCGGGCGTGGCGATCGAGCGCAATCCGATGCTGGCGGAGGCGTTGTCGCATATCGAGCTGGATCAGGAGATCCCGGAGGAGCTTTATCGGGCGGTGGCGACGGTGATCAGCTTCGTCATCCGGCAGGGCAAGCAGCGCTGAAATTCGGCGCGGCGGCGCCCATGTCTTTTCGCGATGTCGGCATCCTTATTATTCATTTTCGGCGCATGGCATCCGGGACGTAGGCTCTGCCGACAAGCGGGGGGATGCGTCATGAAAATCACCGATCTCGAAGTGTTCATCGTCGGCAATCCACCGCCGGGCTGGGGTGGGCGCTACTTCACCTTCGTCAAGCTGACCACCTCCAACGGCATCACCGGCATCGGCGAATGCTATTGCGCCACGTTCGGGCCGGTGGCGATGAAGGCGATGATCGAGGACGTGTTCGAGCGGCAGGTGCGCGGCATGGACCCGTTCCATATCGAGGCGCTGTGGCGGCGGGTCTACGGCTCGGGCTACACGCTGCGGCCGGACGTGTCGCTGATGGGGGTGCTGTCGGGGCTCGAAATCGCGCTGTGGGACATCAAGGGCAAGGCGCTGGGCAAGCCGGTTTACGAGTTGCTCGGCGGGCGGGTGCACGAGCGGCTGCGGTCCTACACCTACATCTATCCGGATCTCGCCAGGGGCCAGGACGATTCGATCTACTGGAACGCCGAGGCGTCGGCGGAGCGGGCGGCGGACTATGTGCGGCAGGGGTTCACCGCGATCAAGTTCGATCCGGCGGCGCCGTATTCGTGCTTCGACCCGCGCCAGCCGTCGCTGGAATCACTGACGCTGTGCGAGAAGTTCGTCAAGCTGATCCGCGAGGCGGTGGGCGACAAGGCCGACATGCTGTTCGGCACCCACGGGCAGTTCACCGCTTCCGGCGCGCTGCGGCTGGCGCGGCGGCTCGAGCCCTATGATCCGCTGTGGTTCGAGGAGCCGGTGCCGCCGGAAAAGCCGGAGGAGATGGCGCTGGTGGCGCGCGGCACGACGATCCCGGTGGCGACCGGCGAGCGGCTGACCACCAAATACGAGTTTGCCCGGGTGCTGGAATGCCGGGCGGCGTCGATCCTGCAAATGGCGCTGGGGCGGGTCGGCGGCCTGTGGGAAGCCAAGAAGATCGCGGCGATGGCCGAGACCTATTATGCGCAGATCGCGCCGCACCTTTACTGCGGCCCGGTGGAAGGCGCCGCCAACATCCACTTCGCCGCGTCTCTGCCGAATTTCCTGATCCTGGAAAGCATCGAGACCTGGGGCGGGTTCCACACCGAAATCCTGAAGTCGCCGATCCGCTGGGAAGACGGCTACGTCATCCCGCCGAGCGAGCCTGGGCTGGGAATCGAACTCAACGAGGCCGTGGCGCGGGCGCACCCCTATTCGGGTGACAAGCTGCACCTGGAGATGACCAATACGCCGATCGGGTGAGGGCGAGGCGGCTCGTCGTTTCCCTTCTCCCCTTGGGGAGAAGGTGCCCGAAGGGCGGATGAGGGGGCGTGGCGGGCCTCGCCGGCGTTGTGAAAGAGCCCTCATCCGGCTCGTCGTTTCCCTTCTCCCGCTCATGGAGCCAACGGTCTCCATGAGACGCCTACGGCGTGGGAGAAGGGAGAGGTGGGGTTGAGGTTGCGGGACGGGAAAGCAGGGAGTGATCATGCGCTACGGATATATCGGGCTCGGACATCTCGGGGGACATCTGGCGGCGAGCCTCGCCAAGGCCGGGTTCGCGCTGACGGTTCACGACAAGAACCCGGCGCTGGCGGAGCGGCACCGGCAGCTGGGCGCCCGGGTGGCGGCGAGCGCGGCGGAGCTGGCGGGCGAGGTCGATTGCGTCATCACCTGCCTGCCGTCGCCGAAAGTGTCGGAACTGGTGCTGGCGGAGGTGCTGACGACGGCGCGGCCGGGGACGTGCTGGATCGAGATGAGCACGCTGGGGCGCGACGATATCCAGCGGCTGGCGGCGCGGGCGGCGGAAAAGGGCGTCGCGACGCTGGAAAGCCCGGTCACCGGCGGCGTGCACAAAGCGGCGCATGGTGACATCACCGTGCTGGCGGGCGGCGACAAGGCGCTGTTCGAGCGGCATCGGCCGGCGCTGGAGGCGATGGGCGGCGAGATCTTCCACATGGGGCCGCTGGGGTCGGCGGCGGTGATCAAGGTGATCACCAACATGCTGGCCTTCATCCACCTGTTGTCCTGCGGCGAGGCGCTGATGCTGGCAAAGCGCGGCGGGCTCGATCTGGCGCAGGCGTTCCACGCGATCAAGGCGAGTTCCGGCACGTCGTTCGTGCATGAGACCGAGGGGCAACTGGTGCTGAACGGCAGCTACGACATCGGCTTCACCATGGACCTGGCGCTGAAGGATCTCGGCTTTGCCATGCAGTTCGGCAAGGAGTTCGGCGTGCCGCTCGACCTTGCCTCGATGACGCACCAGACCTTCGTGCGCGGTGCCGCCGTCTATGGCCGCGAGGCGTGGTCGACGCAGATCGTCAAGCTGCTGGAGGATGCGCTGGGGACCGACCTGCGCGCCGAGGGGTTCCCGGCGAGCCTCGAAACCGATGGATGAGGCGCGGCGGCGGTGATGAGCGAGGTCTATGACTATATCGTCGTCGGTGCCGGCTCGGCCGGCGCCATCGTCGCCAGCCGGCTGAGCGAGGACCCGAGGGTGCGGGTACTGCTCCTGGAGGCGGGGCCGTCGCACTGGCAACGGGTGTGGACGATGATCCCGCTCGGCTATGCCAAGACCTATTACAATCGCAAGATCAACTGGATGTACTGGAGCGAGGCGAATGCCGGGCTCGGCGGGCGCAAGGTCTATGTGCCGCGCGGCCGGGTGCTGGGCGGCTCGAGTTCGATCAACGCGATGGTGTGGTCGCGCGGCGCGGCGGAGGATTTCGACGAGTGGGCGGCGGAGGGCAATCCCGGATGGGGCTGGGCGGACGTGCTGCCGGCCTACCGGCGGCTGGAGAGCCACCCCTTCGGCGCCAGCGCGTGGCATGGCGACGATGGCCCGGTGAGGATCTCGGTGCCGGAGGCCGGCCTGCATCCGATCTGCGAGGCGTATTTCGCCGCCGGGCGCGAGGTCGGCTTCGGCTATAACCGCGATCTCAACGGCGCGACGATCGAGGGCGTCGGACCCTATCAGATCAACGCCGCCGGGCGGTTCCGGCAATCCTCGGCCCGGGCCTATCTCGACCCGGCGCGGGGGCGGGTCAACCTACGGATCGTCACCGGCGCGCATGCGACCGCGATCGAATTCGACGGACGCCGCGCGGTCGGGGTGCGCTACCGGCGCGGCGGGGCGGATGTGGCGGCGCGGGCGGGCCGCGAGGTGATCGTGTCGGCCGGGGCGATCAACACGCCGCAATTGCTGATGCTGTCGGGGCTCGGCCCGGCGGGCGAGCTGCGGCGGCACGGGATCGACGTCGTCGCCGACCTGCCGGCGGTGGGGCGGAACCTGCAGGACCACATCGGCTACGACATCTATTACCGCGCCCGGGTGGCGACGCTGAATTCGGAACTGGCGTCGTTCTGGGGGCAGGTCAAGGCCGGTCTCCGGTTCATGCTGCGTGGCGATGGCATCCTCACCATGAGCCTCAACCAGGCCGGCGGTTTCGTTCGCTCGGCGCCGGGGCGGGAGCGGGCAAATCTTCAGCTGTATTTCTGTCCGATCTCCTATGAAAAGCCGCAGGTCGGATCGCCGAAGGCGATCGCGGTGTCGCCGGAGCCGGCGTTCAGCCTGACCGGCTCGCCGTGCCGGCCGTCGAGCCGGGGGCGGATCGAGCTTGCCTCGGCCGACCCGTTCGCCGCACCGCTGATCCACGCCAATCTGCTGGGGGACGAAGCCGACGTCGCCGAGGCGGTCGAGGGGTTCCATGTGCTGCGGCGGCTGGCGGCGGCGCCATCGCTTGCCGGCATCATCGCGGCGGAGACCAAGCCGGGGTCAGGGACGACGTCGGACGCGGACATTGCCGACTACATCCGCGGCTCGGCCTATTCGATCTTCCATCCGGTATCGTCGGCGCGGATGGGACCCGATCCGGCAACGGCGGTGGTCGATCACCGGCTGAAGGTGCACGGCATCGCCGGCCTGCGGATCATTGACGCGTCGGTATTCCCGTCGGTGACGTCCGGCAATACCAATGCCCCGGCGATGATGGTGGCGGAGAAGGGCGCGGATCTGGTGAAGGCCGATGCGGCGTCAGGGTGAACGGTTGCCGAGGCGGGGTTAGCGCAGCTTGCGTTCGATGCCGGTGAGGGCCTTGTCGCGGCGGCAGGCGGAGAGCGGCCTGGGGGTGGTGGCGAGAATGTCGAGTACCGTCATCGCGACGCGGTCGACCTCCACCTTCAGGCAAGCGCAGCCATAGCCATAGCTGCCGGGGCCATGGTTGACCCACTGGCCGCGTCGGAAGGCGGGCGGCCAGTCGCCGTTGCTCTGGTGGCCGCCCTGCGCGGCGACGATCCACTCGCCGTCCTTGTCGTACAGCGAGGCGTTGCCGGGCGACGGGTTGGCGAACCAGCCGCAGCGCAGTTCGGCGGCCAGCGACAGCGTCGGCGCCAGGGGGGCGATCAGCAGCGCGATGAGCAAGGCGTGGGCCCGGGGGGAGAGGTGCGGCATCTTCAGCCCGACGCGTTCAGTAGGAGATGAACGGCAGTGGTGCCGCCCGCTCGCGCATGATGCGGGAGGCGAGCAGGATCGCCTCGAACTTCTCGGCGATCTCGGCGATGTCGGCGGCGTGGTCGCTGCCGTTGACCATCTTGCGGGCGCCGACATAGTCGCGGTTCTGGCCGGTGAAATAGGTGCTGAACTTGCGGCCGTTGGCGAAACCCTCGCCGGTGGTCATGCCGTGCGACATCAGCGCGTAGGCGATGGCGGGGTCCTTGACCAGTTCCGGGTTCTTCAAGAGGTCGAGGCCGCGCTTCAGCGCGACGCCAGCCTTGGCGTAGTTCGACCACCAGGTCAACTGGACATAGCCGCGGCCGTAATAGGCGTTTTCGGTGCCGGTGTCGTCGACATAGGCCTTCACGGCGTTGCCGCCGTCGGTGGTGCCCATGGCGGTCTTCTTGGTCAGCGGCTTGATGGTGCCGCCGGCCGAGACGGAGAACTGGTCGCCGTCCTGTTCGGTGACGCGGACGCTGCCGTCGGCGAGTTCGGCGATCTTGACCGGCTCGTGATAGGCGCGGCCCTTGCCGTGACCGACCTCGTCGACCGGCGCCATGGTCATCATCCACTTCTTCTGCTTCAGCATGACCGGCTTGCCGTCCTTCATCAACGGCTTGCCCTTCTTGTCCTTGGCGGGAACCTCGATCTGCACCGGATAGGTCGTTTCCCAGAACACGGTCGCCAGCATGTAGGCGCCCCAGCGCACATCGGTGATGGCGGGGTCGCGGGCGATCATGTCGACGAGCTTCAGCATATCGGGGATGGCGCCGGCATTGTAGCGCGGCACCTTGGCGAAGGCCTTCTTGAACTCGTCCTCGAAGGTCGGGAGGTGATAGACGCCGAGGTGCTGATAGTCGATGTCGGCCATGGCTGGCCCCCTTGCTGCGTCGCCCGGCGTCTCCGCGTCGATCGTGCGGCGGTACCGGCGTTTCCGGATCGACTTCCGATGCGAAGGACGGCGGCAGGATAGCCGGGTTCCAGCCTCACCGGAAGGTGAATTCGGCGGGCATTGGAACGTGGTTTCGTTACGGAATCGACAACGCCGCGATCGATCGAGGCATCTCAAGGCAGCGGGGCGTCGTCGGAGCGGCGAAGCGCGCGGGTTTCGTACCAGACGAGCAGCAGCGAGCTGGCGGCGATCAGGGCCGCGCCGGAATAGACGGCAAGGCTCGGGGTTTCCGCGAAGAACAGCCAGCCGATGGCGAAGGCCCAGGCAAGGCCGCTATATTCCACCGGCGCGATCGCCGAGGCGGGGGCGAAGCGGAACGCCTCGAAAATGAGATATTGCCCGGAGGCACCGGCGATGGCGAGGCCGAGGAGAAAACCGCAATCGCCGAGGCTCGGCGTCACCCAGACGAAGGGCAGGGCGAAGCCGCAGGCGAGCGAGAACAGGCCGTTCGACATCAGCATCTGCATGGCCGAGGTTTCCGACCGGCTGATCATGCGGGCAAGGATCTGGGTGCCGGCCCAGGCGCATGCGGCGAAGAGCGCCAGCATGACCGGAAGCGGCGAGGGCATGTCGGTCGGCTCGGCGGCGAAGACGACGCCGACAAAGCCGAGGATCACCACCAACCAGCGAAATGCGCCGACGGTTTCCTTCAGGACCAGCATCGCCAGCAGCACGACCGCGATCGGGGCGGCGAAATAGAGCGTGGTCAACGCGGCGAGGGTGAGGTGGCGCGAGGCAGTGAAATAGCAAAGCCAGGCAACGAGGATCAGCGCGGCGCGCATCAACAGCGGCCGCCAGTCGCGCGGATCGGCGAGTGCGCGCCACAGGCGCGGTCCGGGCACGACGGTCAGGAACGCCAGGATCAGCATCGAACGGGAAAACAGCACCTGCGGCACCGACATGGTGGCGACGAGATGCTTGACGATCGAATCCTGGACCGTGAACAGCGCATAGGCGGCAAAGGCCAGGCCGACGCCGAGAAGTCTGTTGTCGGGAGTGGAACGGGACAAGGGCGGCTCGGCGTAAGGGGCGACGATTTCAGGGGCGGGGATCGCCGCTGATAGCACCGTTGGCGCCGCCGGTCTGCAAGCCGCGGGGCAGGGGAGGGATGAGAGCGACGCGGGGGTGAGGCGTCGGGCCAAAACGGAACGGCCCGGGCGAGGCTTGCGCCCGCGCCCGGGCCGGCGAGGAGCCGGCAATCGAATGCCGAATGGTCAGGTCACGACGAAATCGCCGGCCGTCATCGCCAAGCCGCTGGCGAGGTCAGCGAAGTAGACGCGGCCGGCGGCGCCGGTGCCGTCGCTGTCGTAGTAGAGATAGCCGTTGGTGGAGTTGTAGATGATGCGATCGTCGACGTCCTGGGCCTGGCCGGTGGTGTTGGAGCGGAAGGCCACGGCGGCGAGGTTGCCGGTCGCCAGGGCGGTGAAGATGGCGTTCTCCAGCGAGATGGTGTCGTCGGCAACGTTGAAGTCGGTGATCTGGTCGAAGTTCGAGGCACTCAGCGCCGAGACGAAGTAGAAGGTGTCCTGGCCGCTTCCGCCGGTCAGCACGTCGTTGCCGAGATAGCTCTTGAGGCTGTCGTTGCCGGCGCCGCCGACAAGGGTCTCGATGCCGTTGCCGCCATTGAGGATGTCGTTGTGGTTCGAGCCGATCAGGCCCTCGATGGTGTCGTAGGTATCGCCGAGGGCGTCGCCGGCATTGGCGGCCGGGTTGGCCATGGAGGCGGTGACGCCGGCGGCGGCGTCCTCGTAGGAGGCCATGTCGATGCCAGAGCCGCCGATCAGGGTGTCGGCGCCGATGCCGCCGATCAGGATATCGTTGTCGGCGCCGCCATTCAATTCGTCGTTGCCGGAATAGCCCTTCAGCGTGTCGTTGCCGCCGCCGCCGCGCAGCACGTTGGCGACGCCGCCGGCAAGACCGGCAAGGATATCGGCGAAGTTGGTGCCGGTGAGGTTCTCGACGGAGATGTATGTATCGCCGGCGGCATCGCCGGTATTGCCGGCGGAGTTGGCGAGCGAGGCGATGATGCCGCCGGTAGAGCCGGTGTAGTAGGCGGTGTCGAGGCCGTCGCCGCCATTGAGCACATCGGCGCCCTCGCCGCCGACGAGCGTGTCGACGCCGTTGTTGCCGTTCAGGGTGTCGTCGCCGTCGCGGCCGCGCAGGGTGTTGTCGGACCCGTTGCCCGAGATGGTATTGTCGAGTTCATTGCCGTAGCCAGAGGTGCCGGCAATCATCACCAGGTTTTCGACGGCGAAGCCGAGCGTGTAGTTGAGGAAGGCCTGGACGGTGTCGATGCCCTGGCCGGCGAGTTCGATGACGATGTCTTCGACCTCATTGACGGTATAGGTGTCGTCGCCGGTGCCGCCAAGCAGCAGGTCCTGGGCGCCGTCAAGGCCGCCATCAAGGGCGTCGGCGCCGTTCAGGCCACGCAGGATATCCTCGCCGGCATTGCCGATGAGCGTATTGCCGAGATCGTTGCCGCGGATGTCGTCATTGCCGCTGCCGCCGGTGGCATTCTCGATCTGGGTGCCGTAGGCGATGCCCATGTTGAGGGTGCCGCCTAGCACGTCGGAGGTCGAGCCTTCGGCCAGGTTGATGCGCTGGTTGCCGGCAAAGCCGGACATGTCGATGCGATCGATGCCGCCATTGTCGAACACGGTGAAGGCGACGAAGTTGCGGGCGACCGGATCGTTGAGGGTGGTCAGCGCATCCAGCACCGCGTTGCCGGTGTTGGAATTGTAGCCGTAGACATTGGCGCCGGTGCGGGTTGTGGTCGACAGGCCGTAGAGGTTGCTCATGGCGATGATGTCGGCGATCATCGGCGTCAGCACCCAGCGGAACTCGGCATTGACGAAGTCGTTGTAGCCGAAGCTGCCGGACGAGAATTCGTCGTTTCTCGACTGCATGTAGGACATGATCGAGAGGTGCTGGGAGTCGTTGACATAGAAGTTGTCGGTACCATAGACGGCCGAACCGTTATAGTTGCCGCCATGCCCAAGGCCGAGCGAGTGGCCGAGTTCGTGGATATAGGTCTCGAACGAATAGCTGTTGAAGGTATTGCCGAAGTTGGCGATCCAGCCGGTGGTCAGCATCAGGTTCGAGGCGGTGATGACGCCATTCGGGTCGACGGTATTGCTGTTGTAGGCATTGTTGCCGGCCTCGCTGTCGTCCAACGTTATCTCGGCCGCGCCGGCGACGTCGACAAAGACGATGCCGGTAACGTCCGTCCACATCTGCAGGGCGTTGGTCGACAGCAGGATGCCGGTGGCATCGAGGCCGTCATTGTTGTAGGTGATCTGGCGAACGCCGGAGACGTCGTATGCGGTCGACGAGACGTTGGCGCCCTGGTTGCCGAAGTCGAAGAAGCGGCGGAAATTGTTGGTGAGCTGCCACGACACCTCGTCGGCGGTCAGCACCGTTCCGGCCGGGTTCTGCACCACAGCGGTCAGCAGGAAGTCGCCGATGTTGTTGTTGCCGAGATCCTCGGCGTCGAGGTAATGGGTGCCCGTTGTCGCGGCCGTGAAGGTCAGGACGGAGTTGTAGCCGAAGGCGCCGCTGCCATCGTCATTGCTGGTGATGAGGCCGCCAGCGGAATCGCGCAGGGTGAGCAAAGTATCAGCCAGCGGCGTCGAGCCGACGCCGAGCAGACGGAACTCATAGGTGACGCCTGCCACGAGGTTGACGGCGTACCAGTCGGCGTCGCCAACCGTGCCGATCGAACCGTAGACGCTGGTTCCCAGGGTGATCGAGCCGGCGGTACCGGTGGTGTTGCCGGGGTCGGTGCCAGGCAAGGGCAGGGCGAAAACGGCACTGCCGGGGGCATTGGTCTGATTGGTCGGCGTATCGGTCATTTCGGAATCCTCCGGTCAAGGCGAGGTCATTCGGGCTTTTGTCAGGTCTTGCGGGAACCCGGCGAGGCCGGGGCGCCAGGGGCGGTCCGGCAATATTGATAGCCACCGACCCAAGGCGCATCCTGACGGGATGCCGGGGTCTTGGCCGATCGCTCCCGCCGGACGGAATCGAAGGCGGGAGGCGGGTTTCATATCTGTTTCTCCAATATCTCCAAGCGAAGCGGCGAACCGGCAAGGGAGGCGAAATTTCGGGCCCCGGTCGAAATCCGCAAGCCGAAGCAGCCCACAATCGCGCCCGACCTGATTGGCGGCATTCAGATAGCGTCAATCCGATGACTTCAGGCCTCGGCGACCTTGAACATGACCCGTTAAAATAAAATCGATCTGTCTATGCGTTGCGTTCAAAGGCGCGAAACCCAAGGAAACCTCCCCATGCGCGCGGGAAATCATCGGACCTGCGGCGGTGCAAGTCAATGGTCTTGGCGGCCAAGAAGCGCGATTGGGTGATCAGGGTTTGCCACGTGTCGGCCATCGTTGCCGAAGACCGTCCAATGCCG
>JAEULV010000136.1 GCA_016793065.1 Hyphomicrobiaceae bacterium
GAGCACGTCCTCGGCGGTCAGCGGCTCGAAATAGAGGCGATCCGAGGTGTCGTAGTCGGTCGACACGGTCTCGGGATTGCAGTTGACCATGATCGATTCGTAGCCGGCATCCTTCAGCGCGAAGGCGGCATGGCAGCAGCAATAGTCGAACTCGATGCCCTGGCCGATGCGGTTCGGCCCGCCGCCGAGAATCACGACCTTCTTGCGGTCCGACGGCAAGGCCTCGTTGGCGAGGCTGCCGGCGAAGGGCACTTCATAGGTCGAGTACATGTAGGCGGTCGGCGAGGCGAACTCGGCGGCGCAGGTGTCGATGCGCTTGTAGACCGGGTGGACGCCGAGGCCGCGGCGCAGGGCGGCGACATCGGCCTCGGTCTTGCCGGTTAGCGCGGCGAGGCGGGCATCGGCGAAGCCCATGGCCTTGAGCGAGCGCAGCGCCGGGCCGGTCGACGGCAGGCCGTGGGCGCGGATCTTGGCTTCAACCGCGATGATCGCGGCGAGCTGGTCGAGGAACCACGGATCGATCTTGCAGATGGCGTGGATATCCTCGGTCGACCAGCCAAGCCGCAGCGCCTGGGCGACGTAGCGCAGCCGGTTCGGCGTCGGGGTGCCGAGCGCCTTGCGGATGTCGTTCTTCTCGTCGCCGGAGCCGGACGTGGGGAAATCGATCTCGTCGAGGCCCGAAAGCCCGGTTTCGAGGCCGCGCAGCGCCTTCTGCAGGCTCTCGGCGAAGGTGCGGCCGATGGCCATGACTTCGCCGACCGACTTCATGGCGGTGGTCAGTTCGTCCGAGGCGCCGGGGAACTTCTCGAAGGCGAAGCGCGGGATCTTGGTGACGACGTAGTCGATGGTCGGCTCGAACGAGGCCGGGGTGGCGCCGCCGGTGATGTCGTTGGCGAGTTCGTCCAGGGTGTAGCCGACGGCGAGGCGGGCGGCGACCTTGGCGATGGGGAAGCCGGTGGCCTTGGAGGCCAGCGCCGAGGAGCGCGACACGCGCGGGTTCATCTCGATGACGACCATGCGGCCGTTCTCGGGATTGACGGCGAACTGGACGTTGGAACCGCCGGTCTCGACGCCGATCTCGCGCAGCACGGCGATCGAGGCGTCGCGCATGATCTGGTATTCCTTGTCGGTCAAGGTCAGCGCCGGGGCGACGGTGATCGAATCACCGGTGTGGACGCCCATCGGGTCGATGTTCTCGATCGAGCAGATGATGATGCAGTTGTCCGCCTTGTCGCGGACGACCTCCATCTCGTATTCCTTCCAGCCGAGCACGCTTTCCTCGATCAGCACCTCGGTGGTCGGCGAGGCGTCGAGACCGCGCTCGACGATCTCCATGAACTCCTCGCGGTTATAGGCGATGCCGCCGCCGGTGCCGCCGAGGGTGAAGGACGGGCGGATGATCGCCGGCAGGCCGACATGGTTGAGCGCGTCGAGGCCCTCGACCAGGCCCTTGTCGATGTAGCGCTTGCGACGCTCGGGTTCGCCGGCGTTCCAGTCGCGGTCATAGGTCTCGATGGCGCGTTCGAGCTCGTCGCCGGCAAGGCCGCGAGCCAGGATCGCGGCGCGGCCGGCCTTGTACTTGTCCTTGTCGGCGTGCTTCAGCGTCGAGGCGTTGGCGAACATCGAGCGCGGCGTTTCCAGCCCGATCTTGGCCATGGCGTGCTTGAACAGCAGCCGGTCCTCGGCCTTGTCGATCGCCTCGGCGCGGGCCCCGATCATCTCGACCTTGTACTTGTCGAGAACGCCCATCTTCTCGAGGCTCAGGGCGCAGTTCAGCGCCGTCTGGCCGCCCATGGTCGGCAGCAGCGCGTCGGGGCGCTCCTTGGCGATGATCTTGGCGACGACCTCGGGGGTGATCGGCTCGATATAGGTGGCGTGGGCCAGATCCGGGTCGGTCATGATCGTCGCCGGATTGGAATTGACCAGGATGATGCGATAGCCCTCGGCCTTCAGCGCCTTGCAGGCCTGGGTGCCGGAATAGTCGAACTCGCAGGCCTGGCCGATGACGATCGGACCGGCGCCGATGATCAGGATCGAGGAAATATCGGTTCTTTTCGGCATCGGGCTCATCCTGACGTCTGGCTGCGGCCGTCCACGGCGGGGCTCTTGCGGGCCAGACCGGGCGATCGCGATGACGCTTCTCGAGGGACATACGGTCGCGCGAAAACTGGACGCGCCCTTTCGGACGCATCCACTCTCGTGCGGGCCGGGTCTTAAACGAGTTTGGGGCGGGTGGGAAGGCCGAAAGCTCGCCTATCCCATGACGGTTCGACCGGCAGGCGGATCAATCGTCGACGCGACGATCACTTGCAGTATTTGCGGCCGCCGCGACGGCTCGCCATGTCGATGTGCAGATGATCGGCGTGGGCGGCGTTGGCCTCGGGGCCGAGCGTGGTCGAGAACATGCCGCAGGCTCCGGCGTGGACCTGACGCAGGAACTGGGAGCGGCTGTCCGGGGCGCGCCAGTCGCGCTTCACCGTCACCCGGGTGCCGTCCTGCAGGATGAAGCCGGCGACGTCGAGGGCATTGGCATAGGCGTGTTCGGACATCGAGGCGCGCGGATTGCGCATGATGGTGCGGCAGGAATAGGAGCCCATCACCAGCATCGACTGCACCGACTGGCCGAAGGCGGCATAGGCGGCGGGCTGGACGACATCGACCAGCCAGCGACCGACCGACAGCGTCGTCGGGCAGGTCAGCGGCACCGGGCTGGAGAATTCGACACCGGAGACCGGCACGGCCGAGACGCGCAGCGGCGTGTCGGCGCCGCAATTGCCGGGGCCGTCGATCATCTTGACAGGGGTGATCGGCGCGGCCGGGGTGGTGATGGCGCGCGGCCAGCTCATGCCGGATTGGGGGAAGATCGAATTGGTGATGATCTCGTCTTCGGCAAAGGCGCCGCGCTCCTTGGCGGCCTCCTTGTGGAACTCGTCCTCGGCGGCGGTGGAGAGGTCGAGGTCGTAGATCGAGGTCTCGCTGCCGAAGGCCGGCTCGGACGAGGCGGTGCCGGGGACCGCGAGCGGGCGCGGGCCGATCTGGGTCGGGGCCTGGAAGGTGGCGACCGGCGGCAGCGTGCCGGGGGCGGAGGGCGGCAGGTCGGTGAACTGGGGCTGGACCGGCGTCCGGCCGTTGAGGCGGGCATAGTCGATCTGCGGCAGTTTCGCCGGCGACAGCAACGCCTTCCATTCGCCGCGTGCCATGCATTGCGCCTCGGCCTGCTTGCGCCAGGCGGGGCGTTCGTGCTCGGCGGAAAACATCGACGAGCCGCAACCGGCAAGCATGAGCCCGCCGAGCGAAACCAAGCCGAACCTGATGAAGCGTCGCGTCATCGGGGCAATCTAGGAGCAATTCGCTAATGCTTGGTTAAGGTGGATATTTCGTTGCTGTATGCTTCAGCTTTTGTTGATATTCAGGGCGTCATTGACAAGAGCTATACATGATCTCGAATCGAGATAGCCTTGCGATCTGACGCTTCAGACTTCATTTACCATAAAATCCGTTTCAAACCATTCATGCTAAATAAAACAAGAACAATTGCCAGGTGATACGAAACCTCAACCTATTCAGGATAAATTATCTATTAACAAAGCGTAAAGAACAACGAGTCCGACGATGTCCAAGATCTCCCCCGCCCCGAATTTCGCCCGTTTCCTTCCGATTGCCGCTGGCGCGCTGGCGCTGCTCATGGGAACGGCCGCGATGCCGGCGCAGGCCGGCGACAATCCTGGCGCCGACCTGATCTTCGATCTCGGCGCGGCGGTGCTGGTCAAGCCGAAGTTCGAGGGGGCGCGCGAGGCGCTGATTTCGCCGACGCCGCTGTTCAAGCTGAAATACCTGCGGCTGCCGGGGCTGTTCACCATCGGCGGCGGGCCGGATACCGGTCTCAGCCTGTGGCCGGCGTTCAACATCGTCGGCAAGCGCGATGCAAACGGGACGTCCTATCTGCGCGGGCTTGGCGACGTCGACACCGCCTATGAACTGGGGCTCGGCGTCAGCTACACCCACGGCTTCGTGCGCGGCATGGCCGAGGTGCGGCGCGGTTTCGGCGGGCATGAGGGCGTCGTCGGCGTCGTCGGCGTCGATGCCATCCTCAAGCCGGTGGACAAGCTGACGGTCGAGGTGGGCCCGCGCGTCACCTTCGCCGACAGCCAGTACATGAAGACCTATTTCGGCGTCGACGCGGCGCAGGCGACCGCCTCGGGCTATCCGCAGTTCGATGCGCGGGCCGGCGTCAAGTCGATCGGCATCGACAGCAAGATGGTCTACGAGTTCACCGACGAGTGGCGCGGCCAGGTCGAGGCCGGCTATTCCCGCCTCGTCGGCGATGCCGGCAAGTCGCCGATCACGGCGCGCGGCTCGCGCGATCAGTACTCGCTGCGGGTCGGCGCCACCTACCGGTTCTCGCTCGACCTGTTCGATTGAGGCGCGGCGCCGGTCAGCGGTGCTCGACCTTGGCGCGGCGGCCGGCGACGACGATCAGTCCGACGACCATGGCGACGGCAACGGCGACGAGGCCAACCGGCTCGCCGAGCAGCACGGCGGCGATGGCGAGGGTGACGAAGGTCTGCAGCAACTGCACCTGGCCGACCCGGGCGACGCCGCCGATGGCGAGGCCGGCATTCCAGAAGAAGAAGCCGATGAACTGACTGAACAGCGCCAGATAGACGAAGGCGCCCCAGACATCGGCGGCGACCGGGCCGTCGATGCGGCTGGCGAGGATCAGCGACAGCGGGATCATCACCGGCGCGGCGACGACCAGCGCCCACGACACCACTTCCCAGCCGGGCATGGAACGGGCGAGCTTGCCGGAAAGGGCATAGCCGGTGGAGGCGGAGGCGCCGGCGGCGAGCAGGAACACGTCGCCGAGGGCGACGGAATAGCCGCCGTTTTCATGAATGGTGAAGCCGATCACCACCGCCGCGCCGAGCGCCGCCCAGGACCAGAACGCCAATGACGGCTTCTCGCCGGCAAACAGCGCCGCAGCCAGCGCCGTCGCCAGCGGCAGGATGCCGAGAACTACGCCGCCATGGCCGGCCGGCACGGTCTGCAGCGCCAGCGCCATGAAGCCGGGAAAGCCGACGGTGATCGACAGGGAAATGCCGGCGAGCAGCTTGAGGTGCTGGCGCGGGAAGCGCCGGCGCAGCGCGACGAGCACCGCCATGGCGGCGATCGAGGCGAGCGCGGCGCGGCCGACGGTGACGAAGGCGGGGTCGAGCTGGCGCAGCGCCAGCTTGGTCACCGGCAGGGTGGCGCCGAAGATCACCACGCCGATGAAGCCGAGACCGAGGCCGAGAAGGTCACGCCGCCGCTGCATCTTTCAAGGTCCGATCCGGTCAGGCGCCGGCGGGCGGCGGGAGCGGGACCATATCAGGCAGGACGGCAGACGGAAGCCCGGTTCGAGCACGCCGCCCATGCGCCGTCGCGGCGGGGCGAGGGCGTCGACGTGCGGCGAAATCACCGGCGACAGCCGCCGCCGACTCGCGCTATGTGCGGCGCATGAACCTGTGGGACACCTGGCACCGGCTGATCGACGGGCTGCGCGGCGGCATCACCGCGCTGATGGACCGGCTTGCCGGCCTGGACGACCCCGAGCGGCGGCCGGCGGCGTTTTCGATCGCGCTTGTCGCCCTGTCGGCGAAGATGTCGCGGGCCGACGGCATCGTCACCGCCGACGAGGTGGCGGCGTTCCGGCGCGTGGTCGAGATCCCGCCGGGCGAGGAAGACAACGTGCAGCGGCTGTTCGACCTGGCCAAGCGCGATGTCGCCGGGTTCGAGGCCTATGCCGGGCGGATCAACCGGCTCGCCGGCGGCGACGCGCTGTTCCTGGCGGATGTGCTCGACGGGCTGTTCCATATCGCCGTCGCCGACGGCTATGTCCACGAAGCCGAGATGGACTATCTGGCGCGGGTGGCGGAGCTGTTCGGCCTCGATCAGGCGGCGTTCGACCGGCTGGCGTCACGCTTCGTCCGCGTCGATGGCGGCGATCCCTACGAGGTGCTGGGGATCTCGCCGGCGGCGGACGACGCGGCGGTCAAGGCGCATTGGCGCAAGCTGGTGATCGAGAACCATCCCGACCGCATCCTTGCCCACGGACTGCCGCCGGAGGCGATGCGGCTCGCCACCGACCGGCTGGCGGCGATCAACGACGCCTGGGCGAAGATCCGCGCCGAGCGCGGCATCTGAGCCGGGCGGCGAGGATCAGGCGACCTGGGCGCTGCCCGCCGCGTCGGTCGCGGCCTCCGTCGCCGGCTTCGACTCGAGCGCGTCCTTCAGGGCGGGGATCGCCTCGGCGAGGGCGGTGCGGATATCGGCGGTGATGGTGTCGGCGGCGGTCAGCGTGCCGTCGCGGGCGAGGCGCTCGAGGGTGTGGCAGAGGTTGGCGACGCGGGCGGCGCCGACATTGAGGCTCATGGACTTCAGCGCGTGCGCCGCCTCGGCCACCGCTTCCGGGCCGGCGGTCGCCAGCGAGGCGTCGATGCGGTCGAGCGTTACCGGGGCGTGATCGAGATAGAGGCGCAGGACGCGGGCCACCAGCCCGGAGCCGCCGTCGATGGCGACGAGGTTGGACACCGTGACATCGTCGAGCACCGGAATGACGCTGTGGGAGGCGGCATCGGCGTCGATGACGATCATCGGCGCCGGCGGCTCGGGCGGCGCCTCGCTGGCGGCGATGACGCCGGTCTGCGGCAGCCAGGCGCCGAGGGCGCGGGCAAGCGTCGCCAGGGTGAACGGCTTGACCACGTAATCGTCCATGCCGCAGGAGCGCCATTCGCGCTCGGAGATGCCGGTGACGTGGGCGGTGAGCGCGACGATCGGAGTGCGGACTTCGGCGTGCTCGATCTCGGCGGCGCGGATGCGGCGGGTGGTTTCGAAGCCGTCCATGCCCGGCATCGAGCAATCCATGAAGACGAGATCGAAGCGGTTGCCGAGCACCATCTCGAAAGCCGAACGGCCGTCATTGGCGGTGGCGCATTGCGCGCCGAGACGGGCGAGCGCCTCGACGATGACCTCGCGGTTCACGGCGGAGTCGTCGACGACCAGCACGCGGGCGCCATCGAAGCGCGGCAGCGCGTCGCGCTCGCCGCCGGGGCCGCGGCCGAGGGCATTGCCGCCGCGCAAGGTGCCGTCGAAGGCCGCCTCCGCGAGCTTCAGCAGCAGCGCGCGCGACACCGGCTTGGAGAGGACGCCGTCGATGGTCTTTTCCTTGACCAGGCGATCGACGTCGAGATCGGTGAAATCGGCGACGGCAACCAGGCTCGGGCGGTCGTCGATGCCGCGCAGCCGCACGGCGAACAGCGCCAGCGTGTCGCTCGAGGCGAAGATGATGTCGTTGCCGTTGAGCGTCGCGGCGCCGAGCATGGCCGGCGAGATGCGGCGGGGCGGCAGGCCGACATCGCGCAGCTGATTTTCCAGCGTGTCGGCGACAAGGCCGGGATCCAGGGCGACGACGGCGCGGTTGCGGCTCGGCGGCACCTCGGCCGGAGCGGCCTCCTCGACGAGGGCGCGGATGGTGAAGGAGAAGGTGGAACCGGCGCCGACGCGGCTGGTGACGGCGGCGGAACCGCCCATGGCCTCGACCAGCTTGCGCACGATCGCCAGGCCGAGACCGGAACCGCCGTAGCGGCGCGACGTCGACTGTTCGGCCTGGGTGAAGGCCTCGAAGATGCCGTCGAGCTTGGCGGCGGGGATGCCGACGCCGGTGTCGACGATGGCGACGCGCAGGGTGGCCATGCCGGCTGCCGTGCGGTTGCTGCCGCCGGTGCGCTCGACGGTGACCAGCACGTGGCCGTTGTCGGTGAACTTGATGGCGTTGTTGACCAGATTGGAGACGACCTGGGTGAAGCGGATCGGGTCGCCGGCGATCTTCAGCGGCACGTTCGGCGCGACATAGGCGACGAGATCGAGGCCCTTCGAGGCGGCGCGTTCGTGGAACAGGCTGATGACGTCCTCGACCTGTTCGGCCGGGTTGAACGGCAGGCTTTCCAGCTCCAGCTTGCCGGCCTCGATCTTGGAAAAGTCGAGGATGTCGTTCATGATCGCCAGGAGGCTCTGGCCGGACTTGGCGATGACGTCGGCATAACGGCGGGCGCGGCCGTCGAGCGAGGACGAGGCCAGCAGTTCGGCCATCACCATCATGCCGTTCATCGGCGTGCGGATTTCGTGGCTCATGGTGGCGAGGAATTCGGACTTGGCCTGGTTGGCGCGCTCGGCGACGGTCTTGGCGGCGGCCAGTTCGCGGGTGCGATCCTCGACTTCCTGTTCCAGGTGGGTGGTGTAGCGGGCGATGCGGGCATCGCGCGAGCGGATCTCGGCCATCATCTCGTTGAAGGTGTCGACCATCTCGCCGATTTCGTCGTCGGAGGTGCGCTCGACGAAGCGCTCGTAGTTCTGGTTCTTGCGGATCTCCGCCATGGCGTCGGTCAGGTGGGTGATCGGCCGGGTGATGCGGCGTTGCAACCGCCAGGTCAGCAGCAGGCCGCAGGCCAGCGCCAGCAGGGTGACAAGGCCGATGACCATCAGCGACTGGCGCAACCGGTCGAGCAGGTCGGTCGGCGTGGCGTAGAGGCGCAGGCGGGCGATCTCGACGCCGACCTTCAGCACCGGCACCTCAATGGTGATGTCGCGGCCGGTCAGCAGCAGCAAGGGTTGCTTCACCGGATCATAGCCGTCGTCGACGGTGACGGCGGCGCCGAGTTCAATGACGACCTTGCCGGTGCGCGGTTCGAGAATGCCGATATAGGTGATGGTCGGCATGTGGGCGACCGAGCGCAGCACGCGCAGGGTTTCGCTACGGTTGCCGGAGGCGAGCGAGTCGGCCGCCATGCTGGCGAAGATCTGGGCGGTGGCGGTCAGTTCCTGCTTGCGGCTTTCGGCATAGCGGACGGTTTCGCGCAGCACCGAGGCGACCACGAGCGAGCCGAGGGTGACGGCGACGACGATGGCGACCATGGCGATCAGGCGGGCGCGGATCGAACCGCCGCGCCGCCGTTGCCGTTTCCTGCCGATGTCGAGAGGTGTCTTCACGTCGCCCGCCGATCCCGCGTCATTGACTTCGATTGCCTGTTTTATCCGCCGATCGGTTAAGGCCGAGTTTTCCATAAAAATGGAGCCAACGCGGCGGCAAGGAGTTGGTTACACTTGAAGCCTAGTCTGGTTTGACAAGGGCAAAGGGTGCAGGGGCGTGAAAAACGGTGCGCGCATGCCGACGTTTGCCATGAGGGTCATGGAATGAATCCGGCGCCGATTTTCGGCACATCCGCCCAGACCGCTGGCTGGCCGGGCAACCGCGTGCTGGTTGCCGACGGCGACCCGATCATGCGGGAAATGGCAAGCCTGCGGCTCGGCGCGCTCGGGTTCGATGTCTGCCCGGTCGCCGACGGCGTCAGCGCGCGCGAAAGGCTGAGCGACGGCGACATCCGCCTCGCCATCATCGCGCTCGGCATCAAGGGCATCGACGGCTTCACGCTGATCCAGGCCTTGCGCGCCGACCCGGTGACCGCCGACCTGCCGGTCGTGGTCGTCACCGGCCGCGAGGACGTGCCGGCGATCGAGCAGGCCTACCGCGTCGGCGCGACGTCGTTCCTCACCAAGCCGATCAACTGGCCGCTGTTCGAGAACCACCTGCGCTTCGTGCTGCGCTCGCACGATACCGAGGCCGAGCTGCGCGTCGCCCAGCGCACCGCCGAGGCGGCGAGCCGCAGGAAGGACGACCTGCTGGCGATCGTCACGCATGAGCTGCGCACGCCCGTTCACGTGATTTCCGGCTTTGCCGACCTCTTGGCGCGCGAGGTCGACGGACCGATCGGCCGGGCGAGCTACAAGGCCTATGCCGAGCAGATCATGGCCGCGACCGACGGGCTCGGGCGGATGATGTCGGACATGATCATCTATTCGCGCGGGCTCGCCGGCCGGCTGGAATTGTCGGAAGGCGACTGGGAGATGCGGCGGCTGATGGCGCCGCTGATCGAGAAGGCCGAGGACGAGGCCCGCGCCAAGGGCATTCTCGTCGACTGGACGCCGGGCGAGGACCCGGGCGAGATCACCGTCGACAAGAAGCTGTTCAGCCGGGCGATCGAGTGTCTCGTCGACAACGCGATCAAGTTTTCCAATGCCGACAGCCGCATCCGCATCGGCATCGAGCGCGACACTGGCGGCCGGTTGGTGCTGGCGATCGCCGATCAGGGCATCGGCATGGAGCCGGGCGAGATCGCCCGGGTGCTGGAGCCGTTCGTGCAATCGGACATGTCGCTGGCGCGACGGGCCAACGGGCTCGGGCTCGGGCTGTCGCTGGCGCGGATCATCACCGAGGCCCATGACGGCGAACTGGAAATCGACAGCCGGCCACGGCAGGGCACGACGGTGCGGATCATCTTGCCCAAGTCACGTATCTTCGGAGAATAACCAAAAGAGCCGTAGCCTTTCGCCCGAAACCGGAATCGCAGAGCACCATGTTCAGGACTGCCTTCCAGACCTTCCGCAAGGACCAACGTGGCAACATCGCGCTGTCGATGGCGCTTGGACTGCCGATCCTCGCGGCATTGGGCGGGTTCGCCGTCGATTACTCGATGTGGGTCGGGCAAAGCACGAACATCCACGCGGCGGCCGACGCGGCATCGCTGGCGGCGGCGCGCGAGCTGACGATCGCCTCGGCGACGACGCAGCGGGTGCAGGCGATCGCCGAGAACGTGGTCAAGGCCAATATCGAGGTCCCGAAGGGCTTCGGCGGCGACTACACCACCACCAGCGAGATCCTGGAAAACGGTGCGGCGATCGCGGTGACCGTGGTGCAGACCAAGGTCAGCTATTTTTCCGGCGCGGTCGGCATCAACCCCGGCACGCTGACGGCGCGATCGGTGGCGCGCATCGTCGGCGGCGGCAAGATCTGCGTCGTCGCGCTGGAAAAGTCCGCCAGCAAGTCGATGTATTTCGAGAAGAACTCGAAACTGACCGGGGTCGACTGTGGCGTCTATTCCAACGCCGCCAGCAAGGA
>JAEULV010000031.1 GCA_016793065.1 Hyphomicrobiaceae bacterium
CGACGGCCGAGTTCGACCCGTCGCGAGAACCGCTCCACCGCGAAACCATGCGCCTCCAGCGCGCGCCGCATCACTTCGGCGACGTCGTTGTCGTCCTCGAGAATGAAGATGATCGGATTGGTCATGCGATGGCGCCGGCCCTTGCCGCGACCGGTGACAACGCCAGCGTCCGCGCTGCCACCTGATCGAGCGCATGGGCAAGCGCCCCCCGCTCGAACGGCTTGCGCAGCAACGGAAATTCACCGCCACTCGCCGCCCGCTCCACCGCGCCGCCATGCCCGGTCATCAGCACGATGCCGATTTCCGGTTTCAGTCCGCGCACCTCGCGCGCCAGGTCGAGCCCGTTCATCGAGCCGGGCATGGCAATGTCGGTCACCATCACCGAGACCCCGTCGACCGAGCGGATGACATCGAGCGCCTCGGCGGCGTCGGAGGCCTCGATCAGCGGATAGCCGAGATCGACCAGTTGCCGCCGCAGCACCGAGCGCACCCCCTCGTCGTCGTCCACCAGCAGCGCCAGCCCTTGGCGCTCCGTCGGCACCACCTCCGGCACCGGCGTCTCCACCGGCAGGTCGGCATGCTCGGCCTGCGGCAGCAGCAGCGTGAACCGTGCGCCCTTGCCCGGCTGGCTGGTGGCGCGGATCATGCCGTTCGACTGCCGGATGAAGCCATAGACCATCGACAGCCCCAGCCCCGAGCCCTTGCCGGTCGGCTTGGTGGTGAAGAACGGCTCGAAGATCCGCCCGAGCGTGTCGGCCGGCATGCCCGGACCGTCATCCTCGAACACGATCTGCACGAAGTCGCCGGGCGGCAGCTTCCAGTCCTCGGCTTCCTCGGCGGCGAGCGAGCGCATCGACGTGGCGATGCGGATCTGGCCGCCGCTCGCCAGCGCGTCGCGGGCATTGACCGCCAGGTTCAGCAGCGCCGTCTCCAGCTGCGCCGGGTCGACGAAGGCCACATGGCCGCGCCCGCGCGACGACGTCACGATCTCGATCGATTCCGGCATCGACGGCCTGAGCAGCTTGACGAGCCCGGCGATCGCCTCCTCGACATCGACGGCGACCGGCTCCAGCGGATTGCGTCGCGCCACCGTCAGCAGCCGGCGGGTGAGATCGGCGCCGCGCCGTGCGGCACGGATCGCCGGCTCCAGCATGTCCTGCACCAGCGCGCCGTCGCTGATGCGCTCCTTCAGCGGCGTCAGATTGCCGAGGATCACCGTCAGCAGATTGTTGAAGTCATGGGCGATGCCGCTCGACAGCTGGCCGAGCGCGTCCATCTTCTGCGCCTGCAGCAACGCCGCCGTCGCCTGCTTCTGGCGAGTGACGTTGATCGACAGCAGATAGAACCCGACTACCTCGCCGTCGGACGGGCCTTCCGGGCGCAGGAAGGTGCGGATATCGATCGGCTGGCCGTTCGGCAGTTTCAGCGTCATGTCGAAATCGACCGCCGCGCCGCGCCGCGCAT
The DNA here is from genome assembly GCA_016793065.1 of Hyphomicrobiaceae bacterium. GTDB lineage: Bacteria > Pseudomonadota > Alphaproteobacteria > Rhizobiales > Ancalomicrobiaceae > JAEULV01. The sequence continues at coordinate 1,465 of JAEULV010000031.1, forward strand.
GCTCGAAGAACGGCCGGCTGACCCGCATCGTCTCTTCCGACAGAATGTCGTCGGCCGGCCGCCCGATCATCTCGAACTGGCTGAA
>JAEULV010000081.1 GCA_016793065.1 Hyphomicrobiaceae bacterium
CGCCCCCGGCGCTCCTACAGCGTCGTGCCGAGAAGATCGTCGACGAGTGGGTTCAGGCCGACGCGGCGGGCGCGTTTCAGGCGTTCGGCGAGCAGGATCGAGCGGACTTCCTGATAGGCGCCGTCGAGGTCGTCATTGACGATGACGTAGTCGAACTTTTCCCACTGGGCGATTTCGGTGCGGGCGTTGACGAGGCGGCGGGCGATGACCTCCGGCTTGTCCTCGGCGCGCCGCTCCAGCCGCGACCGCAGCTCGGCCATCGACGGCGGCAGGATGAAGATCGAGGCGACGTCGTTGCGCTCGGGCGTGCGCAGCTTCTCATAGACCTGCATCGTGCCTTGCCAATCGATGTCGAACAGCATGTCGTCGCCGCGATCGAGCGCCGCCTCGACCGGTTCCAGCGGCGTGGCGTAGTTGTTGCCGTGCACCTCGGCATACTCCAGCAGTTCGCCACCGTCGCGCAGGCGGGTGAAGCGGTCCTTGCTGATGAAGTGGTAGTGCTTGCCGTCGATCTCGCTCGGGCGCCGCTGCCGGGTGGTGACCGACACCGACAGCTTGACGCTCGGGAATTCCTGCACCAGCTGGCGCGAGATGGTCGACTTGCCGGCGCCGGAGGGCGAGGCGAGAATCAGCACCAGACCGCGACGGCGGATGTTGAGGCGGGTCGGGGCGGCTTGCTGATCGGACATCGTCTTACCCTTCGGGCGGAATGCACGGCTGCGCCTTCCATAGTGCCGCATCGGCGGCGACGCAATTGGGCGGGCGCGATCGGCCGCGATGCCCGCCGGCGTTACTCGACGTTCTGGATCTGCTCGCGCAACTGGTCGACCACGGCCTTCAGTTCCAGGCCGATGGCGGTCAGGCTGCTGTCGTTGGACTTCGAGCAGAGCGTGTTGACCTCGCGGTTGAACTCCTGGGTGAGGAAGTCGAGCCGCCGGCCGACCGGGGCTTCGTCGGCGAGCAGCGCCCGCGCCTGGGTGACATGGGCCGAGAGCCGGTCGAGTTCCTCGCGGATATCGGCGCGGGTCGCCAGCAACACCGCCTCCTGATGCAGGCGCTGCGGATCGAGCGACGATGTCGCCTCGGTCAGCTGCCGCACCTGATCGGCGAGGCGGGCGCGGATCGCCTCGGGCTTGCGGGCGGGATGCGCCTCGGCGGCGGCGGCAAGCCGTTCGACCGCATCGACATGACCGTTGAGGATCGCGGCAAGCGCCACGCCTTCCTGCCGACGGGCGGCGATCAGCGCATCGAGCGCGCGGTCGAAGCTGGCCAGCACGGCGGCCTCGGCGCTGGTGCGCGCCTCCGGCGTCTCGTCCGATTCCTCCGCCTCGAGCACGCCCTTGAACGCCAGGATGCCGTCGAGGCTCGGCGGCGAGGCGACGATGCGGTCGGCGACGGCGTTCATCGCGTCGAGCAGCGCCGTCAGCACCTGATCGTTGATCTTGTAGCGGTTCGCCGCCATTTCCCGCTCGACCGTCAGCGTCAGCGCGCAATTGCCGCGACTGAGCCGCTTGGCGGTGCGCTCGCGCGCGCCGAACTCGACCGCATCGAAACCGGGCGGCACGCGGACGCGGATGTCGAGACCCTTGCCGTTGACCGAGCGCAGCTCCCAGGTCCAGCGCAGGCCGGGGTGGTGACCGTCAACCCGGGCAAAGCCGGTCATGCTGCGCAACGCCATCGGGGACTGCCTTTTTCGGATTGCCGACAGCCGCGTCAATGCGCCGTCCGGACGGGAGGGAACAACCTGGCGGGCGCGACGGACGATCGTCCGCGACGCGACAGGCTCAGCGGGTGGCCGGCTGCAGCCCCGGTCCGGAAGCCGGGCCGAGCGGTCGCAGGCCGCCATTGGGCGTGGCGGCGGCCGCGGGCGCGCCGGTCGCCGGGGCGCCAAGCGTCTGGATCGAGCCGGGCGGCGACGGCGCCGGGATCGAATTGGTGATGCCGAGGACACGGTTCTGCTGGCGCTGCTGTTCGATCTGCCGCCACTTGGCGACATTCTTGTTGTGCTGCTCCAGCGTATCGGCGAAGGCATGGCCGCCGGTGCCGTCGGCGACGAAGAACAGGAAGTTGGTCGTCTCCGGATTGGCGACGGCTTCCATGGCGGCCCGGCCCGGATTGGCGATCGGACCCGGCGGCAGGCCGGGGATCTTGTAGGTGGAATAGGCGTTCGGCGCCTCAAGCTCGGACTTCTTGATGGTGCGTGGCTCCATCCAGGCCTTGCCCTGATACAGGCCGTAGAGAATTGTCGGATCGGATTCGAGCCGCATGCCGCGCTTCAGCCGGTTGATGAACACGCTGGCGACCACGCGGCGCTCGTCGACCTGACCGGTTTCCTTCTCGACGATCGAGGCGAGGATGACGAGGTCGCGCGGCGAGTTGATCGGCAGGCCCGGCAGGCGCTTGGCCCAGATCTCGGCCAGCAGCTTCTCCTGCGCCCGTCGCATGGTGTCGAGCACCTGCTCGCGCTGGGCGCCACGGGTGAAGCGGTAGGTGTCCGGCAGCAGCGACCCCTCGAGCGGCACCGAGCCGATGCGGCCGGCGAGCAACTGCTCCTGATTGAGCCGGGTAACGACCTGTTCGCTCGACCAGCCCTCGGGGATGGTGACGGAATATTCCACCGCCTTGCCGCGCATGATGGTGTCCATCACCTGACGCGGCGTCGACTGCGCGGCGAACTCGAACTCGCCGGCCTTGAGCTGCTTGGTGGTCCCGGCCATCTGCACGCCGAGTTCGAACACCGTGGCGGAACTGATCACCCCGGCGCGTTCCAGCGTGTCGGCGATGGCGCCGACGCCGGCGCCATTGGGGATCACCACGGCCTTCGCCTGGGTCAGCGGTCCCGGCTGGTCGAACTGGCCACGGCTGCCGGCAATGACGATGACGGCCAGAAGACCGCCGATCAGCAGCACCGTGAACAGCCCGTTGAAGAAGATCAGCATCGGATTGCGCGCGGTCTTCGACCAGCGCCCGCGCTTCGCCGGCGGCGGCGGCACTTCCTGCGGCCCCTTGGCCTGGGCGACCGGCGCGGCCCCGCTGGCGGACTTGGCGGCTTCGTCGCCCGCGGGCGGCGTCGCCCGCCGGCCGAAGCCCCAGAAGCCCTTCTTCGGCCCCGGCGCCGCGGCGGCGACAACGGTCGGCTCGACGGTCGTCGGCGTGGTTTCGGTCGCCTTCGGGGTTTCAACCGCCTTGACCGGTACGGCAAGACCGCTCTCGGCGGCCGCCGGACGAACGCTCGGAGCTATGACGGTGACGTCGTTCTCGGCCTCGCCCGAGAGATCGGCGAGCGCCGCATCGCGCTCTTCCTGATGCCGCTGCGCCAGGCGCCGCAGCAGCGACAGGGCATCGCCCCCCTGCGTCGGGCTCGTCGATGGTTCGCGCGACGCCCCGCCTTGCGGCGAATTCGGCGAAATGGGCGTATCGGTCGTCATCGCGTCTCCAAGCGGGCTCGAAATGTCGGCGTCAGGCGAAGGACACCGAGCATGAGTTCGATTTGTGGCGTTTCAGCGAACGTTCCCGACAGCGCGGTGACGGAGCGCCTGATTCCCTGCGAAGCGAGACTAGCACAAAGTGCGGATGCGGTGTCGCGCCGGATGTTTCGTCCGAAAACGCGACGCCGTCCTGATCGGTTGGCCGGCCGTCAGTCGACCCGGCGCATCACCAGCGAGGCGTTGGTGCCGCCGAAGCCGAACGAGTTCGACAACACCACGTTGATTTCCTTCGGCTTGGCGACGTGCGGGACGAGATCGATCGCGGTTTCGACGGAAGGATTGTCGAGATTGATCGTCGGCGGCGCGATGTTGTCGCGCATCGCCAGCAGCGAGATGATCGCCTCGATCGCGCCGGCGGCGCCGAGCAGGTGGCCGGTCATCGACTTCGACGACGACATGGCAAGGCGGCTGGCGGCCTCGCCGGCAAGCCGCTGCACCGCGCCCAGCTCGATCTCGTCGCCGAGCGGCGTCGAGGTGCCGTGGGCGTTGACGTAGTCGACGTCGGCCAGCGTGATGCCGGCGCGCTTCAGCGCCATCTTCATGCAGCGATAGGCGCCGTCGCCGTCGGAGGCCGGGGCGGTGATGTGATAGGCGTCGCCCGACAGGCCGTAGCCGATCACCTCGCCATAAATACGGGCGCCGCGGGCCTTGGCGTGTTCGTATTCCTCCAGCACGACGATGCCGGCGCCTTCGCCCATGACGAAGCCATCGCGATCCTTGTCATAGGGGCGGGAGGCCCGGGTCGGATCGTCGTTGAAGCCGGTCGACAGCGCGCGGCAGGCGGCAAAGCCGGCGAGCGAAATGCGGCTGATCGGGCTTTCGGTGCCGCCGGCGACCATGACGTCGGCATCGCCGAGGGCGACAAGCCGCGCCGCGTCGCCGATGGCGTGGGCGCCGGTGGAGCAGGCGGTGACGACCGAATGGTTCGGACCCTTGAGGCCGTGCTTGATCGACACATAGCCGGAGGCGAGGTTGATCAGCCGCCCGGGAATGAAGAACGGCGACACCCGGCGCGGGCCCTTTTCCTTCAGGATCAGCGCGGTGTCGGCAATGCCCTCGATGCCGCCGATGCCGGAACCGATCAGAACGCCGGTGCGTTCCTGCTCGTCGACGGTCTTCGGCGCCCAGCCCGAATCGGCGATCGCCTGATCGGCGGCGGCCATGGCATAGACGATGAACTCGTCGACCTTGCGCTGTTCCTTCGGCTCCATGTGGAGGTCGGGATTGTAGGTGCCGTTGGAGCCGTCGCCCCGGGGAACCTGACAGGCGATCTGCGCCGGCAGATCGGAAACGTCGAAGCGGGTGACGCGCGAGGCGCCGCTCTTGCCAGCCTTGATGTTCGACCAGGTGGTCTCGGCGTTGGCCCCGAGCGGGGTGACCATGCCCATACCGGTGACGACGACGCGGCGCATTGTGCAATCCTCTTAGATGGCTCCGACGATGGCGCGTGGAGCGAAATCCATGAACCGGCATTGCCCGAAGGCAACTCCCGCAAGCGAACCCGGATACTGAAGACCGGGTCCGTGCCTCGTGGGGCGGCCAAAACGGCCGGCGGGGATGAGGCGGTGGAGCGAGGCGCCGGCCCGATCAGGCCGACGGTTCCGCGCGATGCTTTAAACGTTCGGCGAGGACGCGGCCCCCGGACAAGCGGACGCGAGAAGCCTGGTCAACCACCGAAAAAAACACCGTCCAGCCGAGCCGAACGATGTCAAAAGCCAGGTTCTGGGCCAAAGCACAGGTGACCCGGGCGCCGTCAGCTGATGGTGCGACGGCGCCCGAGGTCGAATTGGCTCAGGCGGTGGCCTTCTCGAGGAACTTCACGGCGTCGCCGAAAGTCTGGATCGTCTCGGCGGCATCGTCCGGGATCTCGACGCCGAACTCTTCTTCGAAGGCCATGACCAGCTCGACAACGTCGAGAGAGTCGGCACCGAGGTCGTCGATGAAGCTCGCGTTGTCGGCGACCTTCTCGGCTTCGACGCCGAGATGCTCAACCACGATCTTCTTCACGCGTTCGGCGATATCGCTCATGTCCCAGTTCCTCAAAGATTGACTGCGTTGGATGGGTGGGCCGACGGGCCGCCCCAATGGCTGACGGATGGGTATCCGCTGAAACTTCCCGGGTCGAGGTATCCTATCGGCGCGCGTCTGGCAATGCCAGCACGGCGTCCGAGGACTTCGCCTAGGCGCAAGACCAACGATGCGGCCTGCGACAAAGCGCCCGCGCGATCGGTCGTGTTCCGTCAGCTCCCCCCGACGTCCAGGCGAAATGACGAGCATTTCGTCCGGTCCGAGTGGGTGCTAGCACACTTCCAGTCGCTTGACCAGCGACGCGCCGGGATCGCGCCGAAGGTTGCGGGAGAGACAAAACCGCGCCGAAACCCGCGGTTCGCGACGCCCTTGAGGGGCATCGGGCTTCTTGCGGAGTGCACCCAGGCATTGTGGCGGCGCAAGACCGCCCGCAAGCCTCAGATCATCGCCATGCCGCCATTGACGTGCAGGGTCTGGCCGGTGACGTAGGCGGCTTCGTCGGAGGCGAGGAAGACGACCGCCGCGGCGATTTCCTCGGCCGAGCCGAGGCGGCCGGCGGGAACCTTGGCCAGAATCGTCTCGCGCTGCTTCTCGTTCAGCGCGTCGGTCATGGCGGTTTCGATGAAGCCCGGGGCGACGGCGTTGACGGTGATGCCGCGCGAGCCGACTTCCTGGGCGATCGACTTGGTCATGCCGTTCATGCCGGCCTTGGCGGCGGCATAGTTGGCCTGGCCCGGATTGCCGGTGACGCCGACGATCGAGGTGATCGAGATGATGCGGCCGACGCGGCGCTTCATCATGCCCTTGATGGCGGCGCGGGCGAGACGGAAGCTCGATGTCAGGTTGACCTCGAGCACCTGATCCCACTCTTCGTCCTTCATGCGCATGAAGATGTTGTCGCGGGTGATGCCGGCATTGTTGACGAGGACGTCGACCTTGCCCATCGCCTTCTCGGCGTCGCCGATCAGCGCGTCGACCTGGGCGCGGTCGCCGAGATTGGCGGTGAAGACATGGGCGCGGCCTTCGCCGGCGGCGTCGAGCTCGGCCTTGACGGCGTCGAGCACCTCGCGACGGGTGCCGGTCAGGCCGACGGTGGCGCCGCGGGCGTGCAGGGCCTTGGCGATCGCCTTGCCGATGCCGCCAGAGGCGCCGGTGACCAGGGCGCATTTGCCGGTGAGATCGAACATCTGAAGCTCCTTCGTGGACGGGCCTGGGCGCGCTCAGGCGAGCGCGGCGATCACGGCGTCGATATCGGCGGGGGTGTTGACGGCGGTGCCGGAGGCGGACGGGGCGATGCGCTTGACCAGGCCGGACAGGACCTTGCCCGAGCCGACCTCGTAAAGCGTGGTGACGCCGGCCTCGGCCATCCACGCGACGCTCTCGCGCCAGCGGACGGTGCCGGTGACCTGCTCGACCAGGCGGGCGCGAATCTCGGCCGGATCGGTGATCGGGGCGGCGAGCACATTGGCCACCAGCGGCACGACCGGCGCCTTGATGGCGACGCCGGCGAGGGCGGCGGCCATGGCATCGGCGGCGGGCTGCATCAGGGCGCAATGGAACGGGGCGGAAACGTTGAGCAGCAGCGCCCGCTTGGCGCCCTTGGCTTTGGCGATCTCGACGGCGCGCTCGACCGCGGCGCGGGCGCCGGAGACAACCACCTGTCCGCCGCCATTGTCGTTGGCGGCCTGACAGACCTCGCCTTGCGCCGCCTCGGCGGCGACCGCCATGGCGGCGTCGAATTCAAGCCCGAGCAGCGCGGCCATGGCGCCTTCGCCGACCGGCACGGCGGCCTGCATGGCGCTGCCGCGGATGCGCAACAGCCGGGCGGTATCGGCGATCGACAGGCTGCCGGCGGCGGCAAGCGCCGAATACTCGCCGAGCGAATGCCCGGCGACATAGGCGACCTTGGTGCCAAGGTCGAAGCCCTTGTCCTCAAGCACGCGCATGGTGGCGAGCGACACGGCCATCAGCGCCGGCTGGGCATTGGCGGTCAGCGTCAGCTCGGCCTCCGGCCCGTCCCACATCAGCGCCGCCAGCTTCTGGCCGAGGGCGTCGTCGACCTCGTCGAACACGGCCCGGGCGACGGGAAACGCCTCGGCCAGCGCCTTGCCCATGCCCACGGCCTGACTGCCCTGTCCCGGAAAGGTGAAGGCGATGCTCATCGGATGTCCATCCTTCCAATCGAACTGCGATTTGGCGCCGAATGAGCCGGTTGACGGGCAAGAGTCAAGAGCGGCGCAGCGGCGCGGACGTCGAACGACGCCGATGCGCTCGCGCCTTTCGCCGCGTGCGGCCCAGTGTCCGGCCCCGGTCCGGCCTCGTGCCCGGTGCCTGCGATGGTTGGCCCGCATGCAGCGCCCGTTAGTCTCGACCTGTAACGCCAGGCGCCGCGCCATGCGGCTCGATGCGGCCGACGCAAGCGCCGCGCCGCCGGCGATTGTCGATGTGCGCCAGCGAACGTTTCCGTCGCAAGGATAGCCGTCGTATTGCTGCAGCAATTGCTTTTATTTCAGTGTAAAATGCATTGGTGTCGATATTTTCAGCAGAGCTGCACTGCATTTGTGCAGGAATTAAACTGGCGTTTCACCTCTGGTTTACCATTCCACCCAAGACTCTGCCATGGCGGGATGGCTCGGAAGGGTCGGTTTGCGAGGGCGGACATGGACGGAAACACGGCGGCTGGCGAGATCGACGCGGCGCAATTCGGGCGCTGGATCAATCTGGCGGGGCGGCAGCGCATGCTCAGCCAGCGGATCGGCCTCAACCTGCTGATCGCCATCGGCGAGGCCGGCCCGGATGCCTCGACGCTGGAGACGCTCGACGCCGCGGTCGGCCAGTTTGTCGAGGCACACCAGACGCTGTTCGCGGCCCGGTCGGGGCCATCGCCGCTGGCGATCGCCGGTGGGCAGGCGGCATCGGCCTACGAGCAGGGCCAGCCGTCGGCGCGAAACGTCATCGATGCCTTCATCGCCGAAATGACGCAGATCCTGTCCGGGCTGAAGCGCGGCCAGCGCCCAGGCGCCGAGCAGGTGAGGGGACTGGTGCCGGGGCGCTGCAACGACGTCCTGGCGGCGATGAACCGCATCACCCTGGCGCTGGAACAGGACATGGCGGCGGCCACCGAGGCGCGGGCGCGGCAGGCGTCCGAGCGGGCCACCCGGATTTCGGCGGCGGCGCGCGATATCGACGGCGCGGCGCGGTTTTCGCGCATGATCGCGCTCAATGCCAAGATCGCGGCGGTGCGCGCCGGATCGGTCGGCGTCGAGTTCGCGGCACTGACCGAGGAACTGAAGTCGATCGCCGACCGGATCCAGGCCTCCAGCAGCTGCATCATTTTCGACGTCGGCCAGTCGGCGGCGTAAACCGCCCGGCTCCGGTCCGGCTCCGGCGGGCGAAGGCCGGGTCGGCCGCGCGACCATCGCGCGGCGCGGGAACTGCCGTGCGTCGCGCCCCCTTCTCTTGCCCAACCGGGCATGCAATGGTCGGTCATTCCCATTCAGCCGGAGACCCGCCATGTCGACGATCGTCAATGCGCAACGCGTTCATGCCACCGGCCCCGCCGAAATGATGAAGTGGGAAGAGCTGAGCCTGGCCGAGCCGGGGCCGGGCGAGGCGCGGGTGCGGCATCGGGCGATCGGCGTCAATTATATCGACATCTATTTTCGCTCCGGCCTCTACCCGGCGCCGACGGGGCTGCCCTTCGTTCCCGGACAGGAAGGCTGCGGCATCGTCGAGGCGGTGGGCGAGGGCGTCAGCGCGGTGAAGCCGGGCGATCGTGTCGCCTATGTCGGCCCGCTCGGGTCCTATGCGACGGCGCGCAACGTCCCCGCCGACCGGCTGGTGCTGGTGCCCGACGGCGTCGACGACGCCATCGCGGCCGGGATGATGCTGAAGGGCATGACGGTGCAGTACCTGTTGCGGCGCACCTACCGGGTGACGCCGGAAACGGTGATGCTGTTCCACGCCGCCGCCGGCGGCGTCGGCCTGATCGCCGGGCAATGGGCCCGCCATCTCGGGGTGAGGACGATCATCGGCACGGTCGGCTCCGACGCCAAGGCCGAGCTGGCGCGGGCGGCCGGCTATACCCACGTCATCAACTACCGCAGCCAGGATTTCGTCGCCGAGGTGCGCAAGATCACCGAAGGCGCCGGCTGCGACGTGGTCTACGATTCGGTCGGCAAGGACACGTTCCCCGGCTCGCTTGATTGCCTCAGACCGCTCGGCATGTGGGTCACGTTCGGCAATGCGTCCGGGAATGTGCCGGATTTCTCCCCCGGGCTTCTGTCGCAGAAGGGCTCGCTGTTCATGACGCGGCCGTCGCTGTTCGCCTATATCGCCAAGCGCGCCGACCTGGAGGCGACGGCGGCGGATCTGTTTGATGTGGTTAAGAAAGGCGCGGTCGAGATCCAGCTCAACCAAACCTATGCTTTGATTGATGCAATCGCCGCGCACAAGGATCTGGAGGCCCGGCGGACGACCGGGACCACGGTGCTCCTGCCGTGATTGCGGGCAACGTGATCGCCATCGCCCCTTTCGGCGCGCGAAATAGTTTCCTATGTGTAGGGATGAAACGAGTCTTTCGCGGGGAACGGCGGCGTTCCCCATCCAAGCCATAATCGGCGCCCGCCCGCTTGCTAGGCGGCTGCCAGAAAGCTGATCGATGGCCACGATGCAGTCCTCTCTTGATGCTCGCATGATCAATTTCATCCCGAACGTGATCGAGACGACCAGCCGTGGCGAACGCGGCATGGACCTGTTCTCGCGGCTGCTCAAGGAGCGGATCGTGTTCGTGGCCGGGCCGATCGACGACACGACGGCGACGCTGGTCTGCGCCCAGCTTCTGTTCCTCGAAGCCGAGAACCCCAACAAGGAAATCGGCATGTACATCAATTCGCCCGGCGGATTGGTGACGGCCGGCCTCGCCATCTACGACACGATGCAGTTCATCAAGCCGTCGGTCTCGACCCTGTGCTTCGGCCAGGCCGCGTCGATGGGCTCGCTGCTGCTGGCGGCCGGCGCGCCGGGGCAGCGTTTCTGCCTGCCGAATTCGCGGGTGATGGTGCACCAGCCCTCGGCCGGCTTCCGCGGCCAGGCCTCGGACATCGCCATCCAGGCCCAGGAGATCCTGGCGCTGAAGCGGCGGCTGAACGACATCTACGCCAAGCACACCGGCCAGACGCTGGAGCAGATCGAGGCCGCGCTTGAGCGCGACAACTTCATGACGCCGACGCTGGCGAAGGAATTCGGCCTGCTCGACCAGGTGATCGAGAGCCGCGCCGCGCTGGAAGCCAACGCCGGATGATGCGATTCGGCAGCCCGGCTCCCGGTCGGCTCGCGTTTTGCAAGACGGTCACAATCCGGTGTCTTTCGCCTGAAAGGGCGGGAGATGCGGGGGCAGGTTGGCGCGTCGGCTTGAGTTACCGGATTTGTGCACCATATTCGCCACAAGATGTGCGCAAGGCGCATGTTGAATTGGCTGGCAATGGCGCACGCGTTAAGACAAACTTGATCAGGCGCCACCTAGCATGCTTCGATCGCGTGACGATGATGCGACGGGGTCGGATCGACTCGATGCTTGCCGCTCGCCCGGCGGGTCAGCGGGGCGGAACCGGCGGAATGCGGGAGTGATCCCGCGACGCTGACACGAGGGGCCGCGCGGCATATGCCAATGCGGAATCCGGGACGACGAGGTTGAAGATGAGTGGCAAACCCAGCGGCGGCGACAGCAAGAACACGCTCTATTGCTCGTTCTGCGGCAAGTCGCAACATGAAGTGCGCAAGCTCATCGCTGGGCCGACGGTGTTCATCTGCGATGAATGCGTCGAGCTGTGCATGGACATCATCCGCGAGGAAAACAAGTCCTCGCTGGTGAAGTCGCGCGACGGCATCCCGACGCCGAAGGAAATCCGCAAGGTTCTGGACGATTACGTCATCGGTCAGGAAAAGGCGAAGAAGGTCCTCTCGGTCGCGGTCCATAACCACTACAAGCGCCTGAGCCATGCGTCGAAGAACAACGACGTCGAGCTGGCCAAGTCGAACGTGCTGCTGATCGGCCCGACCGGGTCGGGCAAGACGCTGCTCGCCCAGACCCTGGCCCGCATTCTCGACGTGCCGTTCACGATGGCCGACGCGACGACGCTGACCGAGGCCGGCTATGTCGGCGAGGACGTCGAGAACATCATCCTGAAGCTGTTGCAGGCCGCCGACTACAATGTCGAGCGGGCGCAGCGTGGCATTGTCTACATCGACGAAGTCGACAAGATTTCGCGCAAGTCCGACAATCCGTCCATCACCCGCGACGTGTCGGGCGAGGGCGTGCAGCAGGCGCTGCTGAAGATCATGGAAGGCACGGTTGCCTCGGTGCCGCCGCAGGGCGGCCGCAAGCATCCGCAGCAGGAATTCCTGCAGGTCGACACCACCAACATCCTGTTCGTGGTCGGCGGCGCCTTCTCGGGCCTGGAAAAGATCATCGCCGATCGCGGCAAGGGCTCCTCGATTGGCTTCAACGCCAAGGTCAAGGGTCCGGACGAGCGCCGCACCGGCGAATTGTTCCGCGAAGTCGAGCCGGAAGACCTGCTGAAGTTCGGCCTCATCCCCGAATTCATCGGCCGTCTGCCGATCATCGCCACGCTTGAGGATCTCGACGAGGAAGCCTTGGTCAAGATCCTGACCGAGCCGAAGAACGCCCTGTCGCGGCAGTATCAGCGGCTGTTCGAGATGGAAGGCGTCGAGTTGACCTTCAACGAAAGCGCGCTGAAGGCGATTTCCCGCCGCGCGATCGAACGCAAGACCGGCGCGCGCGGCCTGCGCTCGATCATGGAGGGCATGCTGCTCGAAACCATGTTCGACCTGCCGGGGCTGAAGGGCGTGCGCGAGGTGGTGGTGTCCGAGGACGTGGTCCTGTCCGGCGCCCGTCCGCTCTACATCTACGAGGACGCCGAGAACGAGGCGGCCTCGGCCTGATCTCCGCGTTCGGCGACCGATTGCGACGGCCCCGGCTTGGCAACGACCGGGGCCGTTTCGCGTTTGCGCTCATGGTTTTGTTGACGTCAACGTGACATGGCGGAAAGTTGAAGCGGGGACGGGCGCGGAATAACCCCCGCAATTGCTTGACACCTCCGGTCGCGGACCCCACCTTAGCTTATTGTGTTGTGCGTCGGTGCTTCGGCCGATGCCGTGCCACGAGTTCCCGGGCGGCGAGGCGAAGCGCGAAACCGACTGTTTTGGTCCGGACGAGACGTCGTCCACCTCTGGCCCGGCGCGCCGCTTGCATGGACGTTGACACCCCCGGCCGACGGGCGGAGTGGAAGCGGGCCGAAACGACAAGGACGGACCTCTGATGACCAAGGACAAGAAGGCTCTCGAAGCCGGTCTCGAACTCCACGCGGTGCTGCCGTTGCGCGACATCGTGGTGTTCCCGCACATGATCGTGCCGCTGTTCGTCGGTCGCGAGAAGTCGATCCGCGCGCTCGAGGAAGTGATGCGCGCCGAGAAGCCGATCCTGCTGGCGACTCAGAAGAACGCCTCCGACGACGATCCGAAGACCGACGAGATCTACACCATCGGCACGCTGGCGAGCGTGCTGCAATTGCTGAAGCTGCCCGACGGCACCGTCAAGGTGCTGGTCGAGGGCTCGAGCCGCGCCGAGGTGATCAAGTATTCCGACCGCGACGACCTCTACGAGGCCTGGGCGCGGGTGCTGCCGGAGGACATGGGCGAGCGCGTCGAGGTCGAGGCGCTGGCGCGCTCGGTGATCTCGGAGTTCGAGAATTACGTAAAGCTCAATAAGAAGGTCTCGCCGGAAGTCCTTGGCACTGTTACTCAAATTGAGGATTACGCCAAGCTCGCCGACACCGTCGCCTCCCACCTTGCGGTGAAGATCCAGGACAAGCAGGCGGTGCTGTCGATGACCTCGGTCGCCGGCCGTCTGGAGAAGGTGCTCGGGCTGATGGAGTCGGAGATCTCCGTGCTCCAGGTGGAAAAGCGCATCCGTTCCCGCGTCAAGCGGCAGATGGAGAAGACCCAGCGCGAGTATTATCTCAACGAACAGATGAAGGCGATCCAGAAGGAGCTCGGCGATGGCGAGGAAGGCCGCGACGAGGTGGCCGAACTGGAAGACCGCATCAAGCAGACCAAGCTGTCGAAGGAAGCCCGCGAGAAGGCCGCCGGCGAGATCAAGAAGCTGCGCCAGATGTCGCCGATGTCGGCGGAAGCCACGGTGGTGCGCAACTATCTCGACTGGCTGCTCGGCATTCCGTGGGGCAAGAAGTCCAAGATCAAGAACGATCTCAAGTATGCCCAGCAGGTGCTCGACGCCGATCACCACGGCCTCGACAAGGTCAAGGACCGGATCGTCGAGTATCTGGCGGTGCAGAGCCGCACCGCCAAGATGCGCGGCCCGATCCTCTGCCTCGTCGGCCCGCCCGGCGTCGGCAAGACCTCGCTCGGCAAGTCGATCGCCAAGGCGACGGGGCGCGAGTTCGTGCGCATCTCGCTCGGCGGCGTCCGCGACGAGGCCGAGATCCGTGGCCACCGGCGCACCTATATCGGCTCGATGCCGGGCAAGGTCGTGCAGTCGATGCGCAAGGCCAAGAAGTCCAACCCGTTCTTCCTGCTCGACGAAATCGACAAGATGGGCATGGATTTCCGTGGCGATCCGTCGGCGGCGTTGCTTGAGGTGCTGGACCCGGAGCAGAACTCGACGTTCATGGACCACTATCTCGAGGTCGAGTACGACCTGTCGGACGTGATGTTCGTGACCACGGCCAACACCCTCAACATCCCGCCGGCGCTGCTCGATCGCATGGAGATCATCCGCATCGCCGGCTATACCGAGGACGAGAAGGTCGAGATCGCCCACAAGCACCTGATCCCCAAGGCGGTGAAGGAGCACGGGCTGAAGCCGGAGGAGTTCTCGCTCGACGACGAGGCGTTGCGCGAGATCGTCCGCCGCTATACCCGCGAGGCCGGCGTCCGCAACCTCGAGCGCGAGCTGTTTACGCTGGCGCGCAAGGCGGTGAAGGAAATCGTCATGGCCGGCGCCCCGAAGAAGGCGACCGTCCAGGTGACCCTTGCCAACCTCGAGACCTATCTCGGCGTGCCGCGCTATCGCTATGGCGAGGCCGAGCTGGAGGATCAGGTCGGCGCCGTCACCGGCCTTGCCTGGACCGAGGTCGGCGGCGAGCTGCTGACCATCGAGGCGGTGATGATGCCCGGCAAGGGCCGCATGACCGTCACCGGCAACCTGCGCGACGTGATGAAGGAATCGATCTCGGCGGCGGCGTCCTATGTCCGCTCGCGCGCGGTCGATTTCGGCATCGAGCCGCCGCAGTTCGACAAGCGCGACGTCCACGTTCACGTGCCGGAAGGCGCGACGCCGAAGGACGGTCCGTCGGCGGGCATCGCCATGGCGACGACCATCGTCTCGGTGATGACCGGCATTCCCGTCGCCCGCGACATCGCCATGACCGGCGAGGTGACGCTGCGCGGCCGGGTGCTGCCGATCGGCGGCCTCAAGGAAAAGCTGCTGGCGGCGCTGCGCGGCGGCCTGAAGCGGGTGCTGATCCCGCAGGACAATGCCAAGGACCTTGCCGAGATCCCCGACAACGTCAAGAGCGGCCTGGAAATCATCCCGGTGTCGCGCATGGACGAGGTGGTGAAGTACGCGCTGGTCCGCCAGCCCGTTCCGATCGAGTGGGACGAGGCGGAAGCCGACAAGAAGCTGCCGAACGGCGGTCCGGACGACGAGCTGTCGCAGGCGACCGCGCACTGACCACCGCCTGCGCCGGCGCGGGATGATACGCCGACACCCGCATTGCAAGGGCCCCGGACCGGTTCCGGGGCCTTTTGCGTTTGCCGGCGCGCGGCAGCGATCGCCGGGCGCGGAACGCGTTGACCTGACGCTTCGTGATCGGCCATTGGTCCGGCGCCGGCAAGAAGCGCAAAGTCTGGGGTCGTTCGGCGAAATTCCGTGAACTGAACGTCGAAATCGCGATTTTTGGTGGGGGAGGCCGACGAAAATTGCGGTTTTGGGCTTGAAAACCCGCGAAATTCAGGGAAAGAACGCGGGCCTGAACGATTGGTTCGACTCCGGTCGACCTGAGCGAATTCCGGCTCGCCGAAAGTGTCGGCGGGCCCATCCGAGAGGACTGGAATCCGATGAACAAGAACGAACTGATTGCGTCCGTCGCCTCCCGTACCGGCCTGTCCAAGGTTGCGGCCGGTCAAGCGGTCGAGGCGACCTTTGACTCGATCGTCGACGCGCTGAAGTCCGGAATCGAAGTGAAGATTGTCGGCTTCGGCAACTTCCTCGTCACCGAGCGGGCCGCCTCCGAGGGCCGCAACCCGCGCACTGGCGAAGCGATGCAGATCGGCCCGGTCAAGACCCCGAAGTTCCGCGCCGGCAAGGTGCTGAAGGAAACCGTCAACGTCTGATGCGGCTCGCCTGCCGACGCAGGCCGGCCGTTCGACCCCAAGCGCGCGTCCCCTCCAGCTGGCGGGGCGCGCGTTTTGCGTTTCGGGCGGTGTTCGGGAGCACGGTCGGGCGGGAGCGCGGTCGGGCGGGCGACGTCCGCAAGGCAGGGCAGGGGAATGGCGCCTAGCTTCGGCTGGCCCGGCTCAACGGCGGGCCGGTCCGGCGGCGACCCGTCGGGCAAGACCGGCGGCCGGATGCGGCACGGGCGCGCGGCGCGGCGGCGGTGGCGGCGTCGGGGCAGGGGGCTCGGCCCGCCGGCGGCGATCCTCGCGCCGGTCGATGGCGATGATCGCCCAGGCAAAGGCCCACAGGATGTAGAAGTGGCGCCAGTGGTCGCTGTCGATGATCCACGAGATCAGATTGTGGCCCATCAGCACGATGAACACGCATTGCATCAGGCCCGACCAAGGCCGGTTCTTGAACATGATCGGGAACGACTTCGCCAGCGTCCACAGCACCAGCGCGTAATAGGCCAGCGCGCCGATCCAGCCATAGACCATCAGCGACTTCAGATAGACGTTGTGCGGATCCTCGGGGAAGTCGAAATACTGCATGAACTCGTAGGGTCCGATGCCGAGCGGCAGGCCCATGGCGGCGGCGAAGGCGATGCCGTGGCGGGCGAAGCGGCCGAGGCGGGCGCCGTCATAGTCCTGCACCAGCTTGGCGCGGACGAAGAACAGGTCGCGGATCTCGTCGATCGACAGGATGACGGCGAGAATCGCCACCAGCAGCCCGAGCGCGCCGACGAACATGATGATCAGCCGCAGCCGCTTGCGCTGGTCCTGTTCGTTGACGAAGACGAACAGCCCCATGAACATCAGCGAGAAGCCGTAGAGCGCCCAGGCGGCGCGGGAGAACGAGAAGAACACGCCGATGAACAGCACGCCGAGGGCGAAGATCTTCCACAGCCCGGCCGCCAGACCCTTGACCAGGATCTCGCGGGCGACCCACAGCGCCGGCAACATCAGGAACGGGCCGAAGACGTTCGGGTCCTTGAACAGACCCTTGGCGCGGCCGTAGAGCGTCAGCACATCGGACTTGAGGATATAGCCGGCAAGGCCGAGCAGCGCCGCGACCATGGCGGAGGCGACATAGGCGCTCATCACCACCCGCATCCGGTGCGGGTTCTCGGCCATGGTGGCGGCGAGATAGATGCACTTCAGCGCCAGGAAGAACGAGATGGCGACGAAGGTCGGCGCGCGGTCCCAGTTGTATTCGACCTGGGTCATGGCCAGCAGGCCGCCGAGGTTGAACACCAGCAACAGGGTGACGAGCGGTCCCTGATCGCGCGGAATGCGCAGGCCCATGACGAAGGCGAACACCGCCATGGGGATCAGCATCATGTCGTAGAGCGCCGGCTCGAAGGTGACGAGACAGCCGGAGAAGATCGCGACCCATAGCCAGACGTCGGCAAAGAGCGAAAGGGGCAAGCCGCCCCCTTCAGTCTGTCGCGTCTGGGCAGGTTGGGCCGCGAGGCTCAATACGCATTCTCCGTGTTGAGCAGGCGGATCGGCGTCAGCGCCAGGATGTAGATGTCGAACATCACCGACCAGTTCTCGATATAGTAGAGGTCGTGCTCGACGCGGCGCTGGATCTTTTCCGGCGTGTCGATCTCGCCGCGCCAGCCGTTGATCTGCGCCCAGCCGGTGATGCCGGGCTTGACCTTGTGGCGGGCGTAATAACCGTCGACGACGCTTTCCCACGAGCGGTTCTTGGTCTGGGCGTCCACCGCGTGCGGGCGCGGGCCGACCAGCGACAGTTCGCCGGTCAGGACGTTGAACAGCTGCGGCAATTCGTCGATCGAGGTCTTGCGGATGAAGCGGCCGACGCGGGTGACGCGCGGATCGCCCTTGGTGACGACGTTGCGGGCGGCATGGTCGCACTGGTCGGTGTACATCGAGCGGAACTTCCACACCGACACGACTTCATTGTTGAAGCCATGGCGCTTCTGGCGGAAGAACACCGGTCCCTTGCTGTCGAGCTTGATGGCGATGGCCGCGGCCAGCATCAGCGGCGACAGCAGCACCAGCGCCAGCGAGCCGACGACCAGGTCGAACACCCGCTTGACGATCGAATCCCAGTCGGCGACCGGCTTGTCGAACACGTCGAGGAACGGCACGGTGCCGACATAGGAATACGAGCGCGGCCGGAACTTCAGCTTGTTGGAATGGGCCGACAGCCGAATATCGACCGGCAGCACCCACAGCTTCTTCAGCAGGTCGAGCACCCGGCTCTCGGCGGTGATCGGCAGCGCGACGATCAGCATGTCCAGCTGGGTGATCCGGCCGAATTCGACCAGCTCGGCGATGTTGCCGAGCTTGGGGTAGCCGGCGACGATCGGCGGTGAGCGGTCGTCGGCGCGATCGTCGAAGATGCCGCAGATGCGGATGTCGCTGTCGATCCCGCCCTCGAGCGCGTTGATCAGCGTCTCGGCGGTCTGGCCGCCGCCGATGATCACCGCGCGGCGCTCCAGCAGGCCGTCGCGATACCAGCGCCGCACCACCAGCGCCAAGCCGAAGCGGAACAGGAAGAAGAAGCCGAGGCCAGCGAGATACCACGTGCCGAACCAGACGCGCGAATAGTAGTCGCCGATCTTGGCGAAGAACGCCACGGTGGCAAAGAACGCGAACACCATGGTCCAGGCGGCGAAGATGCGGCCGATCTGCGAGACGATGGTGCGAAGGTTGCCGATGTTGTAGCCGTCGGCGGCCTGGATCAGCACCACCGTCAGCAGGGCGCCGGAAATGAGCGGCAGCGCGTAGTAGAGATCGAAGACGAAGGCGCCGGCGACATAGGTCATGTAGACGATCATGCCGATCGCCGCGACCATGGTCAGCTCGAACAGGCGGATCATGCCGGTCAGCACGCTCGGCGAAATCGGCCGGTCGGCGAAGAGATCGGCGACCTCGCGGGCGGCCGGCGACAATTCGACATGGCCGGAACGGCCGGCTAGCGGTGCGTTTTCGAAGGTGCTGGCCGAAGCGCGCGCCGCGTGGACAGCGGCGCGGAACCGGGCCTTGGGATCGTCCTTGATCGATGCGGTCGCCATGGCGGGTGGAACCTGTGCGCGTTGTGGCGCGGCCTGTCGGGCGGCGTCGGTCGACGCGCCCGGAACCGCTCCAGGATCGGTAAAACTTGAACCAAACAGGTGAAGGATCTCTTGAACGGATCGGTGAAAGTCGGGGGTATCCGATCCGAAAATGTGCTTGCCGCCTATTCCGCCGGCGCGCCGGAAAGACCCGCCGCCGGGGGCGCGTGGCGATCCCCGGCCGGCGCCGGATCGAGTGCAGCGCGATAGGCGGTCTCGACGGTCGCCGCCATCGCATCGAGATGGAAGATCCGCCGCGCCCGGCAGCGCAGCTCGCCGGCGGCGGCAATGGCGGCGGCGGGATGGGCAAGCGCCTCGGCCATGGCGCCGGCGAGCGCCTCGGCATTGCCGGCCTCGACCAGCCGGTCGCTGGCCTCGCCGAAGATCTCCGGGATGCCGCCGACATTGGTGGCGATCAGCGGCATGTCGGCGGCGATGGTCTCGATGACGATGTAGGGCATCGATTCGGCCCGCGACGGCACGACCATGGTGCGGGCGGTCGCCATCACCTGGCGGATCGGCGCCGGATCGAAGAAGGCGACGCGGTCGCCAAGGCCGAGGGCGTCGACGCGTGCCTCGTAACGGCCGCGATCGGGACCGTCGCCGAACATGTTGGCGCTGACCTCAAGGCCGAGATCGCGCAGCATCGCCAGCGCCTCGATGAATACGTCGGGACCCTTGAGGTCGCGCATCATGCCGGCGAAGACGAAGTCGCGGGCATCGGCATTCGGCACCACCGGCGCCCACTCGTCCTCGCCGACGCCGTTGTAGGTGAGGGTGGTCGGCACGTGCGGCACGCCGATCTTGGCGGTGTAATTGCGGCGCTCGTAGTCGGAGACGAAGATCAGCCCGTCCGACATCCGCTCCAGCAGGCGTTCGAGCATGAAATAGACCTTGCCCTCCCGCGACGCCGGGTCGTAGTGCAGCACGCCGCCATGGGGGCAATAGAACCGCGCGACCTTGTGCCCGGTCAGGCGCATCAGCGAGCCGATGACGCGGGCATAGGCGCCGCCCTTGGAGCCGTGGGCGTGGAGGACGTCCGGCTTCATCGCCGCGATCTGGCGATAGACCTTGTAGAGCGCGACGAGATCGGCCGGCGAAATCGCCCGGCGCATCGGAAAGCGGGTGACGCCGAGGGCGAGATGCGGCCGCAGCCGCTCGATATGGGCATCCTCGAAGGCGCCGCCGGTCAGGCTGTCGCAGATGATGCCGACCTGATGTCCCGCCGCCGACTGGGCGACGGCGAGGTCGCCGAGATGGCGGAAGATGCCGCCGACGGGCGAGCGCACGCAGTGGACGATACGCAGAGACTTGTCCGTGTTCATGGTCGACCTGCCCAATAATCCGCCGGGATTCCCCGGTTCTGTCAGGCAGTAGTGGCGCAGGGGCGCATAAAACACGGTTAAGGCGGCGGCTCGCCGCCCCCACACGCTTGCGATAGGCTTAACGCGGGGTTAGCGCCGCCGCCGGTCAGAACAGCCGTTCGCGGATGTATATCGTGTCGCCGGGCCGGATCGGGTCGGTGACCGGAACGCGGCCGGTCATGATCTCGCCGTTGATCTGCCGGGTGATGTCGACGGTCGCCTGGCCGGCGCGGGCGGTGAAGCCGCCGGCGATGGCGACGGCGGTCTGCGCCGTCATGTTGGCGACGTAAGGATATTGGCCGGCATTGCGGACTTCGCCCATGATGAAGAACGGCCGGTACTGCTCGACCTCGACCGACACGTCGGGCGAGCGCAGGAAACCGTTGCGTAGGCGGTCGGCGACGGACTTTTCCAGATCGGCGGTGGTGTTGCCGCGCGCCGGCACGCCGCCGATCAGCGGCATGGAAATGTGGCCGGACTGGTCGACGGTGTAGCTGTTGGTCAGGTCGGTCTGACCGAACACGGTGATGCGCAGCTTGTCGCCGGCATCGAGGCGATAGGCTTCGGTCAGCGCTTCATGAAACGTCGGTTTCGGCCGCGCGTATCCCGTGCAGCCGGCGACCGAAGCGCCCATCAAAACCAACGCAAACACACGAACCCACATGTCGGCCTCCACGACCCTTCACCAGCCCAATTTGAGCGGTCATGGTTAATGAAGGCTGAAGCACCCGGTGAATTGTGCCGATATAGCCGTCATGTTTACGTAGATTAATAGAAAGTAAACGCGCAAAATACTTAAATAATTCGTGAATTAACCCTCCGCTTACCATAATCGCACCAAGATGCCTGAGTGAATTTGTCAAGGGGTGCGTCATGGCCATGGCCGAGTACAACAAGGGTGACGATGTTTCGCTCGACCTGGGCGGCATCATGGCCGCTGTCTGGCGCGCCAAGCGGTGGATCGTGCCGCTGGTGGTGGTCACAGGCGTCGCGACGTTTCTCGGCCTCAATGTCCTGCCGCCGAAATACAAGACCGACGCCCGGCTCCTGATCGAGAGCCGCGAGATCAATGTAGGCTCCTCCGACCGTGGCGTCGAGGAGGAAAAGGCGCTGCTGGACGAGCAGGGCATCGCCTCGCAGGTGCAGCTGATGTCGTCGCGCGATCTGGTGCGCTCGGTCATCCGCGACCTGAAGCTGACCGATCACCGCGAATTCGGCGGCCCGCCCGGCGTCGTCGCCGAGTTCCTCGCCATGGTCAAGCTTGGCAAGGACGTCAGCCTGATCAGCCAGGAGCAGCGCGCGCTCGATGAGTTCATGAAGCGGATGTCGGTCTATCAGATCGAAAAGACCCGCGTCATCACTGTGGAATTCTCCGCCACCGACCCCAAGCTCGCCGCCAGCATCGTCAATGCGGTGGTCGATCGCTATCTGGTGCTGCAGGCCGAGGCCAAGCGCGGCCAGGCGGCGCAGGCGACCAAGTGGCTGGAGCAGGAAATCGAGACGCTGAGGAAGCGCGTCGCCGACGCCGAGGGCCGCGTCGAGCAGTATCGCGCCTCGACCGGCCTGTTCGTCGGCCAGAACAACACCTCGCTCGACCAGCAGCAGCTCGCCGAGATCAACACCCAGATCACCAATGCGCGGGCGCAGCGCTCGGACGCCGAGGCGCGGGCGCGCCAGCTGCGCACCCTGCTCAATTCCAACAGCGTGCTGGAGACGGCGACCGAGATCCAGAACTCGGCGAACTTCCAGCGCCTGCGCGAGCGGGCCGGGGCGATCCAGGCGCGAATCGCCGAGCTGTCGACGACGCTGCTGCCGGGCCATCCCAGCATCCAGGCGCTGCAGAGCCAGCGCAACGACATCGACAGCCAGATGCGGCTGGAAGCCCGCCGCGTGCTCAGCGCGCTGGAAAGCGACGTGCGCGTCGCCGATGGCCGGCTGAAGGAGCTCACCGGCCAGCTCAACGAACTGAAGGCCCAGTCGGCGGTATCGAACCAGGACGACATTCAGCTGCGGGCGCTTGAGCGCGAGGCGCGGGCGCAGCGCGAGCTGCTCGAGACCTTCCTCGGCCGTTATCGCAAGGAAGTGGCGCGGCAGAACGCCGACGTGCTGCCGGCCGACGCCCGCGTCATCGCCAATGCGCTGGTGCCGGTCGAGCCGTATTTCCCCAAGGTGGTGCCGATCACCGTGGTGGTGACGCTCGGCATGTTCCTGCTCTGCTGCACGCTCGTGGTGCTGCGCGAACTGGTCAACGGCAATGCGCTGCGTGGTTCCCGCTCGTCGCGGCAGGACTATGGCTACGACGCGCCGGCCGAAGTGACGGCGGTGGCGCCGGCGCTGGCCGGTGTCGGCCCCGCCTTCGGACCCGCCGTCGACCCGCACGCGATGGTGTCCGGCTTCGGTACGGTCGACGCGGTGACGGAAGGGCCGGACTACGAGGAGCGGGCGTTCGAATCGGTCCGCGACGTCTGGTCGGCGCTGAGCGCCAGCGGCGAGGACGCCAGCCGACTGCTGGTGACCAGCGCCAGCGATGACGACCTGATCGCCCATGCGGCGGCGCTGTCGCTCGCCCGCCACATCGCTGCGACCGGCCGCAAGGTGATCGTGCTCGATCTGATCGGCCGGCCGGAGGATCTCGGCCAGTTGGTGACGCGCCAGCGCTTGCCCGGCATGGCGGCGTTGTTCTCGGGCGAGGCCGGCTTTGCCGAAATCATCGTCCGCGATCCCCGCTCGCGCGCCCATATCGTGCCGTCGGGCGGCGTCGCCTTCACCCTCGATCGGCTTGCCAGCCCGCGCTTCCGCACGATCCTCAACGCCCTCGAGCACACCTACGATCATGTGATCCTCGATGTCGGTCCGCTGGTCGACGACGACGCGCTCGCCGATCTGGTCGCCGATGTCAGCCAGATCGTGCTGGCGGCGGATGCCAACATGGCCGACACCCGCACCCGCCTTGCCTATGAGGCGCTGGTCGCCGGCGGTATCGTCAACGTCTCGGTGCTGACGCTGGACGTCGGCGGCTCCGGCCGGTCGGCCCGGGCGGCTTGAGCCGCGACAAGCGGGCAGGGGCCAGGCGGGCAGGGGCTTCGCCCTGCAGCGAGCTAGCGCCTCCAACGCTCGATGATCCTCGCGACAAGCAAAACCCGCGTCGCCGCAAGGCACGCGGGTTCATTGTTGCCGTCGGCGCGCGAAACCAGGCATCAATTGCCGGCCGGCTCGAAGCGATAGTCGTCGGCGGCGCGGATGATCACCTCGTATTCGCGATCGGCATCGCCGGCCTTTGACAGGGTGAGGTGGATCTGCAGCTCCGAGCCGCCATCCTCGAACGTGTAGTCGACGATGTTGGCGCCGAGCTGGCGCACCTGATCGATCTCGACCGTCGACAGCACCTCGCCCGACGTGCCGCCGACGGGATAGGTCAGCCACTGCACGAATAGCCGGGCGACGATGGTGCTCGACCCGGTGCGCACCACGACGATGCGATAGACGCCGGTCTTGCCCTCGGCATCGGTCCAGTTGCCGACGACGCGCACGTCCTCGATGTCGGCCGGCAGCGAGACGACCGAGCCGGCGAGGAAATCCGGACCGGCCGCGCCGACCGGCAACGGCGCCAGCCCGGTGCTGACGGCCAGCAGCAGCGCGGCGGCGCCAAAATGCAGGCGGGAACGATTGCGAGCGAAAGACTGGGACATCGGTCGGCTCCCACTGGCTGGGCGGGGGTATTCTGACGGCTTCAGTCGAGACGCTGGCCGAGGCGGCCGGCGAGGTCCTGGACATATTGCCAGGCGACGCGGCCGGAGCGGGCGCCGCGCGTCGTCGACCATTCGAGCGAATCGGGACGCCAGACATCTTCGCCGACATTGAGGCCGAAATGGGCGACATAGCCGGCGACCATCGCCAGATAGTCGTCCTGCGAGCATTTGTGGAACCCGAGCCACAGGCCGAATCGATCGGAGAGCGACACCTTTTCCTCGATCGCCTCGCCCGGATTGATGGCGGTGGAGCGCTCGTTCTCGATCATGTCGCGCGGCAGCAGGTGGCGGCGGTTGGAGGTGGCGTAGAACAGGATGTTGTCCGGCCGCCCCTCGATGCCGCCCTCCAGCGCCGCCTTCAGCGATTTGTAGGAGGCATCGCCGCTGTCGAACGACAGGTCGTCGCAAAACAGGATGAAGCGGTGGGGGCTCGCCGTCAGCAGCTGCATCAGCGCCGGCAGCGCCTCGATATCCTCGCGGTGGATCTCGACCAGCTTCAGCCGCGCCTGCCCGGCCGAAGCGGCCAGATCGGCGTTGACGGCGGCCTGGGCGGCCTTGACCAGCGACGATTTGCCCTGCCCGCGCGCCCCCCACAGCAGCACATTGTTGGCCGGCAGGCCCCGGGCGAAGCGGGCGGTGTTCTCCAGCAACTGGTCGCGCGCCCGGTCGATGCCCCGCAGCAGCGCGATCTCGACGCGATTGACGCGGCGGACCGGCTGCAGGCGCGGCCCGGCCGGATCGAAGACGAAGGCATCGGCGGCGTCGAAATCCGCGGGCGCCGGCGGCGGCGGCGCCAGCCGGTCGAGCGCGTCGGCGATGCGGGCGATGAGAACCGCGATGGGATCGGGCGCGGACGACGTCAAGGCGTGCTCTCCAGGTGACGGTGGCGCGGAATCGGGACCGGCCGCTTGTTTCTGCCCTGCCGGCTTACCATCTGGCCACAGTGACACAACAAGACCGGTGAGGAGAACGGCCTGACAGCCGAAGAACGCGGTCTTGCAGCCCTTCCATGGTTGCATATCGAATCCTCGCCGCTATAGTCCGCGCGAATTTGCACAAGTCCGCGCCGGTCATCTGCATGTGACGGCGCGATGGAGAGGTTCTGGTTCCATGTTCATCACCGAAGCCTATGCGCAGGCTGGCGGCGCCCCGGCCGCGGGCGGTCTCGATGCCGTCTTCATTCAGGTCGTGCCGTTCATCATGATCTTCGTGATCATGTGGTTCCTGATCATCCGGCCGCAGCGCGCCAAGGCGAAGCAGCACGAAGAGATGCTGAAGAACATCCGTCGCGGCGACGAAGTGGTCACCGCCGGCGGCCTGGTCGGCAAGGTGACCCGCGTCACCAGCGACACCGAACTGGAACTCGAGATCGCCAAGGGCACGATCGTGCGGCTCGAGCGCGCCGGCGTTTCGCTGGTGCGCACCAAGGGCGAGCCGGTCAAGGAGTGATCGGCCAGCCGTCCGCCCGTCACCGGCGCGCCGCGCGCCGTGGCAGGCCCGGGCGGCGACCGGTCCGGCCGTGATGGGCGGATGGCGGCAGGCATGACCCTCGTTGGCATGCCGGCCGCATCGAAATATCGAGGCGGTCGCCAGACCGGCTTTGATCCGGAGCGCGTGCGGGTGCCGCTGGCATCGCGACGCGCTCTGGTTTCGTTGTTTTTGCGAGCCGGACGGAACTGGTCGGTCGATCAGGCCCATCGAAGGTTCCGCGCCGTTGGAATTGGACGCTGCCGATGCTGTTCTTCTCCCGCTGGAAAGTCATCGCGATCCTGTCGGTCTGCCTTCTGGGCATGCTGCTGACGGCGCCGAACTTCTTTGCCCGCGAAAGCCTGACGTGGTTGCCGCAGTTGTTCCAGCGGCAGATCGCGCTCGGGCTCGACCTGCGCGGCGGCGCTCACCTGTTGATCGAGGTCGACACCGCCTCGCTGGTGCGCGAGCGGCTCGAGGCGGTGCGTGACGATGCCCGCAAGCTCCTGCGCGAGGCGCGGGTCGGCTACACCGGGCTCGGCCTGCAGGGACAGTCGGTGCAGGTGCGCATCACCGACCCGGCCAAGGTCGAGGAAGCCAAGACCAAGCTCGGCGCCATCGTCCAGAACCTCAGCGGCGCCATTTCGCTGACCCCGGTCTACGATGTCGAGATCACCCAGCCGGAAGCCAACCTGATCCGCCTGACGATGACGCCCGCCGGCATCGACTACCGGGCGCGCCGCGCGGTCGAGCAGTCGACGGAAGTGATCCGTCGCCGTATCGACCCGGAAGGCGTCAAGGAACCGATCATCGCCCGCCAGGGCGCCGCCCGCGTGCTGGTGCAGGTGCCGGGCGAGCAGGATACCGAGCGGCTGAAGAAGCTGATCACCCAGACCGCGCGCCTGACCTTCCACATGGTCGAGGCATTCGGCGCCGACGCGCTGGAGCCCGGCCGGGCCAATGCCGATTCGATGGTGCTCTATTCGCGCGCCGATCCGCCGGTGCCGCTCCTGGTGCAGGCCCGGCCGCTGATCGTCGGCGACGATCTCGTCGACGCCCAGCCGACCTTCGACCAGAAGACCTCCGAGCCGGCGGTGTCGTTCCGCCTGACCACGGCCGGCGGCATCAAGTTCGCCGAGATCTCGACCGCCAATGTCGGCCGGGCCTTCGCCATCGTCCTCGACAAGGACGTGATTTCCTATCCGAGCATCCGCGAGCCGATCACCGGCGGCAGCGGCCAGATCAGCGGCAACTTCACTGTTCAGGAAGCCAACGACCTGGCGCTCCTGCTGCGCGCCGGCGCGCTGCCGGCCAACCTGACCGTGGTTGAGGAACGCACCGTCGGCGCCGGCCTTGGCGCCGACTCGATCAAGGCGGCGCAGATCGCGATGCTGGTCGGCACCGGGCTGATCGTGGCGTTCATGGTGGCGAGCTACGGCATGCTCGGCGTCTTCGCCTGCGTCGGCATGACCATCAACGTGATGTTCACGTTCTCGCTGCTGACGCTCCTCGGCGCGACGCTGACGCTGCCCGGCATCGCCGGCATCGTCCTGTCGGTCGGCATGGCCGTCGACGCCAACGTGCTGATCTACGAGCGCATCCGCGAGGAGCAGCAGCTCGGGCGGACGGCGATCAACGCCATCGACACCGGCTTCCGCAAGGCGATGGACACGATCATCGACGCCAACCTGACGCTGCTGATCGCCTCGATCGCGCTGTACTTCTTCGGCACCGGCTCGATCAAGGGCTTTGCCATCACGCTCGGGATCGGCAACGTCACGTCGTTCTTCACGGCGGTTACCGTCACCCGGCTCATCGCGGCCACCTGGGTCAAGTATGCGCGCCCGACGCGCGTGCCGCTCTGAAGCCGACGAGGACAACGACATGAAGCTGCTTCGGCTGGTTCCCGACAACACCAAGATCCCGTTCATGCGGGCGCGCCATGCGACGCTGGCGCTGTCGATCGTCATGTGCATGGCCGCCTTCGCCGCCTTCGGCGCGCTCGGGTTGAACTTCGGCATCGACTTCACCGGTGGCACGCTGATCGAACTGCGCAACAAGACCGGCGCCGCAGACATCGCCAAGGTTCGCGCCGAGGTCGGCGAGCTCAATCTCGGCGATGTGCAGGTGCAGACCTTCGGCCAGCCCCAGGATATCCTGGTGCGGGTGCCGCAGCAGGACGGCGGCGAGCTGGCGCAGCAGGCGACGGTGGAAAAGGTCCGCGTCACCCTGGGCGAGGCCTATGACGTCCGCCGCGTCGAGGTGGTCGGGCCGTCGGTCTCGGCCGACCTGCGCCGCGACGGCACCATCGCGGTGATCATCTCGCTGATGGGCGTGCTGGTCTATCTGTGGTTCCGCTTCGAGTGGCAATTCGCCATCGGCGCGGTGCTGACGACCATGCACGATCTGTGCGTGGTGATGCTGGTGCTGGTCGCCTTCCAGATCACCTTCGACCTCACCATCCTCGCGGCGGTGCTGACCATCCTCGGCTATTCGCTCAACGACACCGTCGTCATCTACGACCGCATCCGCGAGAACATGCGCAAGTACAAGTCGATGCCGCTGCCGGAGCTGATCGACCTGTCGATCAACTCGACGCTGTCGCGCACCGTGGCGACGACGATGACGACCTTCCTCGCGGTGCTGGCGCTGTTCATTTTTGGCGGCGAGGTGCTGCGCGGCTTCAACTTCACCATGCTTATCGGCATCCTCATCGGCATCTACTCGTCGGTGGTGATTTCGGCGCCGCTGCTGATCTACCTGAAGCTTCGGGCGCTGTCCGATCGCGGCCAGACCACCGACAAGGAAACCGCCAAGGCCCTCAAGGGCTGATCGGAGCAAGCGGTGGGCGCGATCCTCGACGCATTCTTCCCCGGACAGGCGCCGATCGATACCTATGGCGCCGGTGGCTTCCGCTTCGCGGACATGAGCCATCGTGGCTCGATCCTGTGCCTGCCGAGCGGCATTCACGGCTGGAACGCCGTGACCACGGCGGATTTCAACAGCGCCAGCTTCGAGCGGATCCTCGCCGAGGCCGCCGAGATCGAGATCTTGCTGGTCGGCACCGGCAGGGATCTCGCCCGCCTGCCGCCGGTCCTGCACCAGAAGCTGCGCGATCTGCGGATTTCGGCCGATCCGATGTCGACGGGGGCGGCGGTGCGCACCTACAATGTGCTGCTCGCCGAGAAGCGTCGCGTCGCCGCCGCGCTTCTGGCGGTGGACTAGCGAGCCGCGCGCCCTATGTCCGACGGCATGGAAACGTCCCGGCTCGATCAGGCCTATTCATACTGCACCGACCTTGTGCGCGACTGCGACAAGGATCGCTATCTGGCGAGCCTGTTCGCGCCGGCGGCGCGGCGCAAGCATCTGTTCGCCCTCTACGCCTTCAATCAGGAGGTGGCGCGGATCCGCGATCTGGTGTCGAGCCCGATGCCGGGCGAGATGCGGCTGCAATGGTGGCGCGACACGCTGGCCGGCATCGGCCACGGCGACGTCCAGGCCCATCCGGTCGCGGCGGCGATCATCGACACGGTCAGCGTCTGCGGCCTGCCGGTGAAGCCGCTCTATGACCTGATCGAGGCGCGGGCATTCGACCTCTACGACGATCCGATGCCGACCCTGCTTGATCTCGAGGGCTATTGCGGCGAGACGTCATCGGCGCTGATCCAGCTCGCGGCGCTGATCCTCGCCGACGGCCGCGACCCCGGCACCGCCGAGGTCTCCGGCCATGGCGGCGTCGCCTATGCCATCACCGGCCTGTTGCGGGCGCTGCCGTTCCACGCCGCCCGCGCCCAGGTCTACGTCCCCGCCGAAGTGCTCTCCCGCCACGGCCTGACCCCGGACGACGTCCTGAAGCGCGAGCCGACAGCCGCCTTGCGCGCCGCCCTCGCCGACCTGCGCGACCTCGCCCGCCGCCACCTGACGATGACCCGCGCCCTCATCCCCACCGTCGCCCCGGCGCTCGCCCCCGCCTTCCTCCCCATCGCCCTCGTCGAGCCCCACCTCGACCGCATGGACCGCCCCACCTACGACCCCTTCCGCACCCGCATCGAAATCCCCCAATGGCAACGCCAATGGATCCTGTGGTGCCAGGCTAGAAAGGCGCGGGG
>JAEULV010000087.1 GCA_016793065.1 Hyphomicrobiaceae bacterium
GAAGGCGCGGGCGGGCTTCAGGAAGATGGCGTGGGCGGCGTCGGCCATGATGTCGGGGGTGCGGCTTGCCTGCATCAGCGCGTCGCCGCCGACGACGTACTTGATCGCCGAGGTGGCGATAGTGGTGCGCGGCCACAGGGCGTTGACGGCGATCCCCTGGGCACGGAACTCGCCGGCGAGGCCGAGGACGCAGAGGCTCATGCCGTATTTGGCGATCGAATAGGCAGTGTGGGGGGCAAACCACTTTTCGCGCATGTCGAGCGGCGGCGACAGCATGAGGATATGCGGGTTTTCGGCGCGGGCGAGGTGGGGGGCGGCGTATTTCGACACCATGAAGGTGCCGCGGGTGTTGACGCCGTGCATCAGGTCGAACCGCTTCATGTCGGTCGCCTGGCTGTCGGTCAGCTGGATGGCGGAGGCGTTGTTGACGAGGATGTCGATGCCGCCAAAGGCCTCGACCGTGCGGGCGATGGCGGCGACGACGTCGGCCTCCTCGCGGATGTCGACCTGCAGCGGCAGCGCCTTGCCGCCGGCGGCCTCGATCTCGGCGGCGGCGGAATGGATGGTGCCGGGAAGCTTGGGGTGCGGATCGGAGGTCTTGGCGGCAATCACCACATTGGCGCCGTCGCGGGCGGCCCGAAGCGCGATCGCCAGACCGATGCCGCGCGAACCGCCGGTGATGAACAGGGTCTTGCCTTTGAGCGACATGGTTTCCTCCCGCAACGGTCTTGCTGTCTTCTTGTCGTTTTGTCAGGCGCATCCCGGCGAACCGATCGCGCATTGTCGAGTATCCAAGCCCGGCATCCAAGCCCCAGCATCTAAGCCGATGTCGGGCGATCCGTCACCCGGCGATTTGCGTCCCGCGCCGCAAGCCGCTTACGCCAATCCATTCACCCGCGAAAGCGCGAGAAGTCCGGCTTGCGCTTTTCGAGGAAGGCGGTGAAGGCCTCGCGGGCTTCGCCGCTGCGGAGCCGGGCGGCGAATTCGGCGGCTTCCTGGTCGATGCGGGCGAGGATGTCGACGGTGTCGCCGCGGATGAGGGCGCGGGCGGCGGCGAGGGCGCCGGGGGGCTTCTGGGCGAGGGCGAGGGCGGCGCGGGCGACGGTGATCGAGAGATCGTCGGCGGCGACGACGGCGTTGACGAGGCCGACGCGCTCGGCCTTGGCGGCGTCGAAGGGGGCGCCGAGGGCGAGAAGCTCGAAGGCGCGGGCTTGTCCCATCAGCCGGGGGGCGAGGAGGCTGGAGGCGGCTTCCGGCACGAGGGCGAGATCGACGAAGGGCGTCTTGAACACGGCGTTGGGGGTGGCGAAGGCGAGGTCGCAGTGAAACAGCAGCGTCGTGCCGATGCCGATCGCCAGGCCGTCGACGGCGGCGATCAGCGGTTTGCGCGCGGCGACGAGGGCGCGCAGGAAGGCGAGGATCGGGGCGCCGAGTTCGCCGGAGCGGGCAAAGCCGAGGAAGTCCTCGATGTCGTTGCCGGCGCAAAAGGCGCCGGGCAGGCCCTCGAAGACGCTGACGGCGATGGCGGGGTCGGCATCGGCGGCGGTGAGCGCCTCGGTCATAGCCTGGTACATCGGCAGGGTGAGGGCGTTCTTCTTGTCGGGGCGGTTGAGCCTGATGGTCTGGACGCCGCCAGCCAGGGTGATTTCGACCGGTGTGGACATGGCGGACTCCTCGCGGCGGTCGAATCCGCCCTTGCGTTGTGCCATCGGTTGTTTAAATCGAATAAACCGGGCATGGGGGCCGGTCAATCGACGGGCGACGGCTTGTTACCCGATGGTCAACAATCCCTGTCGACGACGGGGGCGGCAAGGGGCCGTGGCGATGGCGCGGTATGTGATCGACGCAGGCGTGGCATTGCGGCTGGCGCGGGAACGGGCGGTGGTGGATGCGCGGCACGCCTTGCTGGCGCCGACGCTGCTGCGGTCGCAGGTGCTGGCGCGGCTTTATGCCGATGTGCGCGGCGGGGCGCTGGAGCGGCGCGAGGCGGAGCGGGCGCTCGACCATATCCGCGGCTTGCGCATCCGCCTGCTGGGTGACCGAGCGGCGCAGCAGGTGGCGTGGCGGATCGCCGCCCGGCTTGGCTGGGCCGACACCTTCGCGGCGGAATATGTGGCGCTGACGCAGCTGCAGGCCGACGCGCTGGTGACGCTGGAGCCGGAATTGGCCGGCGCCGTTCTGGACCTCGTCGCGGTCGCGGGCTATGACGACCTCCTCGGCGGGCATGGCGATGGCTGATCCCGATGCCGGGGCGACGCAAGCCACCGCGTGGACAGAAGTCGATGAACCGGAACATTTCCACCCGCCTGATCAAGGCGCTGCATGACGGCCAAGCCGATGCCGGGGCGATCGCGGCGGCGGGCGCGGTGTTGCGCGACGGCGGGTTGGTGGCGTTCGCGACCGAGACGGTCTACGGGCTCGGGGCGGATGCGACGCAGGCGGCGGCGGTGGCGCGGCTCTATGCGGCCAAGGGGCGGCCGAGCTTCAATCCGCTGATCGCCCATGTCGCCAGCTTCGACGAGGCGCGGGCGCATGGGGTGCTGGACGCGCGGGCCGAGGCGCTGGCGGCGGCGTTCTGGCCGGGGCCGCTGACGCTGGTGGTGCCGCGCCGGCCGGGGAGCGACATCTGCGATCTGGCGACGGCGGGGCTGGCCTCGGTGGCGCTGCGGATGCCGGCGCATCCGCTGGCGCTGGCGCTGATCGGCGCCGTCGGCCGGCCGGTGGTGGCGCCATCGGCCAATCGATCGGGGCATGTCAGCCCGACCACGGCGGCGCATGTGATGAGCGATCTTTCCGGACGGATCGACCTGGTGCTCGACGGCGGGGCGACGCCGGTCGGCGTTGAATCGACGATCGTGGCTTGCCTCCCGGGCCGGCTGCGGCTGTTGCGGCCAGGGGCGGTGCTGGCGGCGGCGATGGAGGCAGCGGCCGGCGAGGCGGTGGAGACGGGCGAACCCGAGAGCGGCAGCGCCGAGGCGACGCCGATCGCGCCGGGGCTGCTGGCCTCGCACTATGCGCCGAATGCGCGGGTGCGGCTCGATGCGGACGCGGTCACGGCCGGCGAGGCGGTGCTGGATTTCGGCGGCCGTCTGGCGGAATGGCACGATCGGGCGTCTGCATATTTCGATCTAAGCCCAAAGGCCGATCCGGTCGAAGCGGCGGCACGGCTGTTCGCGGGGCTGCGCGAACTCGATGCCTCCGGCGCTGTCGGCATCGCCGTGGCGCCGATCCCGGATGACGGATTGGGCGCGGCGATCCTCGACCGGTTGCGGCGGGCGGCGGCGCCGCGCGGCTGACGCCGGCGGGCCGGCGGTGTGGCGTCGGAGGGCTGAATTATCGGCATTTCCTGTCATTTTCCTGACATATGGCGTTTCGGCGACGGTTCGTGCCCGGCATGGCGATGGCAGACTGTCGGTGCGGTTGCCGCCGGTTCGCCGGTGTGGCGCGGCGGAAGCCGGCTGCTTCGGGCGGCCTTGACGCGTGCGCGAGCGGCGGCGAGGGGGAACCGGGCTGCGCCGCGATCCCCCCGCCGGCGGCGACCTGACGAACTGCGACGATTTGTGACCACCCTGTTCGAAGTGCCTATCGACTACGGTGCTTGATCCAGAGCATTGACGCGTCGGCTGCGAGCCGTTCCTATGTGGGAAAATCAACACGTTCCGGGGAAGCGCCGATCATGTCCACTCTGCTGATGCACCATCCGTGCTTCGTCAATCACGTGACGCCGCTCGGCCATCCCGAACGTCCCGATCGCATGCGGGCGATCGACCGGATTCTGGAACACGAGCGCTTCCAGGCGCTGGAACGCGAGACGGCGCCGTTCGGCACGCCGGAGCAGGCGGCGCTGGCGCATCCGGAGCAGCACGTCATCGACATCGAGGCGATCGTGCCGAGCGAGGGTCTGGCGCGGATCGACGGCGACACGACGGTGTCGCCGGGGTCGTGGGAAGCGGCGATGCGCGGTCTCGGCGCGGTGTGCGGCGCGGTCGACGAAGTGGTGACGCGCAAGGTGAAGAACGCCTTCTGCGCCATCCGTCCGCCGGGCCATCACGCCGAATATGCCAAGGCGATGGGCTTCTGCCTGTTCAACAACGCCGCGGTGGCGGCGCGATGGGCGCAGAAGCAGCATGGCGCGCAGCGCGTGGCGATCATGGATTGGGACGTGCATCACGGCAACGGCACCCAGGACATCTTCTACAACGACCCGTCGGTGATGTATTGCTCGACCCACCAGATGCCGCTCTATCCCGGCACGGGCGATCCGATGGAGACCGGCGTCAACCACAACATCGTCAATGCGCCGCTGCGGGCGGGCGACGCGGGCGGCGAATTCCGCGAGGCGATGGAAATCGCGGTGCTGCCGGCGATCGAGCGGTTCGCGCCGGATCTGATCATCATCTCGGCCGGGTTCGACGCGCATATGCGCGACCCGCTGGGGCAGATCAACCTGGTCGAAAGCGACTTCGCCTGGGCGACGATGCGGCTGATGGAAATGGCGGAGCGGTGCTCGGGTGGTCGGCTGGTGTCGGTGCTTGAGGGCGGCTACGACCTTGAGGGGCTGGCGCGGTCGGTAGCGGCGCATGTGATGACGCTGATGAAGGCGTGAGGGCGCTCGGCCTCGGGCCTGGCCGGGGCGAGCGTTCCTGCCGGCTGATCAAGGGGGGCTCGCGCCCCCTTTTTGTCGTTCGCGAGACTGGCGATCGGCGTGCCGAGCGACGCGGCGTTCGTCGAAGAGGCGACGAAAGATGTAATCGTGACAGTTGTTGTACATCTGATCGAGGGAACGGGACCAAGTTGCAAGTGTAAAATAGCTGATTTTCCACTTGGCCCCACAAAATTGAGGGGTATGCGGCCGACGTTTCGAGCCCGAATGCCTTGCGGGAGGCTCGCCCGCCTCGCCACGTTGGCGGAAATCTATTTCCGCGTGTTGCCGGCGCGGAGGTACCCTGCCAGAGTCGGTTCTGCTTAGGCGAGGAAAATTGTCTTATTTTGCAGATTGCTGGCCGGCTTTCAGGTGAGAACGCGCGTCGCCGTCCATGTCGGGCAGTCCTCACGGTGCAACCCTCAATATGCTTTCGGCGTCGACCGGTAGCGCTGCCATCGCTGATAGTATTTGCCTTCCGGGTCGCGGAAACTGGGGTCATATGACGCCAGAACCTGAAATAACTACGTAGGGCGCAGCGGCATCTAACAGCAATATCGTCGTAAACACAGCGATTTACGTGCGCGTCAATTTACGAAGGCAGGGGTTTATTAAAATTTGAGTGCTCTCATCGCTTTCATGTCCAAGGATTGGATGGGGATCATGAATCGAAGGGCCGTGCTCTTTGCGATGGCGATGGCGGGGGCCATGCTGTCACCAAGTGTCGTTCGCATGCCGGAAGCGGCATCGGCGACCGGAATCGGCAATCCGACCGAACGTGTGGTTCTGACGGTTTCCGGCAAGATCGGCGTGACCAATGGCGACGGCGTCGCCCGGTTCGACATGCCGATGCTCGAGGCGCTGGGGATCACCCGGATCGAGACCATGACGCCCTGGTATCCGAACAAGGTCGTGTTCGAGGGCGTGCGCCTCGACAAGCTGATGACGCTGCTCGGGGCCAATGGTTCGCTGGTCACGGCGGTGGCGCTCAACGACTATTCCGCCGACATTCCGATCGGTGACTTTGCCGCCCATGGACCCATTCTTTCGGTCAAGCGCGACGGTCAGTACATGAGCGTTCGCGAGAAGGGACCGCTGTTCATCGTCTATCCGTTCGATGCCGATCCGGGCCTGCGTTCGGAACGCTACTATTCGCGCTCGGTGTGGCAGGTGAAGGAACTGGTGGTGAAATGAGCCTGTCTGCGGAGATCGCCCCAGCTCTGGCGGGTCTGTTCGGCCGGCTCAGCCCAAGTCGGTTGACCTTGTCGCGCCTGATTGTCGTGGCGTTGGTAGCGGTGCTGGCGGCTTCGGCGATCTATGTTTCCTATCTGGTGTTCGAGCGGCAGGAACGGCTCAACCGGTCGTCCCAGCTCAATCTGTCGTGGATCGCCAGCCAGGCGGCGATCGAGCTCTATCGTCTCGACTGGAAGCTGGCGGCCTATTCGGGCGGCCATCTGGTCGAGCCGGACGAGTTGCAGATGCGGATGGACATCCTGGTCAATCGCGTCGGGGTGATGCGGTCGCCGGATTTCCAGCGGTTCCTGACCGAGGACGCCGAGCGCATGGCGATCTTCAAGGAATTCGCCGATCTGGTCGCCGAAGTCGATCCGATCGTCTCCGACGTCAATCTCGATCGCATCGAGGCGATGGAAATCGCGCAGAAGCTCAATCCGATCGGGCCGAAGCTCGGTCAGCTGGCCTCGATCGCCAACAGCCTGGCGACCGCGCGGGTCGGCGAGGATCAGGCGGAGCTGGTGCGGCTCTACTGGGTTTCGACCGGCATTCTGCTGGCGCTGATCACGCTTACCGGGACGCTGGTGATCGCGACCGGGCGCAACAACCGCTCGCTCAGGATGATGCATTCCGACATGGCGGTGCTGACCGACGATCTGAAGCTCAAGTCGCAGCAGATGAAGGTGCAGAACACCCGCTTCGATGCCGCCATCAACAACATGTCGCAGGGGCTCGGCATGTATGACGGCGATTACAAGCTGGTGGTGAGCAACGACCGATACGCCGAAATGTACGGCCTTCCGGTCGATCTGCGCGAGCCGGGCACGCCGTTCGACGCGATCCTGCGCAATACGGTGGCGGTCGGGCTCAGCGATTGGTCGAGCGTCGAAAAGGCGATCAATTACCGCTACAAGACCCGCAACGAGAACGCGCCGACGAGTTTCGTGCTGGAAATGGCCAACGGCCGGTTCTATCAGGTGAACGAACGGCCGATGCCGGATGGCGGCTGGGTGGCGACGCATGAGGACATCACCGAGCGGCTCGAGGCGGAATCGCGGATTTCCTATCTGGCGCGCCACGATGCGCTGACCGGACTGTCGAACCGGACGGTATTCCGCGAGCGGGTCGAGGCGGCGCTGGAGCGGGTGCGGCGCGAACGCATGCCGATGGCGGTGCTGTGTTTCGATCTCGACCGGTTCAAGCACATCAACGACACGCTCGGCCATTCGTTCGGCGACCAGCTGCTGGTCGAGGTGGCGGCGCGCTTCCGCGCCTGCGTCACCGACATCGACGTGCTGGCGCGGCTGGGCGGCGACGAATTCGCCATCGTGCTGATCGGCGACGAGCGGGCGCACCAGGCGGCGCGGGTTGCCGAAAAGACGATCGCGGCGCTGTCGGTTCCATTCAATCTCGGCGGGCACTTGTCGTCGATTTCGGTGTCGGTCGGCATCGCGCTGGCGCCGGACCACGGCACGGACGCGGAGGTGCTGCTGCGCAATGCCGACATGGCGCTGTACGAGGCCAAGGCCAACGGCCGCGCCTGCTTCCGGTTCTTCGATCCGGAGATGGACAATGCGCTGAAGGCGCGGCGGGCGCTCGAAACCGATCTCTGCGAGGCGTTGGGCAATGGCGAACTCAGCCTGCGCTTCCAGCCGCTGGTCGATCTGCGGAGCGGTCGGATCAAGGGCGCGGAGACACTGCTGCGCTGGCACCATCCGCATCGCGGCTGGGTGTCGCCGGCGGAGTTCATTCCGATCGCCGAGGAAAACGGCCTGATCCTGCCGATCGGCGAATGGGTGCTGCGCGAGGCCTGCTTCGAGGCGATGCACTGGCCGAAGGACGTGATGGTGGCGGTCAATCTGTCGCCGATGCAGTTCCGGGCACCGAACCTGGTGGCGATCGTCCACGATGCCCTGGCAAAGGCCGGGCTGGAGCCGTCGCGCCTCGAACTGGAAATCACCGAGTCGGTGCTGCTCGACGAGAACGACTCGGCGCTGAGGACGATCAAGGCATTGCGGGAGTTCGGGGTCAGGATTTCGCTCGACGACTTCGGCACCGGCTATTCGAGCCTGTCGTATCTGCGGCGCTTCCCGATTGACAAGATCAAGCTCGACCAGTCGTTCGTGCGCGACATGGCGGTCAATCCGGACTGCGTGACCATCGTTCACGCCATCGCCAGTCTCGGCTCGGCGCTTCGGATGACGACGACGGCCGAAGGTGTGGAAACCGCCGAGCAACTGGCGGTGATCCGGCTCGCCGGCTATTCCCAGGCGCAGGGCTGGTTCTTCGGCAAGCCGATGGAATCCGCCGACATCCGCAAGACGATCGGCACCGGTTTCGATCTCAACGCCCTGCGCAAGGTGGGGTGAGAGCCGGATCTCCGGACATGAAAACGGCCGCCGCGGAGGTGTTCCCACGGCGGCCGTTTTGGTGAAAGGCGCCGGTCGATCAGTCGAACAGGCTCGACACCGACTTTTCCTGGGTGGTGCGGGCGATGGCCTCGCCGAGCAGCGGGGCGACCGACAGGACGCGGATATTGGCGGCGGAGCGGATGGCGGCGGTCGGCTCGATCGAGTCGGTGATCACCAGTTCCTTGAGCTTGGAGGCGGTGATGCGGGCGACGGCGCCGCCGGACAGGACGCCATGGGTGATGTAGGCGGTGACGTCGGAGGCGCCGCGCGCCAGCAGCGCCTCGGCGGCGTTGCACAGGGTGCCGCCCGAATCGATGATGTCGTCGACGAGGATGCAAGACCGGCCCTCGACCGAGCCGATGACGTTCATCACCTCGGACTCACCCGGACGCTCGCGGCGCTTGTCGACGATGGCGAGGGGGGCGTCGATGCGCTTGGCGATGGCGCGGGCGCGGACGACGCCGCCGACGTCGGGGGAGACGACGGTGACATTGCCCTGGGGGAAGCGCTCCTTGATGTCGCGGGTCATCACCGGGGCGCCGAACAGGTTGTCGGTGGGGATATCGAAGAAGCCCTGGATCTGGCCGGCATGCAGGTCGAGCGTCAGGACGCGGTCGGCGCCGGCATGGGTGATCAGGTTGGCGACCAGCTTGGCCGAAATCGGCGTGCGGCCGGAGGCGCGGCGATCCTGGCGGGCATAGCCGAAATAGGGCAGCACGGCGGTGATGCGGCGCGCGGAGGAGCGGCGCAGCGCATCGATCATGATCAGGAGTTCCATCAAGTTGTCGTTGGCCGGGTAGCTTGTCGACTG
The DNA here is from genome assembly GCA_016793065.1 of Hyphomicrobiaceae bacterium. Lineage (GTDB taxonomy): Bacteria > Pseudomonadota > Alphaproteobacteria > Rhizobiales > Ancalomicrobiaceae > JAEULV01. Next base: position 9,098 of record JAEULV010000087.1, read on the forward strand.
GATGACGAACACGTCCGAGCCACGGACGTTTTCCTGCACCTCGACGAAGATCTCCTGATCGGCGAAGCGCTTGACCGAGCATTGGGTCAGCGGGATATCGATGTACTTGGCGATATTATCCGCAAGCGAACGGTTCGAGTTGCCGCAAACCAGCTTCATGGAACAGCGATCCTTCAGTCTTCGCGCGGACGGGCCGAGCCGACCCGGGCGGGCGCACGCGGTGCCGATCGGGCCATGCGGCCGGAGCCGCGCGTCTCGAACGGGTTTCGTTCAATCGAGCCTGCACCGGGGTGCCTGGCGGTGGCGCGCCGGTGATCGCGGCGCCGGCCCCGATTGGTCGGGACCACCTGTCCGGTTCGGTCGACGAACCGGTTTCGGCGTGGACATCACGCCCGCCTGCGCGGATTTGACCTTGTCCAAGCGGGCGTTGTTTACCAATGAGACAGGCGGACGACAACCGGATAATGCCGCATCGAGGCGGCAAAAGGTGGAAAATCCCGACACCGTAAACGCGCGGCCCGACGACATGATCGCCTGACCGTCAACGTGCCCGAAGGTCATTCGGCGCGGGCGACCCAGGCGGCGAGGGCGTCGAGTGTGCGCATGGCGATATGGTCGAGCGTCGAGGCGCCGACGCCGGCCCAGGGATCGCCGGAGGAGGCACCCGACGGCTCCTGGCCGGCGACGCGATGGACGTGGCGACCGGCGAGGTCGTAGACGTCGAAATGATAGATGACGAGGCCGGAGGCGTCGCCGGCGACGGCGGTCATGTGGCCGCGCAGCTGGAAATCGATGGTGGCGGTCGGGTTCAGGGTGATGCGGGCGGCCCGATCGGTGGAGCCACGCACCATGCGGGAGATGACGTCGTCGGCCGGATTGCCGGGCACGCCGATGAACGGCAGCACCGAGAAGGTACGGAACTTGACCGGCGCGACCGGCTTGACCAACGGCGCCGACGGCTTCTGCTGCGGCACGGCCGGCAATGACTGGCAGCCGGCGACAAGCCCGCCCAGCGCGACGATCGCGGCGGCGAGGCGGGCACTGTGGCGGGAGGGGCGGGGATCGGTCATCGCGAGGGCCTTCGGGGAATCCGGGTTGGAAGCGCTGCCATCATCTCTAGAGCGGGAGGGGCGCGGACGGAATCGAAATCCGCGCCGGCTCCGCGGGTTTTCGCCGGGGCGGCCGGGTCAGGTCTTCACCACCAGGTCGAGGGGCGAGCGGGAGAGGCATTCGGGGGCGGCGGCGGTGGTGAGGTAGGTCTGGCCGAAGCACATGGCGGTTTCGGTCTCGCTGTCCATCAGGATCATGTGGGCGAACAGCACCATGTCGGGCTCGATCAGGGCCGGATTGCCGCGATAGAACATCGGCCATTCCATCCAGCTGGGGGCGAAGCGGGCACCGAGGGAATAGCCGCAGGCATTGAGGCGGTGGTGGGCCATGCCGTGGGCGTCGAAGACGTGGGCGTGGGCCTCGAAGACGTCGCCGAAGCTGTTGCCGGGGCGCATGGCGGTCTCGACGGCGGCGAGGGCGGCGACGGCGGCGGCGTGCATTTCCTGATGGCGCGACGACGGGCGGCCGACGCAGACGGTGCGCATCATGGCGACGTGGTAGTTGGCATAGACGCCGGCCCATTCGAGGGTGATCTGGTCGACCGGGTCGAGCTGGCGGCGGCCGGCCTTGGAGCGGCAGAGCAGCGCGTCGCGGCCGGAGCCGAGGATGAACGGGTTGCCGGGATATTCGCCGCCGCCCATGAACACCGCGCCCTGCATGGCGGCGAGGATATGGCCCTCGTCGGCGCCGGGGCGGATGATGGCGTGGGCGGCGTCGAGGGCGTCGTCGGCGAGCGCCGCCGCCTTGCGCACCAGCTGGATCTCGGCCGGGCTCTTCACCACGCGCAGGCGGGCGACGAGGTCGGAGGCATCTTGCAGGTCGGCGAAGGTCTCGAGCGTCGCGTCGAGCATGCGGCCGTTGCGGGCGGTGAGGCCGTGGGTGTCGTATTCGACACCGAGACGGGCACCGAGCAGGTCCATCTCGAACAGCAGGTCCTTCAGCTGCATCGCGGGGCTCGCCTCGCCGCGATCGACCCAGATGCGGATATCCTCGACGATCGAGGTATGGCGGGCCTGGCGCAGGTCGGCGGACCGGGTGAGCAGCACCTTGCGGCCGCTGGCGGTGACGACCAGACACTGGAAGAAGCAGAAGCCGAAGGTGTCGTAGCCGGTGAGCCAGTACATGCTCTCCTGGGCGAACAGCAGCATGGCGTCGAGCTTCTTTGCCTTCATCGCGGCGAGGAGACGGGTCTCGCGATCGGCGAATTCCTCGCGGGTGAAATGCAGGGCCATGGGTTGTCCTTCAAGTGCGAGGGGCTGGGGCGAGGGGCGATCGTCCGGCGCGGCGGTCAGTCGCGGCTGATGACGATCGCCGAGCAGAGGCGGCCATAGTCGGGCTCGGCGCGGTGGGTCGAGCGGCGATAGGAGAAGAAGCGGGCTTCGTCGCCATAGGTGCACAGGTCGAGGGAGGCGGCTTGTCCGATTCCGGCACGGCGCAGACGCATGAGGATGAAGGCCGGCAGGTCGAACAGGGCATGTCCGGGGCGGCCGGAGGGGCTGAAGAAGCGGGCGTGATCCGGGTCCTCGGCCTCGAAGCGGGCGATGAATTCCGGGCCGACCTCATAGGCCGGGCCGGAAATGGTCGGGCCGAGCACGGCGGCGATGTTGGCCCGGCTGGCGCCCTCGGCCTCCATGGCGGCGATCGTTGCCTCGAGCACGCCGCCGATGGCGCCCTTCCAGCCGGCATGGGCGGCGCCGACGACACGGGCGTGGCGGTCGGCGAACAGGATCGGGCCGCAATCGGCGGTCAGCACGCCGATGGCGAGGCCGGGGACGCCGGTGACGACGGCGTCGACCTTGGGGCGCTCGGCCGCCTCCGGCCACGGTTCGCGGATGACGGCGACGTCGGGGGAGTGAACCTGATACGGCAGGTGCAGGCTCAATGCGCCGACGCCGAGCGCGGCGGCGACGCGGGCGCGGTTTTCGAGGATGCGGGCGCGATCATCGGCGGAGCCGAGGCCGAGGTTGAGGCTGGCATAGAGGCCGCTGGAGACGCCGCCGGCCCGGGTGAAGAAGCCGTGGCGGAGGCCGGGGGCCGAGAGCGCATCGGCGGTAATCTGCATGGGAGGGTCTCCGGGCGGCAAATCGGACGCGGTGTCAGGCATGGGTTCGGGCGCGAGGGTGGCAAGCGCCGCGGGCGGCGTCAAGAAAAGCCACTGACCGGGGTCGCCGGCGGCGTGATCGCCATCACCTTGAACAGGTTGCCCATCTCGGCGGGGCCGGCCAGCCGCTCAACCTCCGAGCGCAGCCGCTCCTGGGTGGCGCGGTCCTTGCCGGACCCGAGCCGGCCGGCGCGCTGCAACAGGCCGAGATTGATGAGGAAATCGCCCTGGGTGGTCGGACCGGCGACGGCGGCGCCGGCGTGGCGGGCGGCGCGGGCGAGGGCCTCGAAATTGACGTGGACGGTGACGTCGACCTCGCCGGGGCGGGTGAGGACGTCGACGGACTTGTGGCTGGCGACGGCCTGCAGGCTGTCGCCGATGGTGGTCTCGACATAGCCGTAGTCGATGACGAGGCCGGCGCCGCCCTGCTCGACGATGCGCAGGGCGAGTTCGCTGGCGATGGCGGTGGCGATCGGACCGGTTTCGAGGATCGCGCCGGCTTCGACCGCGCTGAGGTTTTGCGGCTCCTCGGCGGCGAAAAGCCGGCCGGCGCCGATGGCGAAGGTCAGGTTGTCGGCGGCGTCGAGGGCGATGACGCGCTCGCGCCAGACATTGCCGACGCGGATGTACTGGCTGATCGGCAGTGCGTCGAAGAATTCGTTGGCGACCAGCAGCATCGGGCCGGCGGGCAGGGTGGCGATGGTGTCGTGCCAGCGGGCGCGGGTCGGGGCGGTGGCCAAGGTCTGGGCCTGGACGGCGCGCAGGCGGGGCGACATCTCGACCAGCTGGACGCGGGCGGCGGCGATGAGCTGCGGCACCTTGGCGAAGGTGCGCAGGATGTCGGCCATCAGGGTACCGCGACCGGGGCCGAGTTCGACGACGTTGACCGGATCGGGGCGACCGATGGCGTCCCAGACGGTGGCGAGCCAGGCGCCGATCAACTCGCCGAACATCTGCGAGACTTCCGGCGCGGTGATGAAGTCGCCATCGGCGCCGAAGGGCTGGCGGGTCATGTAGTAGCCGTGCTCGGGGTCGCCGAGGCACAGCGCCATGAATTCCGGGATCGGCATTGGCCCCAATGCGCGGATGCGCGCCTTGATCTTGAGTTCCAGCGGGGAGGGGCCGGGCGTTGACAAGGATCAGGTCACCGGGGCGGCGCGCCGGGCGCGACGGGTTGCGAAAAGGACGATGGCGAGGCCGCCGAGGATCATCGGCGTCGACAGCAGCTGGCCCATGGTGAAGCCACCGGCGAGGTAGCCGACCTGAGCGTCAGGCTCGCGGAAGAATTCCACGAAGAAGCGCGCAAGGCCATAGCCCGCGACGAAAGTTCCGGCGAGGAAGCCCGGGGTGGCGAGGCGCTTGCGCAGGTGGACGAGGACGACAACGACGGCGAACAGCAGCAGGCCCTCGAGCCCGGCTTCGTAGAGCTGGCTCGGGTGGCGCGGCTCGGCGCCGGCATTGGGGAAGATCACCGCCCACGGCACGTCGGTGACCCGGCCCCAGAGCTCCTGATTGATGAAGTTGGCGAGGCGGCCGAAGAACAGGCCGATGGGGGCGACGGCGGCGACGAGATCGAACAGCGACCAGGTGGAAAAGCCCTTGCCGCGGGCATAGAGCACGGCGGCGACGGCAACGCCGGCGAAGCCGCCATGGAACGACATGCCGCCGTTCCAGACCTTGACGATCTCGGCCGGCTCGGAAAGGTAGAAGTCGAGATTGTAGAACAGCACGAAGCCGATGCGGCCGCCGAGGATGACGCCGAGCGTCGCCCAGAAGATGAAATCGTCGACATGGTCGAGGCTCGGGCGGGCAAGGCCGTTCCACAACGCCTCGCGCCGCACCAGCAGGCGCATGTAGGCCCAGCCGATGAAGATGCCGGCGATATAGGCGAGCGCGTACCAGCGGATCGCGATGGGGCCGAATTCGATCAGCACGGGGTCGATGGTCGGAAACGGCAGGGCGAGAAACGGCATGGGCGGGCTCAAATCAGGGGACGGCGGATGCGCGGCCGGACCTTGGGGGCGGCTTGTGGCGAGGTCAAGACGATGGCGCGTCAATCCGGTCGGGGTGGCCGAATTTCCGCGCCGAGGGCCGTCGCGGCGAAAGGCGGGCGGCGATTCGCGCGGGCGGGCCGGGCGCGCCTCTTGCGGCGCGGTCGCGCGATCCCCATAACGGAGGAAATGGTCGCGGACGCGGCCGGAACGAGAGTGATCGCCATGACCCAGACTACCAACCGCCTGTTCGACGAATTCGCCAAGTTGATGACCGACGCGGCCGGCGTGGCGCAAGGGGTGCGGCGCGAGGCGGAGACCGTGGTGCGGTCGCAGGCCGAGCGGTTCATCGGCGACCTCGATCTGGTCAAGCGCGAGGATTTCGACGTGGTCAAGGACATGGTGTCGAAGCTGCGGGTCGAGAACGACGAGCTGAAGGCGCGGCTTGCCGAGGTCGAATCGAAGCTGATCAAGCTGATGTCCGGCGGGGAAAAGTCGCCGGACGGCATGACCCTCATCGCCGATGTGGCGGGCGAGGGGCCGGCGGTCGGCTGAACCGGTCGCGACGGCTTCCAGAAGACACAGGCCCGGGCCGTGGCGCCCGGGCTTTTTGTTGTTCGAAACCGCCGGAATTCGGGGCAATTGGTCTAGAAACCGTTTGACAAGCATCTCTCGAAAGCTCGCCTCAACTTTATTCCCGACTTTCCCTGTGAACGACTCATTTGCCCACTGTCGCGTGGAAGTCATCGCTCCCTATACTCATAGGCAACGGAGATTCGGGCCAGCCGCCTTTCCGGGTGTGTCGGGTCCGTCTGCCGGGATCTGTCGGCAAGATGCTTATGGTCGGGACAGGTTCCGGATGTCACAGTGGTTGTCAGAGTTGATTTCAGTGCCCCCGCGATCACGCGTGCGTTCGTATCGCACCTGCGTCCTGCCCCCTCCGGACCCGCGAGGACAATCATGAGCCTGATCGAAATCGAAGCGGAAGTCTCCAACAACCCGGTCGACGTCATCGAACATGTGGCGGCGCTGGAGGATTGGACGTTCGAGCGTTCGGGTGATCACGAGATCACCATTTCGACCGCCGGCCAGTGGTGCGACTATCATCTGTCGTTCTCCTGGATGGAGGAGGTGGAGGCGCTGCATCTGGCCTGTGCCTTCGACCTGAAGGTGACGGATCCGCGCCGCACCGAGGTGATGCGGCTCCTGGCGCTGGTCAACGAGCAGACCTGGCTCGGGCATTTCGATCTGTGGACGCAGGAAGGGCTGGTGATGTACCGCTACGCCCTGCTGCTGCCGGGCGGCGCCGAGCCGAGCGTCAAGCAGGTCGAGGGCATGCTTGAAAGCGCGATCGAGGCGTGCGAGCGCTATTATCAAGCGTTCCAGTTCGTGGTGTGGGCCGGCAAGACGGCGCAGGAATCGCTTGAAATGGTGATGTTCGAGACCGTGGGCGAAGCATGATCGAAACGATCGGCAAGGCCCGGCCGCTGGTTCTGGTCGGGGCCGGGAAAATGGGCGGGGCCATGCTGACCGGCTGGCTCGATCGCGGGCTGGCGGCCGAGGCCGTGGTGGTGATCGAGCCGACGCCGTCGGCGGAGCTGATGACGCTGTTGGCGGAGCGCGGTGTCGCCCATGCCGGCGCAGCGCCGGCCGGATTGACGGCCGGCGTGCTGGTGCTGGCGGTGAAGCCGCAGGTCGCCGACGCGGTGATGGACGGGCTCCGGTCGCTGGTCGATGCCGAAACGCTGGTGGTGTCGGTGATGGCCGGCAAGACCATTGCCGGGATGCGGGCGCATCTGGGCAATGGCGCCATCGTGCGGACGATCCCGAACACGCCGGCTTCGGTGGGGCGGGGCATTACCGGGGTCGCGGCCGGCGAGGATGTCGGGCCGCGGGCGCGGCAACTGGCGACGTCGCTCATTGCCTCGGTCGGCCGGGTGGTGTGGGTCGACAGCGAGGCGGATATCGACGTGGTGACGGCGGTGTCGGGGTCTGGCCCGGCCTATGTGTTCCACATGGTCGAGGCGCTGGCCGAGGCCGGGCGTCGCGCCGGGCTTTCCACCGACAGCGCGATGCAGCTGGCGCGGGCGACGGTGGAAGGGGCAGGGGAACTGCTCTACCAGTCGCCGCTCGATCCGGCGACGCTGCGGCAGAACGTCACCTCGCCGAACGGCACGACCCATGCGGCGCTGCAAGTCCTGATGAACGAGACGAGCGGGCTGACGTCGTTGATGAGCGCGGCGGTGGCGGCGGCGGCGAAGCGGTCGCGCGAACTGGCGGGCTGAATTTCGCCCGATCGCGGCGACATGAACTGGCCGCGCGGCAGACCGGCCGGGATAACCGGGCGGTTTTGCGGTTGTTTGCGGCCTTCCCCCCTTTGCCAATGCCGATTTCGGCGCTATGCCCTTGCTCCATGCACACTTGGTCGCTGCCCAATCTCCTGACCTATGGCCGCATCGTCGCGGTGCCGCTGGTCGTCGCCTGTTTCTACGTTCCCGGCGACGCGCCGCGATGGGTGGCGCTGGGGCTGTTCAGCGCGGCGGCGATCACCGACTATTTCGACGGCTATCTGGCGCGGGCCTGGTCGCAGCAATCGGCGATTGGCCGGATGCTCGACCCGATCGCCGACAAGCTGCTGGTGGCGGCATCGCTGTTGATGGTCGTCTGGGTCGGCACGGTCAGCGGGGCGTCGGTCGTCGCGGTGGTGGTGATCCTGTGCCGGGAAGTGGCGGTTTCGGGCTTGCGCGAGTTCCTGGCGGATCTGAAGGTTTCGGTGCCGGTGACGTGGCTGGCGAAGTGGAAGACCACGGCGCAGCTGATCGCGCTGGGGTTCCTGATCGTCGGGCCGGCGGGCGAGCATGTGCTTCCGGGAACGGTGTGGATCGGCACGGTACTGTTGTGGCTGTCGGCGGTGCTGACGCTCTATACCGGCTATGACTATTTCCGCGCCGGCATCCGCCACCTGATCGTGGAGCCGTGAGATGGGACGCGTCGTCAGCGTGCGCTATTTCGCCTGGGTGCGGGAGCGGATCGGCAAGGCCGAGGAGACCGTCGAGGTTCCCGACGAGGTGACGACGGCGCGCGACTTGGTTTTCTGGCTGAAGGGGCGCGGCGAGGAATACGACTATGCGCTGGAAAAGCCGGAGGTGATCCGGGTGGCCTTCGATCAGATGCATGTGGAGCCCGAGGCCGGGCTCGAGGGCGTGCGCGAGATCGCGCTGTTTCCGCCGATGACCGGGGGCTGAAGCCGATGACCGGGGTGGCCGAGCCGACGATCCGGGTGCAGGCCGAGGCGTTCGACGTGGCGGCCGAGCAGGCGCGGCTGGTGGCGGGGCGCACCGATGTCGGGGCGATCGTGACCTTTACCGGGCTTTGCCGGTCGGAGGACAACACGCTGGCGGCGCTTGAGCTCGAGCACTATCCCGGCATGGCGGAGGCCGAGATCGCGCGCACGGCGCGGGAGGCCTGCCGGCGCTGGCCGCTGACCGGCCTGACGGCGATCCACCGTTTCGGCCGGATCGCGCCGGGCGACCTGATCGTGCTGGTGGCGACGGCATCGTCGCACCGGGCGGCGGCGTTTGAGGCGGCGGAATTCCTGATGGACTTCCTCAAGACCCGGGCGCCGTTCTGGAAAAAGGAACACCGCGTCGACGGCAGCAGCGGCGACTGGGTCGAGGCCAAGGACGTCGACGACCGGGCGGCGGCGAGGTGGGGGTGATGTCTCAGGCACCAACCATATGGCTGATTGCCGGCCCAAATGGAGTCGGCAAGACGACCTATGCGTTCCGGCATATCAAGACCGTCTCCGGCTCGGTGCATTTCATCAATCTGGACGAAATCGCTCGCGGATTGTCGCCGCTGGCGCCGGACGAGGCGCGGACTGCCGCCGCGAGGGTGGCGTTGGCCCGGGTCTCGGACATGATTGCCGATGGCAAGTCGTTTTCGATCGAGACGACGCTTGCGGGATTGACGCACCTGCGGACGCTGGAGCGGGCGCGGTTGGCCGGCTATCGGGCGTGTCTGCTGTTCTTTACCGTTCGCTCGGTCGAAACCTGTCTGGCCCGGGTGGCGCGTCGGGTCAGCGAAGGCGGACACGATGTGCCGGTACCGGACGTGATGCGGCGCTTCGCCCGGTCGATCCGGAACTTCCCCCGCTATGCCGATGCGGTTGATCTCTGGCGGGTGTTCGACAACAACAACGGCCGCTCGATCGTCGTGGCCGAGGGCCAGATGGGCTCGGAGCCGATGATCGGTGACCTGAGCGGTGTTCCCGTTGAATTTGCGTCGCAACTCATCGGGATGCGTTGACCCGACTACGGCTTCTCGCCGCCGTCGGGGCCCCAGAAGATGACCCAGGTGGCGAAGTCGGGGGTGAAGTTTTCGAAACGGTGTTCGAGGCCGGCTTCGACGAAGATGACGTCGCCGGGGCCGAAGGGGCGGCGCTCGCCGGCCTTGAAGAAGGTGCCGGTGCCGGCGGCGATGACGTAGAGCTCGTCCTGACGGTGCGGCTGTTGCGGGTCGATGCCCTCGGGGGCGTAATATTCGACCGTCATCGAGCCGTGGGCGATCAGGGTGGCGAAGGCCGGCGCGCGGCCACGGGTGGCGGCCTCGCCGGCGGCAATGGTCGTGAGCCAAGCCTGCGGATGTGCTGCTGGCGAGCTGGGTTCGGTGGTCATGGTCGCGCGCTCCGCTGCTGGAAAGACGGCGCATCGACCGCGCGGAAAGCCGCGACCGACGAACAACCACCTTTCCGGCAGCTTCCATCGATCGCGGGCGAAGGGCAAGGGCGGCGATGGCCGGCCGCCCGCCAGACCGGCGCCGGCAGCCGGCGGGCGCGGGCGGTCAGGCCGTGCGGCGGCCCTCGGGATAGTCATGGAGGAATTGCCGCAGCGACAGCAGCAGGCAGCGGGCGTGCTCGTGATTGCCGCCGGCGCGGGCGGCGCGCAGGTCGTCGACGATCATGTCGCGGATCTTCTCGGCGCCGTGCTCCATGTGCAGGAGGTACTGGCCAAGGGTCGCGGCCATGCAGTCGGCCAAGTGTTCATGCTCGGCGATGGCGTCGATCTCATCCTGGGTGAGGCCGGACAGGGCGACGATGTCTTCTTTGCTGATCATGACGTTTCCCCTTTTTCCTTATCGGGGAATACTGCGCCGAAGGCCGCGGAAATGCGCTGAGCAAGATCAATCGAAACGATATAAAGGCTGATGACGACGAGCCGGGCGGCAGGCAGGGCGCCCGGTGCCCGATCGGATCGTGTCTGGCGCGCCCTTCCCATGAAGGGAAGGGTGCCTCGCGAGGCTGGAGCGGCGGTCGCCCGGCCGTCGAAGGGCCGGGCGATCGGGCTCAACTCAGGCCTTGGGCGTCACTTCGGCCATGTAGGCGTCGACGAGGGCCTTGGACATGTTGCCGGGGGTGAAGCTGTAGGGGCCGATCTCGGAAACCGGGGTGACCTCGGCGGCGGTGCCGGTGATGAAGCACTCGTTGAAGCTCGCCATCTCCTCGGGCATGATCCGGCGCTCGATCACTTCCATGCCAAGGCGCTTGGCAAGGTCGATGACGGTGCGGCGGGTGATGCCGTCAAGGAAGCAGTCGGCCTTCGGCGTGTGGACGGCGCCGTCCTTGATGAAGAAGACATTGGCGCCGGTGCATTCGGCAACGCGGCCCTGCCAGTCGAGCATCAGCGCATCGGCATAGCCCTTGCGCTCGGCCTTGTGCTTGGAGATCGTGCAGATCATGTAGAGGCCGGCGGCCTTGGACCGCGACGGAGCGGTCGCCGGATCGGGGCGACGGTACTCGGCAAGATCGAGGCGGATGCCCTTCATGCGCTGGGCCGGGTCGAAATAGCTCGGCCACTCCCAGGTGGCGATGGCGAGATGGATGGTGTTCGACTGGGCGGCGACGCCCATCATCTCGGAACCGCGCCAGGCGAGCGGACGGATATAGGCGTCCTTCTGGCCGTTCTTTTCCAGCACCAGACGCTTGGCGGCGTCGATTTCCTCGACCGAATAGGGGATCTCGTAGTCGAGGATGCGGGCGGATTCCTTCAGGCGCTCGGAGTGCTCGGTGCACTTGAAGATCTCGCCGCCATAGGCGCGCTCGCCCTCGAATACCGCCGACCCGTAATGCAGCGCATGGGTCAGGATATGCACTTTGGCGTCCTTCCAGTCGACGAGCTTGCCGTCGAACCAGATGACACCGTCGCGCTGATCGAAGGGGACGGCCATGGTAATCTCCATTCGGATGGTTTTGAGCCCTGCCGGCCGCGCAACCGGTTTTCCGGTTGCCCTCCCGACCGGCGGAAGGCATTGCTTCAAGACAATTTTGCGTCGCGGCGAAACTGCCGATATGGTCCCGATGGGCGAATGGCGCCTTTCGAGTCCCTAACGTGGCGGGGCCGGAGACCGGGAGCAATCCCGGGGTTCGGCGCGGCGCCTAACGTCGTTTCGTCGCGGGCGGGTTCTTGGTAACAATCGAAGCAAAATATGTCAACATGGCTGACATAAATTTCGTCACTACCGCCGCCGGCCGTTCGTCCGGCATCGATGCCGGTTCGGATGGCGCGGGCGCGCACTCCGCGACGGACGAACGCGCCGTGTTCGAGCTGATCGAGCTGTTGTTCTTCGCCTATCGCGACTTCGTGTCCGATCCGGATGAAATCCTCGGCCGGTTCAATTTCGGCCGGGCGCATCACCGTGTCGTGCACTTCGTCGATCGCAACCCAGGCATGACCGTGGCGGAGCTGCTCGACATCCTGCGGATCACCAAGCAGAGCCTGGGGCGGGTGCTGCGCGAGTTGATCGACGAGGGCTATATCTCGCAGACGCCGGGGGAGGCCGACCGGCGGCAGCGGCTGTTGCACACCACCGACAAGGGGCACGCGCTGGCGGCGAGCCTGGCCGAGCCGCAGACGCGGCGGCTGCGGGCGGCGCTGGAGCAGCTCGGGCCGCAAGGCGGCGAGGAGGCCCGGCGCTTCCTGACGCTGGTGATCGACGAACGCAACCGCGCCGAGGCGTCGCGGCTGTCGCGCAAGACCTGACGCAGGGGCCGCCGATGGCGGGGAGGTGAGGCATGGCGAATGACGACCCCGGGGCCGGCCGGCCGCCGGTTGCCGACGAGGCGGCGCATGTGCTGGTGATCGACGACGACCAGCGCATCCGCACGCTGCTGGCGCGCTATCTCGGCGACAACGGCTATCGGGTGTCGGGGGCCGCCTCGGCGGCGGAGGCGCGGCGGCTGATGGAGGCGTTCGACTTCGACCTGCTGATCGTCGACGTGATGATGCCGGGGGAGACCGGGCTGGAATTCACCGCGTCGCTGCGGCAGACCTCCGACGTGCCGATCCTGATGCTGACGGCGCGGTCGGAGGCGGAGAGCCGGATCAAGGGGCTGGAGCTCGGCGTCGACGACTATGTCGCCAAGCCGTTCGAGCCGCGCGAATTGCTCTTGCGGATTTCGGCCATCCTGCGCCGGCACCAGACGCCGCCGAAGCCGCGGCTTTCCAATGAGGTGCGGTTCGGGCCGTTCACCTTCGACATCGCACGTGAAGAATTGCGGCGCGGCGACGAGGTGATCCGGCTGACCGACCGCGAGCGGCAGCTGATGAAGATGTTCGCCGAGAAGCCGGGCGCGACGATCCCGCGCCATGAGATCGTCGGCAACGACACCAGCCTGGGGGAGCGCACCGCCGACGTGCAGATGAACCGGCTCCGACGCAAGATCGAGGTCGATCCGGCCAACCCTGCCTATCTGCAGACGGTTCGCGGCATCGGCTATCGCCTGATCACGGATTGAGCGCATGAGCCCGGTCGAACCGCCGCCGAACCGACCGACCCTGCCGACGCGACTGGCCAATGCCGTCGGCGGCGCGATCTGGCGCGGGGTGATCGGGTTTCTCGAAGGGCTCGGGCAATTGGTCGAGCCGGTGTTCCGGCCGGTGGAACTGGCGCTGACGGCCATCGCCGACCGGATGCCGAAGGGGCTTTACGCGCGGGCGCTGCTGATCGTGGTGCTGCCGATGGTGATCCTGCAGGCGGTGCTGACCTATGTGTTCATGGAGCGGCACTGGCAATTGGTCACCTCGCGCCTGTCGGAGGCGCTGACGCGCGACATCGCGGCGCTGATCCTGGTGGCGGAAGCCTATCCGCAGGACAGCGAGGGCGAGATGCTGACGCGAATCGCGCGCGAATCGCTCAACCTGTCGGTCGGGTTCCTGCCGGACGGGTCGTTGCCGCCGCTGGGGCCGAAGCCGTTCCTGTCGCTGCTCGACAACGAGCTGTCGAACAACATCGCCCAGATCATCAAGCGGCCGTTCTGGATCGACACGGTCGGGCGGTCGGACCTGGTCGAGATCCGCATCCAGATGAAGGACCGGACGCTGCGGGTGTTTGCCCGCCGCAGCCAGACCTATGCCTCCAACTGGCACATCTTCATCGCCTGGATGGTCGGCACGTCGAGCGTGCTGCTGATCGTGGCGATCCTGTTCCTGCGCAACCAGATCCGGCCGATGCAGCAATTGGCAGCGGCGGCGGACAGTTTCGGCAAGGGGCGGCCGGTTGAAGGGTTGCGGATTCGCGGCGCGCGCGAGGTGCGGCAGGCGACCGAGGCGTTCTTCCAGATGCGGCGGCGAATCGAGCGGCAGATCGAGCAGCGCACCAGCATGCTCGCCGGCGTCAGCCACGACCTGCGCACGGTGCTGACCCGGTTCAAGCTGCAGCTGGCCCTGATGCCGGCCTCGCCCGAGATCGAGGAACTGGCGCGCGACGTCGAGGAAATGCAGGCGATGGTCGAGGCCTACATGGCGTTTGCTCGCGGCGACGGCGACGAGGATGCGCAGCCGACGGATATCGCGGCGATGCTGACCAGCATCGGGGCGGAGGCGGACAGGGCTGGATTCGAGGTCGCGGTATCGTTCGAGGGGCCGGTGGAATCGACGGTGCGGCCGGGGGCGTTCAAGCGCTGCATCGGCAATCTGGTCGGCAATGCCTGCCGCTATGGCGAGAAGGTGACGGCGGCGGGCCGGCACGCGCAAGGCTGGCTGACGATCACGGTCGACGATGACGGTCCGGGCATTCCGGAGGACGAACGCGAGAACGTGTTCAAGCCGTTCTACCGGCTCGACGCGGCGCGCAATCAGGACGAGGGCGGCACGGGGCTGGGGCTGGCGATCGCCCGCGACATCGCCCGCAGCCATGGCGGCGACGTGCGGCTGGAGACGAGCCCGATGGGGGGCTTGCGCTGCGTGCTGCGGATTCCCGGTTGAGGCGACCGTCTGGCGGCGCTCGCCGGGCGGGGTGGCTCGCTCGCATGGCGGCTCTCGCCGGGCGGGGCTGGTCAGCCGGGCCGGTTCGTGCTCCAAGACCGTTCCCTCGCACCCTTGCCGGATGCTGCCCTTGCGCGCCTCGTTTTCAGCCCACACGGTTCTCGCCGGCCTGATGGTGACACTGGTCGGTTATGCCAGTTCGGTTGCCATCGTCATTCAGGGCCTCGCCGCCGTCGGTGCCTCGCAGGCGCAGATCGCCTCGGCGCTGGTCGGGCTTGCCATCGGCAAGGGGCTGGTCGGCGCCGGGCTCAGCCTGTGGACGCGGATGCCGATCTCGATCGCCTGGACGACGCCGGGCATGGCGCTGCTGGCCACCACGGGTGCGATGGCGGGGGGCTTCGCCGAGGCGGTCGGCGCCTTCATCATCACCGGGCTCCTGATCGTCGTCGCCGGGACTTGGGAAACGCTGGGGCGCTGGGTGGCGATGATCCCGAAGCCGATCGCCAATGCGATGCTGGCCGGCGTGATCCTGAAACTTTGCCTGGCGCCGTTCGTCGCCCTGTCGAAGCTGCCGTTGGCGGCGGCGCTGGTGTTGGTCACCTGGCTGGTGATGATGCGGCTCGCTCGCCTATGGGCGGCGCCGGCGGCGGCGGTCGTGGCGGTGCTGGCGATGGGGTTCGGCGGCAACGGCGCCGGTCTGCCGGGCTTCGTCTGGCCGACGGTCGAGTTCGTCATGCCGGCCTTCAGCCTGCAGGCGCTGGTGTCGATCGCGCTGCCGCTGTTCCTGGTGACGATGGCGTCGCAGAACATTCCCGGCTACGCCGTGCTCGGCACCTATGGCTATCGGCCGCGCATGGCGCCGCTGTTGATCTCGACCGGGGCGATGTCGGCGGCGACGGCGGTCGTCGGCAGTCCGACCATCAACCTTGCCGCCATCACGGCGGCGTTGTGCGCCGGGCCCGACGCGGGGCCGGACCCGGCGCGGCGCTGGAGCGTCGCGGTGGTGGCGAGCCTCGGCTACGTCGCCTGCGGCCTGCTGGCCGGGGTGGCGGTGGCGATCGTGACCCGCTCATCGCCGGCATTGATCGAGGCGGCGGCGGGGCTGGCGCTGATCGGCGCGCTGGGCGGGGCGATGAAGGGGGCGATCGACGAGGAGCCGACGCGGGTGGCGGCGTTGGTGACGTTCCTCGTCTCGGCCTCCGGTCTCAACGTGCAGGGCATCGGCCCGGCGTTCTGGGGCCTCGTCATCGGGCTTTGCGTCCACGGCTTCCTGACGATCGGCCGCAAGGCGGCCTGAGGGGGATCCTGCCGGCGGCAGGCAATTTCGCGTCAGGAATGCCCTTGGGCCATGCAGATGCCGGAGGGCACCGGATCAGACGTTCATCACCAGGAACTCGCGCTCCCAGCTGGAAATGACGCGATTGTAGAGCCGCCATTCCAGCTTCTTGACGTCGATATAGGCCTCGACGAAGCGCTCGCCGAGGACGCGGCCGAGGGGCTTGCAGTCGGCGAGTTCCAGGAGCGCGTCCTGCAGGTGGGCCGGCAGCGAGACGCCGAGGGTGTGGGCGTTGACGGTGACCACCGGTTCCGGCTCGCGCCGTTCCTCCAGCCCGAGCAGTCCGCAGGCGAGGGTGGCGGCGGTGGCGATATAGGGGTTGGAATCGGCGCCGATGACGCGGTTTTCCACCCGGCGGGCGTCGCGATCGGAATCCGGCACGCGCAGGCCGCAGGTGCGGTTGTCGCGGCCCCAGTGGACGTTGATCGGCGCGGCGGATTCGCGGCGGATGCGGCGGTAGGAATTGACGTTGGGGCAGAACAGGCTCATCGAGGCCGGCACATAGCGCTGCAGGCCGGCGATGTAGTGCATCAGGCTGGCGGAGTCAGAGCCGTCGGGATTGGACAGGATGTTGGTCTTGTCGGCGATGCGGACGATCGACTGGTGGATGTGGGTGGCGGAGCCGGGCTCGTTCTCGTGCGGCATGGCCATGAAGGTCGCGACCATGTTGTGCTTTTGCGCCGCCTGGCGGGCGGTGCGCTTGAACAGGAAGGTCTGGTCGGCGCGTTCGATCGGATCGCCGTGACGGAAGTTCATTTCCAGCTGCGCCGGCCCAGCCTCGTGCGCCATGGTGGCGATCTCGATGCGGCTTGCCTCGCAGTAGTCGTAGATCAGATTGACGACGTGGTCGAAATCATTGGCGTGCTCGATCGAGTAGCCCTGTCGCCCCGCCTCGCGCCGGCCGGACAGGCCGACCGGAACGGAGAACGGCAGGTCCGGGTCCTCGCTCTTGGCGATGAGGTAGAATTCGAGTTCGGGCGCGACGACGGGGCGCAGGCCCTTGGCCTTGTAGAGGTCCATCACCCGGCGCAGCACCGAGCGCGGGGCGAAGTCGACGAGGGACCCGTCGGCGAAATAGCAGTCGCAGATCACCTGGGCGGTCGGCTCGGCATACCACGGCACGATGCGCAGGGTCGCCAGATCCGGCACGGCGCGGACATCGCGGTCGAGCGGGTTGACCACCTGGCTTTCGTCGGCGGTATCGCCGGTCACGCCCTGGAAGAACACGAATTCGGGCAGGCGGACGCCTTCCTCGATGACGCGGATAAAATCCTCGCGCGGCACGATCTTGCCGCGCATCATGCCGGTCATGTCGGGGACGATGCACTCAACCTCGTCGATCCGCAATTCGCGCAGCCAGGAGATCGCCTGTTCGACCGATTGGGGCACGGTGTCGATCATGGCAGGCATCCTTGTCCGGCAAAGGGAACGCGCCGAAGCAGCGCGGCAAATGTGATCACATTTATCGGGAGGCTAGGCCAAGGGGGCGGGATTGTCGAGGGGGGCTGGCGTGGTGTTCGAGGAGCCGCCGATTTCCCTCCCCTTCATGGGGAGGGTGGCGCGAGAGCGTCGGGTGGGGTGGGTGGCGCGGAGGGTGGGCTTTGAGTCCGCGCTCCGGGCCGGGTACCCCCTCCGGCGGCGTTGCCGCCACCTCCCCCATAAAGGGGGAGGGAGCCGGGGGCGACGGCTGGCTTGGGGAGGTGGGCGGGGGCTCAGACGCCGGCGGCGCCGCGGGCGAGGGCGGCGATGCCGGTGCGGGCGACTTCGGTGAGGCCGACGGAGGCCATCAGGCGAATGAAGCGCTCGACTTCGTCGGAGGTGCCGGTCAGCTCGAAGACGAAGCTTTCCAGCGTGGCGTCGACCATCTTGGCGCCGAAGGCCTGGGCGAGGCGCATCGACTCAAGCCGCTTCTCGCCGGTGCCGCGCACCTTGACCAGCGCCAGTTCGCGCTCGAGCGTGTCGCCTTCCTGCGTCAGGTCGACGATGCGGTGCACCGGCACCAGCCGGTCGAGCTGGTGCTTGATTTGCTCGAGGATCTGCGGGGTGCCGGCGGTGACGATGGTGATGCGCGAGATGTGCTTGTCGTGCTCGGTCTCGGAGACGGTCAGGCTCTCGATGTTGTAGCCGCGGGCCGAGAACAGGCCGATGACGCGAGCCAGCACGCCCGGCTCGTTGTCGACGATCACCGCGAGGGTGCGGCGCTCGATGGTGACGGCATAGGTCGCGCTGGGATAGTGGGAAGTATTCATCGAACTGTCTTTCGCATTGAGCCGCGCCAGGGAAGCGTTCCGGCGGCAGGCGAGTTCAATTGAATCGGCAAGGCGGGCGGGCGAATGAATTGCCGCCCGCCCGTGGGCCGGTCACACCAGCTGGCGGCCCTTGGCGTCGATGACCGAGCCGGTATCGCCTTCGAAGTCCGGCAGGATCATGTCGTTGTGGGCCTTGCCGGAGGGGATCATCGGGAAGCAGTTCTCTTCCTTGGCGACGCGGCAATCGAAGATCACCGGCTTGTCGATGTTGATCATCTCCAGGATCGCCTCGTCGAGATCGCCGGGGTTCTCGCAGCGGATGCCGTGGCCGTGATAGGCCTCGGCCAGCTTGACGAAATCGGGCAGGGCCTCCGAATAGCTCTGGGAATAGCGGCCGCCATGCAGCAGTTCCTGCCACTGGCGGACCATGCCCATGTATTCGTTGTTGAGGATGAAGATCTTGACCGGCAGGCGGTACTGCGCGGCGGTCGACATTTCCTGCATGTTCATCAGGATCGAGGCTTCGCCGGCGATATCGATGACCAGCGACTTGGGGTGGGCGAGCTGCACGCCGATGGCGGCCGGCAGGCCGTAGCCCATGGTTCCGAGGCCGCCGGAGGTCATCCAGCGGTTCGGCTCCTCGAACTTGTAGAACTGCGCCGCCCACATCTGGTGCTGGCCGACCTCGGTGGTGATGTAGGTGTCGCGGCCCTTGGTCAGTTCATACAGGCGCTGGATGGCGTATTGCGGCTTGATGATGCTGTTCGACGGCTTGTAGAACAGGCAGTTGCGCGCCCGCCAGCCATCGATCTCGCCCCACCACGCCTTGTGGGCGTCCTTGTCCAGGGTCGGCGCCATGGAGCGCCACACCCGGATCATGTCCTCGAGCACATAGGCGACGTCGCCGACGATGCCGATGTCGGTCTTGACGCACTTGTTGATCGACGAGGGGTCGATGTCGATGTGGATCTTCTTCGAGCCGGGCGAGAAGGCGTCGAGGCGGCCGGTGATGCGGTCGTCGAAGCGGGCGCCGATGTTGATCATGACGTCGCAGTCATGCATGGCGTTGTTCGACTCGTAGGTGCCGTGCATGCCGAGCATGCCGAGGAACTGCTTGTCGGAGGCCGGATAGGCGCCGAGGCCCATCAAGGTCGAGGTGATGGGGAAGCCGGTCATGCGCACGAATTCGCGCAGCAGCATGGTTGCCTTCGGGCCGGAATTGATGACGCCGCCGCCGGTGTAGAAGATCGGCTTCTTGGCCGACGCGATCATCTCCACGGCCTGGCGGATCTTTTCCGGGTCGCCCTTGACCTTGGGCTTGTAGGTCTTGTGCTCGGCCAGCTTGTGGTAGGAATATTCGCCGCGGGCGAACTGGATATCCTTCGGGATATCGACCACCACCGGGCCGGGACGGCCGGAGCGGGCGATCAGGAAGGCCTCGTGCAGGATGCGCGGCAGGTCTTCGATCCGCTTCACCAGCCAGTTGTGCTTGGTGGCGGCGCGGGTGATGCCGACGGTATCGGCTTCCTGGAAGGCATCCGAGCCGATCAGATGGGTCGGGACCTGGCCGGTGATGCAGACGAGCGGGATCGAGTCCATCAGGGCGTCGACGAGGCCGGTGACGGCATTGGTGGCGCCGGGACCCGAGGTGACCAGCAGTACGCCCACCTTGCCGGAGGAGCGGGCATAGCCCTCGGCGGCATGGGCGGCGCCCTGCTCGTGGCGAACCAGGATATGCTTGATCTTGTCCTGCTTGAACAGCTCGTCATAGATCGGCAGCACCGAGCCGCCGGGATAGCCGAAAAGCGTATCCACGCCCTGATCTTGCAGGGCTTTCACCACCATTTCGGCGCCGGTCATCTGCGTCATCGGTCTTCTCCGCGGGCTGGTCCCTGAGCGCTTCGGTGTGGCTGGGCCAGAGGGTCGAGTTGGAGGGGTTTAGAGGAAGTCGGGACAATAAAAAAGGCCCCCGGGAGGGAGCCTGAGCGGGCGCACCGTGCATCGCGCGATGGAGATCACTCCATCACGGCGGGGCGCCCGGTGCTTACGAGGAGAATGCGAGCGATGGTCATCGCGTCTTCACCCTTGAGGTCTGATGTCGGCGGGGACCCTACTGGCGTTCGCGGCGCCGGTCAAGTCGGGAAATCGCGTCGGATCGGGCGGCCGGTGGAGCGGCCGCCCGATGGGGCATCACGGCAGATTGATGAAATGGGCGTCGGTCAGGCTGCCGAGCGTCAGGTTGCGCAGGGTGAGCGAGCCGGCGGCCTCGAAATCGATCACCGTGTCAGCTCCGACCTGAGACGCCGTGTGGCCGGCGCCCGTCGCCAGTAGATCGGCAACGGTATAGATGCCGAAGCCCTGGAGATCGAGCCGGTCGTCGCCATTGCCGAAATCGGTGATGACATCGTTGTCGATGGCGCCGAAGAAGGAGTCGAAAATAAAGACGTCGTCGCCATTGCCGCCGGTCAGCGTGTCATTGCCGCCATGGGAGGTGATCGTATCATGGCCGGCGCCGGCGCGGATGATATCGTCGGCACCAGTGCCCGAGATGACATTGTCCATGGCGCCGCCGGTGATGCGCACGACGCCCCCGGCATATCTGGTGTCCAGGACAAGCTGCCCTTGCTGATAGGTGGTTTCCCGACGGCCGCCATTGTCGTAGTAGATCGTCAGGTCCTCAAGAACGCCAGAGTTGTCATAGCTCATCTGTATCTGTGACCAGTCAACGGCGGTGCCGTTGACGCTATTGTCGAATTTCACCTCGCTGGCGACTACGCCGCCGGTGTAGAACTTGGTCGCCGATACGCCGTTGTCGAAGGTGACCTGACGGGTCATCTTGGTCACGCCGTCGGAATCGTAAGTCACGCGTATCGTCTGCCAGTTCTGGCCCGTACCGTTCGCCGACATGTCGGTTTGGGTGGCGTCGGTGCGCACACCGGCGAAAAAGTTGGTCTCGACCCTTGTGGCATTGTCCATCAGGGCGGTCCGGGACGTGATCTGACCGTTCGATTCGTAGTTGGTGGTGATCGATGCCCAGGCCGGTCCGGCGCCCGGGTTCGAAGTGTCGGTCCGCGTGGTCAGGATCCGGACACCATCGAAATATTCGGTGAAGGTCTCGGTGGCGTCGTCGTTGAACGACGTCCGGAACTGCACCTTTCCGTTCGCGTCATAGACGAGTTCCACGCGGTCATAGGCCGCGACGTCATTGACATCGGTGATGACGGCATCGAGCCGAATGCGGTTTTCGGTGTCGAAGGTGATGTCGGTCTCGATGCCGTCGGCGCGGGTGATGCGCATGGTATCGGCATCCACGATCGTCGCGGTTCGCCCGACACCGCCGAGCGTCCAGGTGACGGTATCGACGCCGTTTTCGAGCAGCCGGAACACCCGCTCGGCGGCATCGACGCCGGGGTCGGTGGTGATGTCGACGATGTCGACGGTCGTGTCAGCGGTCTCGGCCGAGATCACCGGAAGCCCGGAAAGGTTGGAAACCTTGACGGTTGTCGCGGTGGAGCCTTCGACGGCGATGCTCTCGATATCGGTCAGCGTCACCTGCGTCAGGTCGAACAGGCCGCCGCTGGTCAGCGCCAGAACGTCGGCGCCGGTGCCGCCGTCATAGGTTTCGCCGGCGGACAGGCTGGACGCAATCAACTGGAAGCGGTCGTCATCGGCCCCGCCATAGGATTTATCGACGCCTTCGCCGCCGACGATCGTATCATTGCCGTCGCCACCATAGACGAGGTCGTTGCCGAGACGGGCATCGATGGCATCATTACCGGAGCCGCCTTCGATGTAGTCGTGGCCGCTGTCCGTGATCACGACGTCGTCGCCACCGTTGGCATAGACCGTGGTGCTGGTGGAAAGACCAGTCATGACAATGACTTGCCCGTCTTCGGTTCCGTTGACGGTGTAGTCATAGCTACGCAGATTGGCGTCGAGGGCATTTTTACGGGTGCTCGAATCCATATTGGCGAGCGCCGTCATGTCGATGTTGATGTTGGAAAAGGCTCCGGAATTCTGGCCCTGCTGATGAACGAAGGAATAGCTCATCGCCGTTGCGGTGCCAGTCTGGCCATCGGCCTCGAGAGGCCCAGTATAGGTCAGGTTGAAACTGTTGGCGAAAGAGATATCAACAGTCCAGCTTCCCTGGGAAACCGGCCCCTGAAACGTACCTGCAAGAAAATAGTCGGTACCGGAGACGACCTCATGCAGAAAGTCATTGCCGAATTGCGGGTTGACCGTCAGGGAGAAGGAGAAACTCCCGGAAGTCAGATCGATCGTCGCCATGTCAAGTCTCCGCCGCTCGGACCCTGCCGTCCGAGCCTTTGTGTCAACGCATGAGCCCACATTGCCACGCGGCGCGGGCTGATCCGAACCTTGACAGAAGACGTCACGAGGGACAGCCGATTCGATTGCCTGACCCGCCACCCACCCGATGGCAGGGGTGCAATCTCAGGGCAAATGGATCCCCCGCATCGACCGGGTGAGCCGGTCCCGCCGTTGCCTGCCTCGGCCTGTCACCGGATGCGATCAGCGACCGCCGCCGGTGCCGTCCGTCACCCGCCGCCATTTGCCAAGGCGACGGATGGATATCGGACATGCTTTACCATTGATTAATTCAATGGAACATTAGCCCGCGCTGGCGGCATGACGCAATGGGAGCACTGCATAATTTTTTAACATGCGATTAAGACCATGGTTCATCCGTAGCTCCATCGTCACGTTTTGCATCAAACCGCAGTCATTTAATGTTATTTAATTGTCATGGTGGCGACTTGTAGCTGAAAGTCCGGTGTTGGGCGGGGTAATACGGGCCTTTCAAAGCAAAGCCAAGCGCACTCGCTAGACATTGATTTTCGAAATCTGGTCATCCTCCGATTTGCATCAACCATGGATGGAGCAAGTTGGATCTGCAATCAAGATTGGGGGGGGCTCGGTCCGTTTTCCACGTCAGGCTCTGCGACGAGGGAACTGGGCCGAAGCGGGAATTGATCCGGAGATGTGGGTCTTCCGCAGGGACTGGCAACAGACGTTGGGCGCGCCGCCGCACCGCGGATGCCACTTTCAGGGACACGAAAGGCGAAAGATCGCGCAAGGCCCGCCGACCAGGCGACGGATCGAATCCGCCAGCGCCCAGGGCGCGGTTTTGTCGGTCATGAAGGAGGAGGCGACCAGTGGTCTGCATGCGGCGCAGGACCGTCTTCAGCCCGGTGCCGGGCTCAGGTCTTCTTGCGGAAAGCGTCGAGGGAGACGACGGTGGCGGCGGCGGGCTTGTCGGCGGCGGTGTCCTGCTTGTCGGCCTCGGGCGCGGCCTTGGGGGCCTCGGCGGCGATCTCGGGCTTCGGCTCGGCCTTGGGAACGGCCTTGGGTTCCGGCTTGGCGTCCTGATGGGTGTCGACATCGCCGATGGCGGCCGACGTCACCGAAACCGGGCCGCGCACCGCGCCGGAGGACTGGGCCGGCGGCACGCCAATCACCGGTTCCTTGCGTTCCTCGGCGCCCTCGCGATGCACCTCGAATTGCAGGCCGAACTGGACCGACGGATCGAAGAAGCCCTTGACCGCCGAGAACGGCACGACGAGGCGCTCCGGCACGTTGCCGAACGACAGGTTGACCTCGAACTGGGTGTCGGACACGCCGAGGTCCCAGTACTGGTGCTGCAGCACGATGGTCATTTCGTCGGGATAGCGCTGGCGCAGGCGCGAGGAGATCTTCACACCCGGATGCTGGGTGTCGAAGGAAATGTAGAAATGATGTTCGCCGGGCAGGCCGGTCTGCATGACCTCGGTCAGAACCTTGCGGACGACGCTCTTCAGCGCCTCCTGAACAAGCACGTCGTAGCGAATCTGATCCTGGGACATGAACTTGCCTGGTCTTGTGGTCCGGTCCGGGCGACAGCGGAACATGGCGCGCCGCGCAAGGAACTCGCGATCGTCTATGGCCCTGCCCGAAGAGAGGGATGAAGTGGAGGTTTCTGTTGCCAGGTACCTCCGAACCCCGCCTGTGAGCTGCTAGACCCTCAGGACTTCAAACCGATACCTTCACCGCATCACGCGGCGACGGCAACCGGAGCATAGTTGTCATTCGCAACTATAGTTTAGCCCGATAACGGCGGTACAATGCCGAGCGAAAGTTCGCCTTTTCAACCCTCGTCGATCCTATTTCGCCCCCGCCGGAACCCACGATCGCCAGCCTTGCGGGCCGGATGCCATGGGCTCGGGTGGAGGCGCCGGGTACCGCCCCCGGGTCCGAAAGGCCTATTACAACGTTCGTTTATCGCCATAGCCGCCTTGCGACGGCAAGGACGAATATAGGGGTTCGGCGGCGGCGTGGAAAGGGGGCGGGGCGGATTTCTGGCGGCGTCGGCGCCGCTCGCGCCGGTTCGACGCGGCCAAACGCAAGGCGGCGCGGGCGAAAGTCGCCCGCGCGCGTCGCATTTGTCCAGGATTCGGCCGGCGTGGCGGCGTGGGCGGGGATCAGCCCTTGCCGGTCAGCATGCTCAGCGGCACGAAGCCGGCGGGCTTCTTTGGCGCGACGGCGTCCTTCAGCACCTTGAAGACGCGCTGTTCGATCGGGGTCGAGCCGACGAAATCGGCATAGGCCTTGGTCAGCAGATCCCTGGCGGCGGCGAAGGAGGCGGCTTCGTCGAGGCCGTCGAGGTCGGACGAGGCGAGCAACTGGCCCATGCGCTTGAGGATGTGCAGGCGGGCGACCGAGACCACCTTGGGATCATAGTCGACGCCGAGCAGGTCGAAGAATTCCTCGGCGGCGGACAGCGACTTGAGCTTGGCGACGATCGACATGTGCTTTCTCCCTGGCGCGCGCGGCGCGCTGTCCGGTGGTGCGGCCGGCGGCAAGGCCGGGTCGACGGGTGGTCAGGCGATCGGGCCGTCGGGTCCGATCGCGTCGATATAGGTGCGCTCGACCTCGGCGGCGGCGTTCTCGGCGCCGGCCTCGTGGGCGGAGAGCTTGCGGGCGAGGTAGTCGACGCGGGCCTCGAGAAAGCCGATGCGGTCGATCAGCGCCGAGACGGCCTCGCCGACCGGGTCGGGCATCAGGTGATGTTCCAGGTCGATGCGGCCGCCGATCAGGCGGCGTTCGCGGGCATCCTTGACCACCTTGCCGGGGATGCCGACGACGGTCATGCCCGGCGGCACGTCCTCGATGACGACCGAGTTGGCGCCGACGCGGGCACCGCGGCCGACGGTGATCGGCCCGAGGATCTTGGCGCCGGCGCCGACGAGGACGCCGCTTTCCAGCGTCGGATGGCGCTTGCCCGGCTTCCACGAGGTGCCGCCGAGGGTGACGCCGTGATAGAGCGTCACGTCCTCGCCGATGATCGCCGTCTCGCCGATGACGACGCCGGCGCCGTGATCGATGAAGAAGCGGCGGCCGATGGTGGCGCCGGGATGGATGTCGACATTGGTGAGGAAGCGGCCGAGCCACGACAGGAACCGGGCGGGGAACTTGACGCCGCGCGCCCACAGGGCATTGGCAAGGCGGAACCAGATGATGGCGTGGACGCCCGGATAGGTCAGGACGATCTCGACGGTGTTGCGTGCCGCCGGATCGCGGGCCTTGACGCAGCCGACATCCTCGCGCAGCAGCGCCCAGAGGCCGGGGTCCGGCGCGGCGGACGGCGGGGTGGGGGTGGAAGAAACCGTGAGATCGACCATGGCAGGGCCTCCGGTATCGTCGCGGTCGGTCACGTTCAGGTCCCCGCCGGCATCAGGTCGCGGCAGAGCGCGGCGAGCTCGGCAAGGCCGATGGCGGACTTGGTGCGCATCGCCTGGCTCTTGACGCGGGCGAGCACGATGCGGGCGCGGGCGTCGTCCATGGCGATGCCGATTTCGCCGAGCGCGTGGGTGATGGCGGCGAGGCCGGAATGCTTGCCGAGGACAATGCGGCGCTGGCGGCCGACATGGGCGGGGTCGAGCGCCTCGTAGGTCTTGGGGTCGCGCAGCAGGCCGGCGACGTGCAGGCCGGATTCGTGGGTGAAGACCTGTTCGCCGACCACCGGTTTCTGCACGTCGATCGACCGGCCGGCGGCGGCGGCGACGAGATCGGCGAGCGCCGGCAGGCGGGTGAAGTCGAGGCCGGTGTCGCGGCCATAGGCCTGCCTGAGGCCCATCGCCACTTCCTCCAGCGCGGCATTGCCGGCGCGCTCGCCGAGGCCGAGCACGGTGACGGAGGCATGGGTGGCGCCACCCATCACCGAGGCGAGGGTGTTGGCGGTGGCAAGGCCGAGGTCGTCATGGCCGTGGAATTCGAGTTCGAGGTCGGTGACCTTGCACAGCTCGCGGAAGATCTGGTGGGTGGCGAAGGGATCGAGGACGCCCAGCGTGTCGGCGAAGCGGAAGCGGCGGGCGCCGGCTTCCTCGACGGCGATGACGGCGCGGCGGAGGAAGTCGAGATCGGCGCGGCTGGCATCCTCGCCGCCGACATTGACACAGAAGCCGCGATCGAGCGCCGCCTTGACGAACCAGTCGATGCGCTTCAGCGCGGTGTCGCGATCGATGCCGAGCTTGCGGGCAAGCTGCAGGTCGCTGACCGGGATCGACAGGTTGACAGCCTTGACGCCGGTCTTTTCCGCCGCGTCGAGATCGGCCGGGGTCATCCGGCACCAGGCGATGGCCTCGGCCGAGGTCAGCGCCTCGACGACATCGGCGATGGCGTCGATCTCGTCGGGGCCCATGACCGGCGTACCGGCCTCGATCTCGCGAATGCCGGCGGCTTGCAGCGCCAGGGCGATGGCGCGCTTTTCCTCGGGCTGAAAGGCAACGCCGGGGGCCTGCTCGCCGTCACGCAGCGTGGTGTCGTTGAGGATGACGGGAAGGGCCTTGGCACGCATGGGATGTTGTCCTCGTGTTTCCGGGGCGGCTGCGATGCTTAGGTCTCGCGGCGGGCGCCGCCTCCACCTCTCCCTTCTCCCGCTTGCGGGAGAAGGTGACGCGGAACGCGGCGGAGGAGGGTCTCGCGGCGGGTGCCCGGCGCAAGACCTGCCGGCCTCAGGCATAGACCGGGGCGAACTCGGCGGCAGCCTTGCCTTCGCCCTGCCAGAACGGCGACAGCTGCCGCAGGCGGGCGATGATGCCGGGGAGCACGTCGAGCACCTGATCGACATCGGCGTCGGTGTTCTCGCGCGAGAACGAGAACCGGGTGGCGCCGTGGGCGGCGGTGTAGGGCACGTTCATGGCGCGCATGACGTGGCTCGGCTCGAGCGAACCGGAGGTGCAGGCCGAGCCCGACGAGGCGGCGATGCCTTCCTTGTTGAGGAACAGGAGGATCGCCTCGCCCTCGATATACTCGAAGGCGATGTTGAGGGTGTTGGGCAGGCGGTGTTCCGGATCGCCGGTGACGAAGGACGAGCCGATGCGCTGCAGCAGGCCCTTTTCCAGCCGGTCGCGCAGGGCCTTCACCCGGGTCTGCTCCTCGGCCATGTACTCCAGCGCCATGTCGGCGGCGACGCCGAGGCCGATGATCGCCGGGGCGTTCTCGGTGCCGGCGCGACGGCCGCGCTCCTGGTGTCCGCCGCGCACCATCGGCCGCAGCTTGACGCCGCGACGGACATAGAGCGCGCCGATGCCCTTGGGGCCGTGCAGCTTGTGGCCGGAGAGCGACAGCATGTCGATCTCGGTCGACTTCAGGTCGATCGGGATCTTGCCGACGGCCTGAACCGCGTCGGTGTGGAACAGCGCGCCGGCCTCGTGGGCGAGTTCGGCCAGCTTCTCGACCGGGAAGATGGTGCCGGTCTCGTTGTTGGCCCACATGATCGAGGCGATCGCCGTCTTCGGCCCCAGCGCCTTGCGATAGGCGTCGACATCGAGCCGGCCCTTGGCGTCGACCGGGATGCGGTGGACCTTGGCGCGGCCGGTCTTTTCCAGGTGCTCGCACAGGGCCAGCACGGCGGGGTGCTCGACGGCCGAGGTGACGATCTCGTTGCGGCCGACCTGGGTTTCGAGGGCCGACAGCAAGGCGGTGTTGTCGGCCTCGGTGCCGGAGGCGGTGTAGACGATCTCGTGGTCGAACTCGGCGCCGATCAGCGCCTGCAGCTGCTGGCGCGCCTTCTTGATGGCGCCGCCGACCTGCGCGCCGAAGGCGTGCATGGAGGAGGCATTGCCGAACTGTTCGGTGAAGAACGGGATCATGGCCGAAACCACGCGCTCGTCGCAGCGGGTCGTGGCGTTGTTGTCGAGATAGACCGGACGCGCCATGTCAGTGCCCCTTTACCGGGATGACCCGCAGGGCCATGCCGAGCTTTTCGATCAGCTTTTCCTGAACGCCGGCGATGGTGACGGAGGCCATCTGGCAGCCGACGCAGGCGCCGGAGAGCTTGACCATCACCTTGTCGCCGTCGATGTCGACCAGTTCGCAGTCGCCGCCATCGGCCTTGAGGAAGGGGCGCAGCTCCTCGAGCGCGGCCTCGACCGCCTTGATCTTCTGCACCATGGTGAGGACCGGCTTGGCGGCGGCCGGAGCCTTGGGCGCCAGCGGCGAGATCTGCACCACCGGCTTCTTCACCGGGCGGGCGACCTTGCCGATGACGAAGGCGGCGTCGGCCTCGATCATGCCCTCGGCGACCATGGCCTCGTTGGTCTTGGCGAGCACGCCCTCGATGCCGTCAAGGCAGGTGGCGCAGGAGCCGCCGGCCTTGGTGTAGTAGGTGACCATCTCGACCGAGGTCAGCTTGTTGGCGCGGATGGCGCGCTCCAGCATGCCCTCGTCGACGCCGAAGCACTTGCAGATCAGCGCGCCTTCCTCGTGGTCGTCGTGCCATTCCTCGCCGCGATAGTTGGCGATTGCCGCGCGCAGGGCCTCGAAGCCCATGACCGAGCAGTGCATCTTTTCCGGCGGCAGCCCGCCGAGGAAGTCGGCGATGTCCTGGTTGGTGATCGCCATCGCCTCGGGAATGGTCTTGCCGATGATCATCTCGGTCAGCGCCGACGACGAGGCAATGGCCGAGCCGCAGCCGAAGGTCTGGAAGCGCGCCTCGGTGATCACCTCGGTGACCGGATCGACCTTGATCATCAGCCGCAGCGCGTCGCCGCAGGAGATCGCGCCGACGTCGCCGACGCCGTTGGCGCCCTCAAGCACGCCGGCGTTCTTCGGGTTGAAGAAGTAATCCTTGACCTTGTCGGTATAGTCCCACATCGCACTTGCTCCTCTTAGCGGCGAGCGTGCCCGTCCCCGGCGCGCCGCCTCCCGGTCGGGCGGCTCAGCCGAACGACTTGCCGCAGCTGCACTTGGAGGCAGCGTTGGGGTTGTTGAAGGTGAAGCCCGAGCCCTCGAGGCCGGTGACGAAATCGATCGTCGTGCCGGCGAGCAGCGGCTGGCTGGCCGGGTCGACCATGACCTTGACGTCGCCCTGCTCGACGACGACGTCGCCGTCATCGGGGCCGGCGACGAAGCCCATCATGTATTTGTAGCCGGCGCAGCCGCCGGCCTCGACCATGATGCGCAGCCCGGCCACCGGGCCCTCGGCGCCGGAGATGGCGG
The DNA here is from genome assembly GCA_016793065.1 of Hyphomicrobiaceae bacterium. Lineage (GTDB taxonomy): Bacteria > Pseudomonadota > Alphaproteobacteria > Rhizobiales > Ancalomicrobiaceae > JAEULV01. The sequence goes on from JAEULV010000087.1 coordinate 38,641, forward strand.
ACTTGACGGCGGAAACCGCGTTGTCGGTGAGAGAGATCATGTTGCACGCCCTTTGTGCTGGTCCCTGATGACCGGATAATGGGCAAACGGCGTGCCAAACGTTATATTCTTGAAAATTATCGCTTATTTCTGTTTTGTGCGTTGCGGTATATGTGTCGGATGTCTGACATGTCGGGTTTTTGACGGGAGGGCCGGGAGGCGATCGGCGACGGCCGGGAGGCAAATCGCTGCCACCATCGCGGCGCGCGACATTGGCGACGGGGCGCGGCTACCGCCCAACCTTGCCTGCCCGACCCCGCCAAATTCGCATGGGCCTCCCCCTTGATTTTCGGCCGCAACTGGCGTTTCTCACGGCCAACCGAAACGCCCGCCGCCGCGGGCCGCGAAAGCGTGCCCGGGGAGCACAGGAAGGACCAAGGACAATGCGCGTTTATTACGACCGGGATGCCGACGTTAATCTGATCAAGGGCAAGAAGGTCGCCATCGTCGGCTACGGCTCGCAGGGCCATGCCCATACCCTCAACCTGCGCGACTCGGGCGTCAAGGACATCGCCGTGGCGCTGCGCAAGGGGTCGGCTTCCGCCGCCAAGGCCGAGAAGGAAGGCCTGAAGGTGATGGAAGTCGCCGAGGCCGCCGCCTGGGCCGACCTGATCATGATGTGCACCCCGGACGAGCTGCAGGCCGACATCTATCGCGACCACATCCACGACAATCTCAAGGATGGCGCCGCGATCGCCTTCGCCCACGGCCTCAACGTCCACTTCTCGCTGATCGAGGCCAAGAAGACCGTCGACGTGATCATGATCGCGCCGAAGGGCCCGGGCCACACCGTGCGCGGCGAATATCAGCGCGGCGGCGGCGTGCCGTGCCTCGTCGCCGTCCACCAGGACGCCACCGGCAATGCCCTCGACGTGGCGCTTTCCTACGCCTGCGGCGTCGGCGGCGGCCGCTCGGGCATCATCGAGACCTCGTTCAAGGAAGAGTGCGAGACCGACCTGTTCGGCGAGCAGGTCGTCCTCTGCGGCGGTCTGGTCGAGTTGATCCGCGCCGGCTTCGAAACCCTGGTCGAGGGCGGCTATGCCCCGGAAATGGCCTATTTCGAGTGCCTGCACGAAGTGAAGCTGATCGTCGACCTGATCTATGAAGGCGGTATCGCCAACATGAACTACTCGATCTCCAACACGGCCGAGTGGGGCGAATACGTCACCGGCCCGCGTATCATCACGGACGAGACGAAGGCCGAGATGAAGCGCGTCCTCAAGGACATCCAGACCGGCAAGTTCACCTCCGAGTGGATGCAGGAATGGAAGGCCGGCGGCGCACGCTTCAAGGGCATCCGCCGCAGCAACGACTCGCACCAGATCGAAGAAGTCGGTGCCAAGCTGCGCGGCATGATGCCGTGGATCGGCAAGAACAAGCTGGTCGACAAGGCCGTCAACTAATAGCACCTGCACCCCGTGCAGAGCGACCGGCCGGGCGGTTTTCCGCCCGGTCTTTTATTTCAGGTAAACTGAAATAATGCGGTGCCTCCTCCCATTCTATTGCGGTGCAGCAAGTAATACGCTTGCCTGATGTGGCAAACAGGAACAAAATACGCAAGTGTTTCGTTCAGTTGTCAGGAGGATCGTGCAATGACCACCATTGTCCAATACTTCGCCTGGTTCGATCTTTTTATCCTGGGCAGTATCGCCATGCTTGTGCTGCTCAGTCTCTACGGCGACCGCACCACGTGAGTGGGGTCAGCGCGTGAAATGGTCGCTGGAGTGCAGGTGCTCCGGCGAGAACAAAACCGCAAGAAAACTTGGGTCGTGCGGTGCTTCTCTTGGTGCGAATATTTAGGTCAGCATTATTGACATAAAAACGGCGCCATGATGAGGTGCATTCAAACAACAAGCCCGAGGAAACCCCGATGTTCAAATGGGAACAGGCCTTCGCAACGCGCGCGTCGCGGATGAAGGCGTCCGAAATCCGTGAACTGCTGAAACTGTTGGAGCGGCCCGACATCATCTCGTTCGCAGGCGGCATTCCTGATCCGGCACTGTTCCCGAAGGAAGACTTCGCCGCCGCCTATGCCGACATCCTTGCCGGTGAGGGCGCTGCCGCCGGTCTGCAATATTCCGTCAGCGAAGGCTACAAGCCGCTTCGCGAATGGCTTGCCGGAGAAATGGGCAAGCTCGACATCGCCTGTTCGGCCGATAACGTCTTCATCGTTTCCGGCTCGCAACAGGGGCTCGATTATCTCGGCAAGCTGTTCCTGTCGCCGAAGGACACCGCACTCGTGACCTGGCCGACCTATCTCGGCGCCCTCCAGGCCTTCAATGCCTACGAGCCGACCTATGACCGGCTGAACCTTTCGGGCAATCGTACGCCGGACGCCTACCGCGCCACGGCGGCGGAGGCCGGCGGCCGCGTCAAGTTCGCCTATCTCTCTGCGGACTTCGCCAATCCAACCGGCGAAACGGTCGACCGTGCCGGTCGCGAAAAGCTGCTCGGTCTGGCGGAAGAACTGGATATCCCTGTTATCGAGGACGCCGCTTACCAGTCCCTGCGCTATGACGGCGAGGCCGTGCCGCCGATTCTCGCGCTCGAAATTGCCCAGAAGGGCAGTATCGATGCCGCGCGGACCATCTATTGCGGCAGTTTCTCCAAGACGCTCGCGCCCGGCCTGCGCGTCGGTTACATCGTCGCGGCAGCCCCCGTCATCCGCAAGCTTGTGCTGATGAAGCAGGCGGCGGACCTGCATTCCTCGACCATCAACCAGATGGCCGTGGCGCATGTCGCCGAGCGCGGTTTTGAGGCGCAGGTTGCCAAGATCCGCGCCGCCTACAGCGCCCGCCGTAACGCCATGCTTGCTGCGCTCCAGAAATACATGCCGGATGGTGTCACCTGGACGAAGCCGGAAGGCGGCATGTTTGTCTGGGTCACGCTGCCGGCCGGCATGGACGGCGCGACGCTGCTCGCCCGCTCCATCGAGACGGAAAAGGTCGCCTTCGTGCCTGGTCAGGCTTTCCACGCCGATGGCAGCG
>JAEULV010000088.1 GCA_016793065.1 Hyphomicrobiaceae bacterium
AACAGCCCCGCCGGCAGCACCGTCTCGAACACCGCCGCGCCCTCGCCGCAGGCGACATCGCCGACGGCGGTGCCGTTGACGCTGATGTCGAGCACGGTTTCGCGCCCCGGCGGCATCCGGCAGGAAAATTCCAGCCGCAACCGATGCGGCCGCCCGGGCGCGCGTGCCTCCGCCGGAATCGACATGAACAGCCGCCCTTCCAGTCCCTTCAGATACGGAACCGACGGGTTGAACCGCCACCATTCGAAGCGGGAGAGGTACCAGCGCGACGGCTTTTCGGCGATCTCGATCACCTTGCCCGGCCGGTATTCCAGCCCGTCGCGCGGGCGGAATTCCGTCGATTGCGGATAGACCGCGAACTCGCCGGTCAGGAACGTCCGCCGATAGGCCTCCGAAAACGTCGTCGTCTTCACCGTCCAGCCCACATGCAGATAGAACGCCGCGATGGCGACGAGCAGGCCGACGAGGCTCCAGCCGAGGGGCGTGCGCTTGAAATAGCCGGTCATCCTCACGCCCTCACATCACGTAGATGGTTTCGACGCACCAGCCATAGGCGGCGAGCAGCGCCAGTACGGCGGAAATCCCGATCGCCCAGCGCCGGCGCCGGTGCGTCAGCGTCAGGCTGGCGACCGCCAGCGCCAGCGGCGCCATCGATCCCATGAAGCGCGGCAGGCTGGTCGTCTGCCCGGCGGTCAGCCCCAATGCCACCGCGATCAGTACGAACAGCGCCTCCGCCCCCAGCCGCAGCCGCAACAGCCGCCACGCCAGGAGGACCGCCATCGCCACGACCAGCAGGTTAAACAAGTTGTAGGCGAGCCAGTCGAGCGGCAGGATCGCCGGGTTGAGCTCGTCGAGGATCGTCATCCACGGCCATTTGAACTGCCGCGACCAGGCGACCTGCGCATGGGTGAAGGCCAGCCCGTCGCCGGTATGGGCATGCATGTAGAGAATGAACAGCCCGACGCCGATGCCGCAGGCCGCCAGCGCCGTCACCGCCCGTTCCGTCCCCGGCTGCACGCTGATCACCCGCCAGAAGCCGAACCGCCGCGCCGTGATCGCCAGCAGCGGAAACGCCACGAACGGCCCCACCGCCCGCGTCGCCGACAGAGCCGCCGCCGCCAGCGCCGCCCACAGGAACGACCCGCGCCGCGCCAGCCACAGCGTCGCGATCGTCGCCGGCACGAACACGCTCTCCGACATCGGCACCGAATGATGCACCGTGAACGGCCACAGCGCGAACAGCACCACCGCATGCCGCGCGAAGGCGCGTCCGAACAACTCGCGCGCATAGGCGAAATAGAGCAGCAAGGTCCCGAGGAACACCAGATGCGTGACGATCAGCGCGCCGGCCACGCCACCGATCCCGGTCACCGCCCTGAGGCCGATCATCAGCAGCGGCAGCAGCGGGAAGAACGCCCAGTTGGTACCGTCACCCGTCGGCCAGGCCCCCGCCTCGGCGTGATAGCCGATCTCGGCGATCTCAATGTACCAGCGCGAATCCCAGCGCACCAGCGTGTCGAACGGATCATTCGGCGCAAACGGCTCGACCCCGCCGACCCCGAGCGATGCCAGCCAGGCAACCAGGATCAGCGCCAGCCGCGACAGCGCGTAGACGCCGACGATCAACGCCAGATCCTCGGCCCGGAAGATCGGTCCGGGGCGCGGGTCGCGCGGACTGCGCTCGAAGCGGCTGAGAAGACTCTGGATCATCGGCTCGATTTCTGGAAAACGGCACTGACAGGCTTACCGGCTTTCGTCGCCGATCAACAGCGCGATCATGGCGGATCGACGGCATCAAGCCGCATGGCCCGGACTTCCAGCGCCCGCGCCCGCAATCCCGTCGCCGTCGCCAGTCGCTCCGCCAGCGTCTCCACCGGCCGCGCCACCGCGATCTCGTGAAACCGCCGTGCGTCGATCGTCCCGGCCGGCAGTTCGAACGTCGCCCGCGCCGCCCCGGCGCCGCACGTCACCGCGCCGACCGCCACGCCGTCGACCGCGATCCGAACCTCGACCGCCGCCGGCAGGTCGCAGTGCAAGTCCAGCTCCAGCCGATGCGCCCGTCCGGCCGCGCCGCGCGCATCGCCAAGCGCGAAGAACAGCCGCCCGCTCGCCCCGATCAGGAACGCCCCGTCCTCGCGCGTCCGCGTCCAGGCAAAGCGCTCGTGGAACCGCCGTTCGGCGACAAGATCGATCCGCGTGCCGATGTCGAGGCCCAGCCCGCCGGCCGGACCATGGCCGTCGGCGCGCGGATTGATGGCGAATTCGCGGGTCATGAAGGTGCGCCGATAGCCCTCGTCGAACGTCCGCCCGCGCACCAGCGTCAGCACATAGGCATAAAAGCCCGCCAGCGCCACCAGCCCGAGCAGGGCCAGCCAGCCGCGAAACGACCGCCGGTCCGCCGCATCACATGACAAGGCCCACCCCCGCGCACCACAGCCAGGCGACCACCGCCGCCAGCGTTGCCGAACCGATCGCCACCGGCGCCAGTCGCCCGCCCGCCTGCGCCCAGATCGCCACCGGCACCACCAGCGGCGCCATCGCCCCGATGAATCGCGGCAGGCTCGTCGTCTTGCCGGTCGTCAGCGCGATCAGGATCGCCACCGTCACATAGACCGCCTCTGGCCCGAGCCCGACGCGGAACGCCGCCGCCACCAGCACCAGCGCGCCCAGCGTCACCAGGAGGTTCAGGCCGTCATAGATGTACCAGCCCGGCTCGGCCGTCAGCGGATTGAGCGCGGTGAACACCGTCGTCCACGGCGCGACGAACGCACGGTTCCACGCCACCTGAATGTGGCTGAAGCCGAGCCCGTCGCCGGCGACCCAGTCAAGATGCAGCATGAAGGCCGCGAGCCCGAGGCCGCTGGCGGCGATTGCCAGCACCGCCATTTCCGTGCCCGGCGCCAGTCGCAACAGCCGCCACAGGCCGAACTGCCGCCATGCCATCAGCGCCAGCGGGATCGCCACCAGCACGCCGATCGTCCGCGTCGCCGACAGCGCCGCCGCCGCCAGCGCCACCACGCCCCACGCCTCGCGCCGCGCCGCCAGGAAAACCGCAATCAACAGCGGCACGAACACCGCCTCCGACATCGGCACCGATCCATGCACCGCGAACGGCGACAGCGCCAAGAGCACCACGCCCGCCCGCGCCGTCGGCTTGTCGGCGAAATCCTGCACATAGACGAACATCAGCCCATAGGCCGCCAGCGCCAGCACCTGCGCGCAGGCGATCCCGGCCCAGGTCCCGGCAAGCCCGGTCAGCTGCGACGTCCCGGCGATGAGCAGCGGCAATGCCGGGAAGAACGCCCAGTTCGCCCCCATCCAGTTCGGCCAGCGCCGAACCTCCTCGTCATAGCCGGACGCGGCGATTTCCACATACCAGGGGCAGTCGAACCGGCACAGCGTCGCCCCGATCTCGGCCGCGTCTCCGCCGGCAACCATAAGCGCGATCGCCGCGAGCCCCAACCGGGTGAGCAGCCACAGCCCCAGGATCAGGCCGATATCGCCGGCGGTGAACCCGGCATCCGCCGATGGCGGCCGCGCATCGAACGACCGGACGAGCCCGCGCGCCAGCGCCCCGCCCGCAAACCTCAATTGACCGGCCCCATCAACCGGTCGGCCGCCGCCCGCGCCTCGTCGGTGATGGTCGCGCCGGCCAGCATCCGCGCGATTTCCTCGCGCCGCCCGCCGCCCTCGATCGCCACCACCCGGGTCGCCACCCGCTCGGCATCGACCAGTTCCTTCATGATCAACAGGTGCGATCCCGCCTTCGCCGCCACCTGCGGCGCATGGGTCACCGACAACACCTGCACCGTCTCCGCCAGCCGCGCCAGCCGCGAGCCGATCGCTTCCGCCACCGCTCCGCCGACGCCCGTGTCGATTTCGTCGAAGACCAGCGTCGGCGCCGAGCCGCGATCGGCGAGCGACACCTTCAGCGCCAGCAGGAACCGCGACAGCTCGCCGCCCGACGCCACCTTCATCATCGGCCCGGCCCGGGTGCCCGGATTGGTCTGCACCCAGAACTCGACCACGTCGATGCCCTCGCCGCCGGCTTCAGCCATGTCGGCGCGCATCTCGACGATGAACTTCGCCCGCTCCAGCTTCAGCGCCGGCAACTCGCCCTGCACCGCCGCCTCCAGCGCCCGCGCCGCCGCCTGCCGCTTTTTCGACAGCGCCTGCGCCCGGTCGCGGAACGTCGCTTCCGCCTGCACCGACGCCTGTTCGAGCTTGCCGAGGCGATCCTCGCCGGCATCGAGATCGGCGAGATCGCGCGTCATCCGCGTCCGCAGCGCCTCCAGCCCGTCGACGGTCACCGAGAACTTGCGCGCCGCGCCGCGCAGCGCGAACAGCCGCTCCTCGACCCGCTCCAGCTCGCGCGGATCGAACTCGGTCGCCCGCAGCGCCACCTCCAGCGCCTGCCGCGCCTCTTCCAGCTGATCGACCGCCGCCGCCAACGGCTTCACCGCCGGCCCGATCAGGTCGCCGGCGCCGCCGGCCTTGCGCTCCAGCCGTCGCCACAGCGCGATCGTCGTCGGGATCGGCGAGCCGTTGCCGTTCAGCGTATCCACCGCCTCGGCAATGTCGGTTGCCACCTTCTCGGCCTGCTGCATCCGCGTCCGCCGGGCGGCAAGATCGACCTCCTCGCCCGCCTTCGGCTTCAGCTTGCCCAGTTCCTCCACCGACGAGCGCAGATAGTCGGCCTCGCGCCGCGCCGCCTCGATCCGCGCCTTGTGGTCCTTGACCGCCTTTTCGGCACCCCGCCAGGTCCGCCACGCCTCGCCGACCGACACGACGTCGACCTCGAGCCGGCCATAGGCATCGAGCAGGCGCCGGTGCTCCGTCGGCTCGACCAGGGCGCGATCGTCATGCTGCCCGTGGATCTCGACCAGCTTCGCCCCGATCTCCCGCAGCATCGCCACGCCGACCGGCTGGTCGTTGACGAAGGCGCGCGTCCGCCCGTCGGCCGTCTGCACCCGCCGCAGGATCACGTCGCCATCGGAGGAAAGGTCGTTGTCGGCGAGGATCTTGCGCGCCGGATGATCGCCGGCGACATCGAACGCCGCCGTTACCTGCCCCTGCGTGGCGCCATGGCGCACCAGCGTACCGTCGCCGCGCCCGCCCAGCGCCAGCGACATCGCGTCAAGCAGGATCGACTTGCCGGCCCCGGTCTCGCCGGTCAACACGGTCATGCCCCTGGCGAAGTCGATTTCCAGCCGCTCGATCAGAACGATGTCGCGGATGGTGAGCGAGGCGAGCATGGCGGTCCCGGGCCGTTTCGATCAGAAAACCTTGAAGCCCTTGAAGGCCTTGGAAATCCAGCTGTCGCCCGACTCACGCGGCTCCAGGCCGCCGGACGCGAGCAGCTTGTAGCTGTCCTTGTACCACTGGCTTTCCGGGAAATTATGACCCAGCACCGCCGCCGCCGTCTGCGCCTCGGTGGCAACGCCGAGGGCGAAATAGCACTCGACCAGACGCGCCAGCGCTTCCTCGACATGGCGGGTGGTCTGATACTCCGACACCACGGTCTTGAAGCGGTTGATCGACGCCAGATACTGCCGCTTGTCGAGATAGTAGCGGCCGACGAACATCTCCTGCCCGGCGATCTGGTCGCGGGTGATCTCGATGCGCTTGCGCGCCTCGCCGGCATAGGACGACTGCGGATAGCGCTGCAGGATCTCCTGATACGCCGCCTGCGCCCGCTTGGTCAGGTCCTGGTCGCGCGACACGTCCGGCATCTGCTTGAAATAGCCCTCGCCGATCAGGAACATCGCATAGGGCGCGTCCTCATTGGCCGGATACAGCGTGATGTAGCGCTTCGCCGCCGAGATCGAGTCGGTATAGGCGCCGACCTGATGCGACGAATAGGCCTGCATCAGGATCGCCTTGCGCGACCAGTCCGAATAGGGATGGGTCCGGTCAAGATCCTCGAAACGCTTCAGCGCCCGGGTGAACTTGCCCTCGTTCATCAGGGCAAGACCCTCGTTGTACATTTGCTCCGGCGGCGTCGAATCGAGCGTGACGTCTTCCTTGTCCGACTGCGAGGCGCAGCCGGCCAGCGCCAACGACATCACCCCGACCGCCAGGATCCCGCGCCACCCGGCACCGAACCTCCGGACAAGCGCCAGCAAGCCGGTCATCAAACGCCCAAACCCGCTATCGATCCCATGGCCGCTATCGATCATCATCAAAAACTCTCGGGGTCACGCCGCAGCCGGAAAGCCGGGGCAAAAAAGCACCGTCGGCGGTTTGTAGCCGAAACCGAACCGCCGCGCCACCGCATCGCGCGTCATTGCCGCGAAAGTGTGGCACCGCGCCGGCGACAACGCAACGCGCCGTCGGGAAACGTCGTTCAAACAAACATTTGGCGCGCAAGGCCTCGAGCCCGCGCGCCGCAATGATCTCTTGATTCGCTCGCCTCGGCCCTCAGGCCGCGCGGTTGGGACCGAAAGCCGGCGCCGCCATGCTCGACCCGAGTTCGGCATTCGAGCTGCTCTCGCGCCGCGCCACGGCGCCGTCGACCAGCGTCCACGCGGTTTCATCGGCGAACAGCGCCTGCAGCGTCTGGAAGTTCAGGCGGTGGCCACCACGATAGGACCGGAACAGCCCGAGGATCGGCGCGCCGGACAGGGCGATGTCGCCGACCGCGTCGAGCGCCTTGTGCCGGACGAACTCGTCGACATAGCGCAGGCCTTCAGGGTTCAGCACCCGGTCGTCGCGGATGGCGACGGAATTTTCCAGCGACGAACCGCGGCACAGGCCGAGCGGGATCAGCTTTTCCAGATCCTTGACGAAGCCGAAGGTCCGCGCCCGCGACAGGTCCTTGCGGAACACCGCCGGGGTCATGTCGGCGGCGAAGGTCTGCTTGCCGATCAGATCGATCGGGAATTCGATGGTGACCTCGAAGCGGGTGCCGTCATAGGGCCGCAGCTCGGCCCAGCCGGAACCGGCCTCGACCCGGATCGGCTTCAGCACCTTGATGTAGCGCCGGCGCGCCGACTGGGTGACGATGCCGACCTGATCGATCGCGTCGATGAACGCCGCCGACGAACCATCCATCACCGGCGTCTCGGCGCCGTCGATCTCGACGATGACATTGTCGATCATCAGGCCGCGCAGCGCCGCCATCAGGTGCTCGATCGTCGCCACGGTCGCCTTGGAGGGGTCGCCGATGACGGTGCAGAGTTCGGTCGCCGCCACCGAGCGCCAGTCCGCCGCAATCTCGACCTCGCCGCCATGGGCGAGCTCGGTGCGCAGGAAGGTGATGCCGGTATTGGGATCGGCGGGATGCAGCGTGACCGAAACCGGAAGCCCCGAGTGAACCCCGATGCCGGTCAGTGAAACCGGAGCCCGGAGCGTCGTCTGCAGAGTGCCGCTGGTGCGCGCCATGTATCCAACCTCGTTTTCACGACCCTGATCCGAAATCCGGGCCGCCGGCCTTTTTCGCGCCGTTATTTGTCGGTCAAATCACTCAACCAACGCCAACGCACAAGGCCTTTTGTCTTTGCGTTGGGGGACCATAGTTGCGTCGTCCCCTTTCACAAAATCACCTTCGGTTACAGTTTGTTACCGGTGTGATAGATTAATTAAGCACCTGTAAATGTTGATAAAATGTGAATTATATCGGTTCAATTCCATGTAACATTTCGTAATTTTGCGTGTGCTGCGCCGCACGCTCGAAACGCCCGGCGCACCGCGAATCCAGCCCGCTTGATTCAGCGCAAAAGCCGCCGCCCTCCTGCGTCGTTCCGCCGCACTCCCGCCATCAAGCCACGCCGGTCGCGTCAAGCCTGCCGGGCATCGGCAACGAAAAACCCCCGAAGCCAGGCTCCGGGGGTCTTGATTGTCGCCGATCGTGGCCGCGTCAGTTGTTGGCCTGACGCCGCAGGAAGGCCGGGATATCCAACTGGTCGTCCTCGCCGGCGAAGCGCGGCTGCTGCCGGCCATTGGCGTCGAGATTGCCCGTCGCCGACCGCGCCTGCGGCTCGGGACGCGGCGCCGGCATCGGCGCCCGCTTGCTGAATTCCGAGGCAGGGGCCTGCTGGAAGCTCGGCTCGCGCGGCTGGGTCGGCTGCGCCGCCGCAACGTCGTCGCGATGCCCATGTCCCGTCAGGTTGTTGGTCAGCCGGCGCAGCATGCTCATCGGGCCGGGCGCCTGCTGGGCATGCGGCGGCTCGAACTGCTTCTGCGCGATCGGCGGGAACTCCTCGCGGGTCGGAATCCGCGGCATGTTGCGCATGTCCTCGCGCGGCGCCGAATAGACCGGCGCCTGCTGGACCGGCTGCTGCACCGGGGCCGGCTGCGGCGGGGCCACCGCATAGCGCGGCGCCTCGGCCACCGGCGCGGGAGCCGGCTGCTGCACCGGCGCCTGGATGAAGTTCGGCAGATCCACCGGCTCTTCCAGCAAGGCCGCTTCCAGCGCCGCCGCCGGATCCGGAATCGCCAAGGCCTGTTCGATCCGCGCCTCGATCGCCGCCCGCGACTGGGCGATCTCGGCGGTCAGCTGCGCCAGCGACGCCGTCGTCGGCGCCACCGGGGCCGGAGCCTCGTAGCGCGGAGCCACGGCGGCCGGAGCCGCCTCGACCCGCGCCGGCTGCGGCGCCGGAACCGGGGCGGTTTCCATGCGCGGCGCCGTCATCACAGGCGCCGGGCGAGCCGGTTCGACGGGCCGGACCGTGGCTTTAGCCCGGCTCGCGATCTCGGCCATGCGAGGGTCCGGGCGTTGCACCTGGCCCTCGATCTGGTCGATGCCGGTCGCCACGACCGACACGCGGATCACACCCTCGAGCGCATCGTCGAAGGTCGCGCCCAGAATGATGTTGGCATCGCTGTCGACTTCCTCGCGAATGCGGGTCGCCGCTTCGTCGACCTCGAACAGCGTCATGTCCTTGCCGCCGGTGATCGAGATCAACAGGCCGCGCGCGCCGCGCATCGACGTCTCGTCCAGCAGCGGGTTGGCGATCGCCGCTTCCGCCGCCGCCATCGCCCGCTTCTCGCCGGTCGCCTCGCCCGTGCCCATCATCGCCTTGCCCATGCCGCGCATGATCGAGCGGACGTCGGCGAAGTCGAGATTGATCAGGCCTTCCTTGACCATCAGGTCGGTGATGCAGGCAACGCCCGAATAAAGCACCTGGTCGGCCATCGAGAACGCATCGGCGAAGGTCGTGCGCTCGTTGGCGATGCGGAACAGGTTCTGGTTCGGGATCACGATCAGCGTGTCGACGCTCTTCGACAGCTCGGTGATGCCGAGGTCGGCCATGCGCATCCGCCGCTGGCCCTCGAAGTGGAACGGCTTCGTCACCACGCCGACAGTCAGGATGCCCATGTCGCGGGCCGCCCGCGCCACCACCGGCGCCGCGCCCGTGCCCGTACCGCCGCCCATGCCGGCGGTGATGAACACCATGTGCGAGCCCTGCAGGTGGTCGTTGATCTCGTCGATCACTTCCTCCGCCGCCGCCGCGCCGACTTCCGGCTGCGAACCGGCGCCAAGGCCCTCGGTGACCGCGACGCCCATCTGCACGATGCGCTCGCATTTCGACATGGTCAGCGCCTGGGCATCGGTATTGGCGACGACGAAATCGACGCCCTTGAGCCCGGCCGTGATCATGTTGTTGACCGCATTGCCGCCGGCGCCGCCGACACCGAACACGGTGATCCTCGGCTTCAGCTCCCGGATGTCCGGCATCTTCAGTTGCAGGCTCATGGGGTTACCTCTTTGTCCTCGTCGTCGTCGGCCGCGTCCTGCGGAACGGTTGGAATCGGTCGTGATCCGCGCCCGCGGCTCCCGCCCTGTCCCGTTGCTTGAAACCCGTCGCGTCAAAAATACCCGGTTCGCGACCGTTGCTATTCGTGTCGTCCCGCCGGCGCCGCCTGACGCCCGCGAGACGCAAGATCCTAGAAACTCTCTCTGATCCACTGCCCGAGCCGGTTGAAGTACCCACCCGTTCCGGTCAGCGCGACCCGGTGCGGCCGGGTCTCGAAATGCTCGATCTGCGACACCTGCGGATAGATCAGCAGACCCACCGCCGCGGCAAAGGCAGACCCTTTCGCCACCGGCGGCAACCCGGCGATCCCCAGCGGTCGCCCGAGGCGAACGGTCCGCCCGAGGATCCGCCGCGCCACCTCGACCACGCCGGTCAGCTGGCTCGCCCCGCCGGTCAGCACCACCCGCTTGCCCACCCGGCCCGCATGGCCGGATTGCGCCAGCCGGTCGCGCACCATTTCGAGGATTTCCTCGATGCGCGGCCGGATGATCCGCGTCAGCGTTCCCTTCGGCACCTGCATCATGTCGTGCCCGTCGTCGCCGACCGGCGGCACCGCGATCATCTCGCGGTCGTCCGCCAGCGACGGCAGCGCCGAGCCATGCAGCGTCTTGATCCGCTCGGCATCGGCGAACCGGGTCGAAAGCCCGCGGGCGATATCGGTGGTGACGTGGTGGCCGCCGACGGCAATGCTGTCGACATGGATGAACTGGCCATCGGCGAACACCGCCATCGACGTCGTGCCGCCGCCCATGTCGACGCAGGCGACGCCGAGTTCGGCCTCGTCGTCGGCCAGCGTCGCCAGCCCCGCCGCATAGGGCGAGGCGACCATGGTCGCCACTTCCAGATGGCAGCGGTTGACGCAATATTCGAGGTTGCGCAGCGGCGCCGTGTCGGCGCTGACCACATGCAGCTCGGCCCCCAGCGTCTGGCCGGCCATGCCGCGCGGATCCTTGATGCCGCGCGCCGCGTCCAGGCTGAAGCCGGCCGGCACCGAGTGCACGATCGAGCGGTCGGGCGCGCCGGAACGCAGCCCGCTTTCCGCCAGAACCTGCTTGATGTCGGCCTCGCTCACTTCGCGGCCTCCGAGCGCGATCGCGCCCTTGCTGCCTTCCGAATGCAGTCGCCCGCATGTCAGGTTGACGATAAGCGATTCGACGGTCAGTCCGGCCATTCTTTCGGCGGCTTCCACCGCCAGGCGGATCGATTGTTCGGCCTGTTCGAGGTGGATCACCACGCCCGACTTCATGCCGCGCGCCCGCTGCATGCCGTAGCCCAGCACCTCGATGTCGTGCGTGCGCCACGGCAGGATCTGATCAGGCTCGCGCGGTGTCAGCCGCGCGATCAGGCAGGCGACTTTCGACGAGCCGACATCAAGCACCGACACCAGCGTCTCGCGCCGGGTCGACAGCGGCTTCATCCGCTTGATCGTCTCGGGATCCTTCGAACGGCTCATGCGTCGGTCCCCTTCTTGGTGCGACGCGCTTCGATCGCCTTGCGGCGGGCTTCCGCCGCCGTATCGGAGAGCTTCAGCGACACCCGGTCCGGCACGCGCATGTCGATCGCGACGATGTCGCGCGCCAGCACCTGCTTCGACCGGTCGAGTTCGGCAACCCTGGCATAGGCGGCGAGCGCCCCGGCTTCCGGCAGTCGGATCTCGACGCCGTCGATGGTGATCAGGTTCCAGCGCCGTTCGGCCACCAGCACCGCCGCGCGCACCCGGCCGCGCAGCTCCGGCTGGCTGTCCATCAGCGCCACCGCCTCGCTGGCCCGTTCCGCCGCGCCGTCGCCCACCACCAGCGGCAGCATCGCGTGGGTCTGGCTGTCGAGCGCGGTGATGATGTGGCCGGTGGCGTCGATGATCGACACCTCGCCCTTCACCTGCCACAGCGCATAGGGCTGGCGCTCGGTCATGTTGACAACGAGCCGCCCCGGATAGAGCTTGCGCAGCGTCACACTCTCGACCCAAGGCACCTGCGCCACCCGCGCCCGCGCCTCGTCGACATCGATCAGCAGCAGCGACTGGCCCTCCCGCACGCCGATCTGGCCGAGCACTTCCTTGACCTTGGTTTCCTGGAAACCGACGATCTCGATCTTTTCCAGCTTGAAGCCGGCACCGACCGTGATCCCCTCCACCAGCGGCCAGCCCTGCTTCGACAGGATCAGCCCGTAAACCACCGAAGCCGTGATCAGGCCGGCCGCGCCGAGCGTCGGCGCGAACTTCGGCAGGCGTGAGAAAATCGCGTCGTTGACGCCCACCAGACGACGTCCCAGACGCACGAAGCGGCCGACGACCGAAATGCCGGAGGGCATTCCCGTCTCCGGCGCCCCAGCGGGCCGTCCATCCTGTGGCATCACCGATCGCAACTTGCGTCCTCCACCATCCAACTGACCAGTTCCTCGAACGTATGGCCGGCGTGAGCCGCCATTTCCGGAACCAGCGACGTCGGGGTCATCCCCGGCTGGGTATTCGTTTCCAGGATCACCAGTTCGCCCTGGCCGTTGCCCTGGTCGTCGAAGCGGAAATCCGACCGCGACACGCCCCGGCAGCCGAGCGCCTCGTGAGCCCTCAGTGCAAGCTTTTGGATAGACTGGTAAATATTCGGTGAAATTTCAGCGGGAAGAATGTGTTTAGATCCGCCCGGAGCGTACTTTGCGTCGTAGTCGTAGAAAACCTGTCCAGAGGTGACGATTTCGATGACGCCGAGCGCCACATCGCCCATCACCGCGCAGGTCAGCTCCCGGCCCGGCACATAGCGCTCGACCAGAACCTCCTCGCCGAACCGCCAGTCCCGCGCCGCCAGCTCCTGCGGCGGATGCGAGCGCCCCTCGCGCACGATGATCACCCCGAACGACGACCCCTCGGCGATCGGCTTGACCACATAGGGCGGCTTCATCGGATGCGCGCGAGCAACCTCATGGCGCGACATGACTTTTCCGTCGGCGATCGGCAGTCCGCCGGCCTTGAACACCGCCCGCGCCTTCTCCTTGTTCATCGCCAGTGCCGAGGCGAGGATGCCCGAATGCGTATAGGGGACCCGCAACGTCTCCAGGATTCCCTGCACCGCGCCGCCCTCGCCCCACGGCCCGTGCAGGGCGTTGAAGGCGACGTCCGGACGCAGTTCCTCCAGCCGCTTGCCGATCGACCGGTCGACGTCGATGCGGCTGACCCGGTAGCCCGCCCGCTCCAGCGCGTCGGCGCATTGTCCGCCCGAGTTCAGGCTGACCGGCCGCTCCGCGTCCCATCCGCCCATCAGAACCGCGACATGCTTGGCCGCCTTCACCATTTCCATCCCCCATGGCCGCCCCCGTTATCCACAGGGCGGCCTCGCTGTCCGATCGTGTTCCGATTTGAGACGCCATGGCGCCGCGCTCGCGCTTTCCTCGCGCTCGCGACGTCAATCGATCCCATCCCCGAAGCGAATCTGTGTCGGCCCGTTCTAGACCGCGCCGCCCTGCCGGGGAATCCCATCCAAAGTGGCGCGATCTTGTGAACCGAGCGTTAACCACGAAGGGGCTCTGATCATCTTCGACGACGATGGCCGGCAATCCGCTTCGGATGGCCGCTTCCATTGACGCCCATATGGCCCCATGTTATCCCAAGATATCCCAGCGCTCTTGCGTGTGCATCGATCAAGCGTCCCCGACCGAACCGCCCCGGTTCGGCGTCGGTCGCCTTTTCGTTTGTCCATGTCGCCGGGGTCCGCCGTCCAGCGCGCGCATCGGCGCGAAGGCATTCGGCGGACGAGCAGTTTCACGCCTTCGGCCCGCCCGGCGGAGTTTTCGCCGCTGACCGGCCGGATGTCGCCGGTGGAGAAGTGGATGGATCGGTTCCTCGGCCGATATGCCAAGCGCGTCGACGCGAAGGGGCGGGTTTCCGTCCCGGCGCCGTTTCGCGCCGTGGCCGGCCGGTCCGGCTTCGAGGGTCTCTACTGCGTCCAGTCGCTCTGGCACCCGGCGATCGAGGCCGGCGGCCAGGCGCTGATCGACTCCATCGACGCCGTCGTCGGCGGCTTCGATCCCCTGTCCCTCGACCATGACCAGGTCGCCACCGCCCTCCTTGGCGCCGGCGAGATCCTTGCCCTCGACGCCGAGGGCCGCGTCGGCCTGCCAGGCTGGATCAAGGACGCCACCGGCATCGTCGACGAGGTGATCTTCGTCGGCCAGGGCGGCAAGTTCCAGCTCTGGTCGCCCGAGCGCTTCGCCGGCTTCGAGGCCGACGCCCGCGCCCGCACCGCCGCGCTGCTGCAGGCGCGCGGCCGGACCGCCAGCGGAGGCACGCCATGACGCTCGCCGCCGCGACCGGTTCCGCCCCCCACATTCCGGTGATGCTCGACGAGGTGCTGGCCAGCCTCGCCCCGGCTGCCGGCGAAACCCATCTCGACGGCACCTTCGGCGCCGGCGGCTATACCCGCGCCATCCTCGCCCGCGGCGCCAGCGTCATCGCCGTCGATCGCGACCCGACCGCCATCGCCGCCGGCCGCGCCCTCGAGGCCGGGATGGCCGGCCGTCTCACCCTGGTGCAGGGCCGCTTCGGCGAACTCGACGAGCATCTCGAGGCCCTCGGCCGCGCCCCGGTCGACGGCGTCGTCCTTGATATCGGCGTCTCCTCAATGCAGCTCGACCGCGCCGAACGCGGCTTTTCCTTCCGCGCCGACGGCCCGCTCGACATGCGCATGGCCGCCGACGGCCCGACCGCCGCCGACGTCGTCAACACCTATGCCGAACGCGACCTCGCCCGGATCTTCTGGCTCTACGGCGAGGAAAAGCGCGCCAACGCCCTTGCCCGCGCCATCATCCAGGACCGTGACGCCACCCCGTTCAACACCACCCGCGCGCTGGCCGAACTCTGCGGCCGCGTCGTCGGCGGCCGCCCGGGCGACATCCACCCGGCGACCCGCGCCTTTCAGGCGCTGCGCATCCACGTCAACGGCGAACTCGACGAACTGGCCGACGCCCTCGCCGCCGCCGAACGCGTGCTCGTCGATGGCGGCCGCCTCGTCGTCGTCACCTTCCATTCGCTCGAGGACCGCATCGTCAAGCGTTTCCTCGCCGACCGCGCCAAGGACCGCGCCGGTGGCTCGCGCCACGCGCCCGAGACCGACATTCCCGCGCCGACCTTCCGCCTGACCGCCAAGGGCTCCCTCGCCGCCAGCGATGCCGAGGCCCGCGTCAATCCGCGCGCCCGGTCCGCCAAGCTGCGGGCCGCCATCCGCACCGACGCACCCGCCCGCCGCCTCGACCGCGCGGCCCTCGGCGTGCCCGAGTTGCACCAAGCTCGCCCGGGGAGGGCCTGAACCCATGTGGCGCGCGCTCAACGTCCTCCTGATCTCGACCGCCCTCGGCGGCGCGGCCTACGTCTATCACCTCAAGCATCAGGCCGAGGTGAAGGCCGGCGAGGTCCACGCGCTCGAGCGCAAGATCGCCCAGGAACGGCAGCTGGCCAAGGAATTCCACGCCGAATTCAGCGTGCTGACCCAGCCCGGCCGCATCCAGAGCCTGACGGAAAAGTTCCAGTCCTATCTGGAACTCTCCAGCGTCGAGCCGCAGCAGATCGCCGCCATCGACGACATTCCCATGCGCCCGCCCGAGGCCAACCAGCCGGAAGCCGAGCGCGAGGCCTGGATCCCCAACATCATTCCCCAGGCCAAGCCGACCATCACCGGCTCGATCGCCGGTCCGTCGCCCTCCGCCGCGACGACGACCACGGCGAGCGCCGCCAAGCGCATCGTGCCGATGCCGTCCGGACCGCTGGTCACCAATTCGATCTCCGGCAGCCAGGGCGCGGCGACGGCGCCGAAGAAGGTCAGCGAGCGGCCCGCCAGCCCGCTGCCGCGCAGCCTTGAGCCGCGTGCCGACGACCCGCTGCTGAAACTGTTGCGTTGAGGGGGACGATCATGAACCTGTTTGCCCTGCTGCGACGCCCGCACCCGCCCCGCCCGATCGACGGCTTCGACTACGAGGCCCCGCCCGAGCCGGCGCGCGCCAGCCCCATCGCCCTCAGGGTCGAGCGGCCGCGCGGCCGCGTGCTGATCGGCATGATGCTGTTCACCATGTGCTACGGCGCCGTCATCGGCCGCCTCGTCATGTTCGGCATCGCCGGCGACCAGCAGACCGACGCCCTCGCCAAGGCCCAGAAGAACCTCGTCGCCACCCGCCCCGACATCGTCGACCGCAATGGCGAGGTGCTGGCCACCGACATCAAGGCCTATTCGCTCATCGCCGAGCCGCGCAAGATCATCGACGTCGACGAGGCCCAGGAAGCCCTCGTCACCGTCTTCCCCGAACTCGGCACCGAGCCGGTGCGCAAGAAGCTGGCGAGCCGCGCCGGCTTCGTCTGGCTGAAGCGCGAGATCACCGACGAGCAGCGCCGCAAGATCCACCGCCTCGGCATCCCCGGCCTGACCTTCGCCACCGAAACCCGCCGCTTCTATCCCGGCGGCCCGGTCGCCGGCCACATCCTCGGCACCGTCAACGACGACAATGCCGGCATCGTCGGCATCGAGAAATACATCGACGAAAAGACCGGCGTCGCCGATCTGCGCGCCGCCGGCTTTGCCGGCGAGATGCCGCAGGAACCGCAACGCCTGTCGATCGACCTGCGCGTCCAGCACGTGGTGCGCGACGAGATCGCCCGCGCCAAGGACCGCTACCGCGCCCTCGCCGCCGTCGGCATCGTCATCGACGTCCGCACCGGCGAGATCATCGCCATGTCGTCCTATCCGGATTTCGACCCGAACAACCGCGCCGAGTCCCAGGAAAAGTCGCGCATGAACCGCGCCACCGCCGACGCCTACGAAATGGGCTCGGTGTTCAAGGTGTTCAACACCGCCATGGCGCTCGACAGCGGCAAGGTCCGCTTCTCCGAAAGCTTCGACGCCCGCGGCCAGCTGGCGATCGGCTCGTCGCGCATCTCCGACTTCCACGGCAAGAACCGCGTCCTGAGCCTGCCCGAGATCTTCATCTATTCCTCGAACATCGGCTCGGTCCGCATGGCGATGCGCGTCGGCGCCCAGAACCAGTTCGAGTTCTTCGATCGCCTCGGCTTCCACAAGCACGTGCCGGTCGAGTTGCCGGAAACCGCCATGCCGCGCTTTCCGCACCGCTTCTCCGACATCTACACCGCCACCATGTCCTTCGGCCACGGCATCGCCGTTTCGCCGCTGCACACCGCCGCCGCCGCCGTCGCCGTGGTCAATGGCGGCAAGTACCTGCCGCCGACCCTCTACAAGCGCTCGCGCGACGAAGCCGAGAAGGTCGCCGTCCAGGTGCTGCGCCCGGAAACCTCCGACCAGATGCGCTACCTGTTCCGCCTCAACAACGTCCAGGGCTCCGGCCGGCGCGCCGACGTCGCCGGCTACGTTGTCGGCGGCAAGACCGGCACGGCGGAAAAGATCACCGGTCGCGGCTATGACGGCGACAAGCGCTTCAATTCCTACCTCGCCGCCTTCCCGATGGATAATCCGCAATATGTCGTGCTGACCGTCGTCGACGAGCCCAAGCCCGAGGATGGCGTCGGCTCGGCCACCGCCTCGATGAACGCCGCCCCAACGCTGGCCAACATCATCCGCCGCATCGCCCCGATGCTCGGCGTCATGCCGCGTCTCGACGAGGTTCAGCCGACCCTCGTCGCCAATTGACCGTTACCTCCCGCCGGGAGGAGTTGCGTCGAACGTCCCGCGTATGGCAAGGCAAGCCCACCGTCACCGGTCCGGGCCGGCCTGATCCGCCCGATCCCGTCGGCGGATGTCGCTTCCCCCGGATCGAGCCAAGCCCGATCCTACCCCGGATGGCCCCATGCGTCTTTCCGCGCTCGCGCCCGAACTGATCCCGCCCGGCCATCCCGCCGCCGATGTCGAGGTGACCGCGCTGACCTCCGACAGCCGCGCCGCCGGACCCGGCAGCCTGTTCGCCGGCCTGCCCGGAACCCGCGTCGATGGCGCCAGCTTCGTGCCGGCGGTCGCCGCCCGGGGTGCCGCCGCCGCCCTGATCGGCACCGGCCACGACCTCGGCGACGTCGCCATCCCGGTCATCGCCGTCGACGACCCACGCCACTGGCTCGCCGTCCTCGCCGCCCGCTTCCACGGCGCGCAGCCGTCGACGATCGTCGCCGTCACCGGCACCTCGGGCAAGACCTCGGTCGCCGCCTTCGTCCGCCAGATCTTCGATTTCGCCGGCCGCCCCGCCGCCAGCCTCGGCACCATCGGCATCGTCACCGCCAGGAGCGAGACCTATGGCAGCCTGACGACCCCCGATCCGATCACGCTCGCCGAGCTGCTCGCCGGTCTGAAGCGCGACGGCTACGACCATGTCGCCATCGAGGCCTCGAGCCACGGCCTCGACCAGCGCCGCCTCGATGGCGTCCGCATCGCCGCCGCCGGCTTCACCAATCTGTCGCGCGATCACATGGACTATCACCCGACGGTCGAGCACTACCTCGCCGCCAAGCTGCGGCTGTTCGATACACTGCTGCCGCCCGCCGCCCCCGCCGTCATCGATGTCGACAGCCTGGAAGGCCTCTGCGCCGCCGAGGTCGCCGCCGCCCACGGCCATCCGGTCATCTCCGTCGGCACGGCCGGCGCGACCTTGCGCCTCGTCGCCAACCGCGCCAATGGCTGGCGCCAGTCGCTGACCATCGCCACGCCCGAGGGCGAGTTCGCCGTCGACCTGCCGCTGCTCGGCACGTTCCAGGTCCAGAACGCCCTCGTCGCCGCCGGCCTCGCCATCGCCGCCGGCGTGCCGGTCGCCACCGCGCTCAAGGCGCTCGAAACCCTGAAGGGCGCCTCCGGCCGGCTGGAATATGTCGGCTCCAACGCCGCCGGCGCCCCGGTCTTCGTCGACTATGCCCACAAGCCCGACGCGCTGGAAAAGGCCCTCGCCGCGCTGAAGCCCTTCGCCGCCGGCCGCCTGATCAGCGTCTTCGGCTGCGGCGGTGACCGCGACCCCGGCAAGCGGCCGATGATGGGCCGCATCTCCACCGACGGCGCCGACGTCTCCATCGTCACCGACGACAATCCCCGCTCCGAGGATGCCGCCGAGATCCGCCGCCAGATCCTCGCCGCCGCTCCCGGCGCCATCGAGATCGGCGACCGCGCCGAGGCCATCCGCGCCGCCATTGCCATGGCCGGCGCCGGCGACATCGTCATGATCGCCGGCAAGGGCCACGAGCCCGGCCAGATCGTCGCCGAGCGCGATGCGTCCGGCGCCGTCATCCGCGACGCCACCGGCAAGCCGCGCCTCGTCACCCTGCCCTTCTCCGACCACGAGGCCGCCCGCGCCTGCCTCCCGGGAACCGACGCCCCATGACCGCACCGCTCTGGACCCTCGAGGCCTTCGCCGCCGCCGCCGGCGGCCGCATCGTCGGCGCCCCGGCTGCCGCCATCCTCGGCATTTCCATCGACACCCGCACGCTGAAGCCCGGCGATGCCTTCGTCGCCCTCGCCGGCGAGCAGACCGATGGCCACGCCTATGTCGAGCGCGCCCTTGGCGCCGGCGCCGCCTGCGCCCTCGTCAGCGAGGACAAGCTCCCGACCCTGCCGGCCGGCGGCCGCTATGTCGTCGTCGCCGACACGCTGAAGGCGCTGGAGGCCGTCGGTTGCGCCGCCCGCGCCCGTGTCAATGCCCGCATCGTCGCCGTCACCGGCTCCGTCGGCAAGACATCGACCAAGGAAGCCCTGCGCGCCGTGCTCGCCGATCAGGCCCCGACCCACGCCGCCGTCGCCTCGTTCAACAACCACATCGGCGTGCCGCTGACGCTGGCGCGCATGCCCGCCGACGTCACCTATGCGGTGTTCGAGATCGGCATGAACCATTCGGGCGAAATCACCCCGCTCGTCGCCATGGTTCGCCCCCACGTCGCCATCGTCACCACCATCGCTCCGGTCCATCTCGAGCACTTCTCCGGCATCGACGCCATCGCCGAGGCCAAGGCCGAGATCTTCACCGGCCTCGAACCCGGCGGCGCCGCCGTCATCAACGCCGATGCCCCCTGCGCCGGCATCCTGCTCGCCGCCGCAACCGCCCATGGCGCCCGCATCGTCCGCTTCGGCGAGACAGCCGGCTGCGACAGCCGGCTGGAGGACTGCGCCCTGCGTCCCGACGGCTCGTCGGTGTCAGCATCGATCCTCGCCACGCCGATGACCTACAAGCTCGGCGCCCCCGGCCGCCACCTCGTCCTCAATTCCCTCGCCGTGCTCTCCGCCGCCGCCCTCGTCGGCGCCGACCTTGCCCGCGCCGCCTTCTCGCTGGCCGAACTCGGCGCCCCCAAAGGTCGCGGCGAGCGCCATTCCCTCTCCCTCGCCAACGGAACCGCCAGCCTGATCGACGAGAGTTACAACGCCAACCCCGCCTCGATGCGCGCCGCCATCGCCCTGCTCGGCCAGGCCCATGTCGGCCTGCACGGCCGCCGCATCGCCGTGCTCGGCGACATGCTCGAACTCGGCCCCGACGGCGCCAGCCTCCACGCCGACCTCGCCGGCCCGCTCGCCGCCGCCCGCGTCGACCGGCTCTACTGCGTAGGCCCGCTGATGCGCGCCCTCTGGCAGGCAGTCCCCGACGACATCCGCGCCGCCGCCGCCGACCGCGCCGGCGAGATCGAGGCAGATCTGCTCGCCGACATCCGCGCCGGCGACACCGTCATGATCAAGGGCTCCAACGGCACCAAAACCTTCCAACTGGTCGAAGCCCTGAAAAAGCGCTATGCGCAACCGGTAGAACCGGGGGAAAAAGCCGTTTGAGCCGCGCGTTGCCCCTGATTCGCCGCAAGTCGCGCCGTATTCGGCATGTCGGGGCAGCGGCGACGGGATCGATGCGCGAACCAGCAGCATCGGGCCGGCGACATCGGGCCGGAGTCGCGACGTCCGTCGCCGGGCCAGCGCGGCCCTGGTGAATGAGTAAGTAGCGGCGGGCGGGCATCCGGCCGGCCTGGAATATCCAGCGTTTTCAAAGGCATCCAGCGCCAGTCGTTTCGCTCGAAACAGCAGGCCGCCTGCCCAACGACCTGAGCGGAGAAACGACACGATGCTCTACATGCTCGGCGAACTCGCCAACCAGTTCATCCTGTTCAACGTTTTCCGCTATCAGACCTTCCGCACCGGCGCCGCGACCCTCACCGCCCTGCTCTTCGTGCTGGTCTTCGCCCCGACCATGATCAGCGCCCTGCGCGTCAAGCAGGGCAAGGGCCAGCCGATCCGCGAGGATGGCCCCCAGACCCACCTCGCCAAGAAGGGCACCCCGACCATGGGCGGCCTGATGATCCTGACCGGCATGCTGGTCAGCGTGCTGCTGTGGGCCAACCTCTCCAATCCCTATGTCTGGATCGTCCTCGTCGTCACCCTCGGCTTCGGCGCCATCGGCTTCTATGATGACTACCTGAAGGTCACCAAGCAGAGCCACAAGGGCTTTTCCGGCCGTCAGCGCCTGGCGCTGGAGTTCCTCATCGCCGGCGCCGCCGTCTGGGCCGTCACCGCCGTCGGCAATGCCGAACTGTCCTATTCCCTCGCCGTGCCGTTCCTGAAGGACACGCTGATCTATCTCGGCTACGTCTTCGTCATCTTCGGCGCCGTGGTCATCGTCGGCGCCGGCAATGCCGTCAACCTCACCGACGGCCTCGACGGCCTCGCCATCGTCCCGGTGATGATCGCCGCCGCCTCCTTCGGCCTCATCGCCTATCTCTCCGGCAACGCCGTCTTCGCCCGCTATCTCGACATCCACCATGTCCCCGGCACCGGCGAGCTCGCCGTGCTCTGCGGCGCCGTCATCGGCGCCGGCCTCGGCTTCCTGTGGTTCAATGCGCCGCCGGCGGCGATCTTCATGGGCGACACCGGCTCGCTGGCGCTCGGCGGCATGCTCGGCGCCATCGCCGTCGCCACCAAGCACGAGATCGTGCTTGCCATCATCGGCGGCCTGTTCGTGCTCGAAGCCGCCTCGGTGATCATCCAGGTCGCCTCGTTCAAGCTGACCGGCAAGCGCGTCTTTCGAATGGCGCCCATCCACCACCATTTCGAACAGCTCGGCTGGAAGGAACCGCAAGTGGTGATCCGTTTCTGGATCATCGCCTTCGTCCTCGCCCTCATCGGGCTTTCCACCCTCAAGCTGCGCTGAGAGCTGCCCCATGATCCCGGTTCGCGTCTTCGCCGGTCGCCGTGTCGCCGTCTTCGGCCTCGGCGGCTCCGGCCTCGTCTCGTGTCAGGCGCTTGTCGCCGGCGGCACCGATGTCGTCGCCTGGGACGACGGCGAGGCCTCGCGCCTGAAGGCAGCTGAGGCCGGCATCGCCGTCCGCGACCTGCGCGCCGAGGACTGGTCGACCATCGCCGCGCTGGTGCTCGCCCCCGGCGTGCCGCTGACCCACCCCGTGCCGCACTGGTCTGTCGAACTCGCCCGCGCCCATGGCGTCGAGATCATTGGCGATGTCGAGCTGTTCGTGCGTGAACGCCGCGCCACCTGCCCCGACGCGCCGCTCGTCTGCATCACCGGCACCAACGGCAAGTCGACCACCACCGCGCTGATCGCCCACCTGCTGCGCGCCGCCGGCTGCGACGTGCAGATGGGCGGCAATATCGGCACCGCCGTACTGTCGCTCGAACCGCCGCAGCCCGGCCGCCACTACGTCGTCGAGTGCTCGTCGTTCCAGATCGACACCACGCCGACCCTCGATCCGACCGTCGGCATCCACATGAACCTGTCGGAGGATCACCTCGATCGCCACGGTACCATGGAGAACTACGCCGCGATCAAGCAGCGCCTCGTCGCCGGCGCCCGCACCGCCGTCATCGGCATCGACGATCCGCTGTCCTCGGCCATGGCCGACCGGGTCGAGCAGACCGGCGTCGCCGTCGTGCGCATCTCCAACCACCTGCCGGTCGCCCACGGCGTCTATGCCGATCGCGGCCACATCGTCGAGGCCTCGACCGCCGCCGCCACCGTCATCGGCGACCTCACCGGCATCGACAGCCTGCGCGGCGCCCACAATGCCCAGAACGCCGCCGCCGCCAGCGCCGCCCTGCGCGCCCTCGGCTTCGAGCCGCGCACCATCATGGCCGGGCTCAGGACCTTCCCCGGCCTTGCCCACCGCATGGAGCTGGTCGGGCGGATCGGCCGGGTGCAGTTCGTCAACGATTCCAAGGCCACCAACGCCGATAGCACTGCCCAGGCGCTGGCCTCGTTCGAACGCATCTACCTGATCGCCGGCGGCAAGCCGAAATCCGGCGGCATCACCTCGCTCACCTCGTTCTTCCCGCGCATCGCCAAGGCCTATCTCATCGGCGTCGCCGCCGAGGAATTCGCCGCCACCCTCGACGGCAAGGCCGCGACCGTCATCGCCGGCACCATGGCCGAAGCCGTGCGGCTCGCCAGCGCCGATGCCTGTGCCGACCATCGCCCCGGCGCCGATCCGGTGGTGCTGCTGTCGCCCGCCTGCGCCTCCTACGACCAGTATCGCAATTTCGAGCTGCGCGGCGACCACTTCCGCGATCTCGTCCTCGCCCTCGACGGCCTGTCCCGCTGACCGGCCGGACCGCGTCCCCCGGCGCCTGTCCCGGTCGGGCGGACGCCGGGATCCGGAACGATCGCGGCGCATGGGAGCCACGCCCTTGTGGCGCCGGGGGCTTTCGTGCTGAACTGATGTGAAACACTCACGCCCGTGCCGGAAACCCGAAATGTTCCAAAGCTTTGACACCTCCGCCAATCCTGCGTTCGGGTCCGCGCGGGTCGCGCTGCTGCGGGCGGAGCTGCAAGCGCGCGAGCTCGCCGGCTTCCTGATCCCCCGCGCCGACGAGCATCAGGGCGAATATGTCCCCCCACACGCCGAGCGTCTCGCCTGGCTGACCGGCTTCACCGGGTCCGCCGGCCTGGCGATCGTGCTGCGCCACCGCGCCGTCGTCCTGGTCGATGGTCGCTATGTCCTGCAGGTGCGCGACCAGTGCGATCCGGCGGTGTTCGAATATGCCTCGCTGATCGAGCCGCCGCCGTCCGCCTGGCTCGCCGCCGCCGTCGGCGCCGGCGACCGCATCGGCTACGATCCGTGGCTCCACACCGCCAACGAAATCAGCCGCTTCGCCAAGGCGATCGAGCCGGCCGGCGCCGTCCTCGTCCCGGTCGAGGCCAACCTCGTCGATGCCGTCTGGGCCGACCGGCCGCCCGCCCCGCTCGCCGCCGTCGAACTGCAGCCGCTGGAGCTTGCCGGCGAGCCGGTCGACGCCAAGCTCGCCCGCCTCGCCGCCGCCCTGCGCGCCGCCAAGGCCGACGCCGCCGTGCTGACCCAGCCCGACAGCATCGCCTGGGCCTTCAACATCCGCGGCGCCGACGTGCCGCACACGCCGCTGCCGCTTTCGTTCGCCATTCTCGCCGCCGATGCCCGCCCGACCCTGTTCATCGACGGACGCAAGCTCTCCAACGCCGTCCGCGCCGAGCTTGCCGCCCACGCCGACATCGCCGAACCCGGCCGCCTGCTCGCCAGCGTCGATGCCCTCGCCGGCGCCGGCAAGGCCGTGCTGATCGACCCCGACACCGCCGCCATCGCCCTTGCCGAGCGGGTCCGCGCCAGCGGCGGCACCGTCGTCGAAGGCAAGGACCCGGTCATGCTGCCGAAGGCGCGCAAGAACGCCGCCGAGCTCGCCGGCACCCGCGCCGCCCATCGCCGCGACGGCGCCGCCATGGCAAATTTCCTCGCCTGGTTCGACCGCGAAGCGCCGAAGGGCGAACTTGACGAAATCGCCGTCGCCACCGCGCTCGAACGCTGCCGCGCCGCCACCGGCGAACTGCGCGACCTGTCCTTCGACACCATTTCCGGCGCCGGCCCCAATGGCGCGATCATCCACTACCGGGTATCGACCGCCAGCAACCGCAAGGTCGACCGCGACAACCTGTTCCTGATCGACAGCGGCGGCCAGTACCAGGACGGCACCACCGACATAACCCGCACCCTCGCCGTCGGCACGCCGACGGCGGCCATGGCCCGCCACTACACCCTGGTGCTGAAGGGCATGATCGCGATCTCGCGGCTGAAATTCCCCAAGGGCACCCATGGCGCCCATATCGACGCCTTCGCCCGCGCCGCCATGTGGGCCGAGGGGCTGGACTACGACCACGGCACCGGCCACGGCGTCGGCAGCTTCCTGTCGGTGCACGAAGGCCCGCAGCGCATATCCAAGCTGTCGACCGTGCCCTTCGAACCCGGCATGATCCTGTCGAACGAGCCGGGCTATTACCGCCCCGGCGAATACGGCATCCGCATCGAGAATCTGATCGTCGTCACCGAGGCCGCGACCCCGCCCGGCGGCGAGCGGCCGATGCACGGCTTCGAGACGCTGACGCTGGCGCCGCTCGACCGCCGGCTGATCGTCGCGGCCCTGCTCACCCGCGCCGAGGTCGACTGGATCGACGCCTATCACGCCCGCGTCCAGCGCGAGATCGGTCCGCTCGTCGCCGCCGAAACCGCGAACTGGCTCGCCGCCGCCTGCGCGCCGCTGGCCTGAACGCGCGGGCGAGACCTTGACGCCAGTCGGTCTGTAAGCCGGGTTCTGTAGGGCGGACTTGCGCCCGCGTGATGGTCATTCATCTGGGATGCCCGTCGCCGGACACCTCGCGCGACCTACCCGGACAGCTCGCTCGGAGAATGAGCTGACGGGTTGCCCCGTCACGCCGTCCCTATTCGGTCTTGCTCCCGGTGGGGTTTTCCGTGCCGGTCCCGTTGCCGGTCCCGCGGTGGGCTCTTACCCCACCTTTTCACCCTGGCCCCGGACGCATCCGGGGTGGTCTGTTTTCTGTGGCACTTTCCCTGGGGTCGCCCCCGCCGGGCGTTACCCGGCACCGTTTCTCCGTGGAGCCCGGACTTTCCTCCCGCTCGCCCTTTCGAGCCTTGAGCGCGCGACCATCCGACCGACTGGCGTCAGGCGCGAGAGACGCGAGCCGGCCGGCAAAGTCAAGCCGAACTTGTCGCGCCGCGCCGCCCGTCGCCACGACCGCCGACATTGATCCGAACGGAGCGAAGCCCATGAACGTCAACGGCGCGCTCGCGGGTTTCGCGGCGCGCCGTTGCGGCTTGGGCGTTTCCTGTCGTTTTTTCTAGGCCGGATGCGGCGCGCCGGCTTTCGCCTCGTCGGGCACTCCCGCCTGCCGGGAGCCGATTGCCCGCATCTCGCGCCGCTTGCCGGTTATCTCCCAATTCGCCCTCGGCTCGCTCGATCCGTTGCGGGCGAAACACGGGAATTCGAAACTGCCGATCCCTCCTCGGCACTGCTGGCCCCGTTCACAAAACTCCGACGAGGACCGCGCCGATGAACCCGAAGGCGGCGCATACCAGAACGACGTTGAGACTGTTGGTGATCGACATCGACGGTCTCCTTACGTGTTGGACTGACGAAAGGATAAGCGCTTTCCCGTGGCCGGCAATCGAAAAAGATTGTGCGATGCGACATAAAGTGTGGGAAATCCGCCAAAATTTGGCGGATTTCATAGTCATTTTAAGCGATTAGAAAAATGCTCCGGCTGTTGGCGCCGGCCCTTGCAATCAGGCTGTTTTGGTCGGGTTTCGCCCCCCGATGGACCTTGGATGATGTCAAGATGGCGCCGGATCGGCGCGGCGATTCACCGCGCCGTCGCCGCTTTGTCAGCCCGCCGGCGGCACGAACGCCGCCACTTCGCGGCCCGGCTCGAACCGGCCGATGCGCTTGATCTCCCAGTCGAGCAACACGCCCTGGGTCTCGAACACCCGCCGGCGCACATGCTCGCCGAGGCTTTCCAGGTCGATGGCGCTGGCTTCACCGGTGTTGATCATGAAATTGCAGTGCATCGTCGACATCTGCGCCCCGCCGATCATGTGTCCGCGCAGGCCGGCCGCGTCGACCAGCTTCCAGGCGGAGTGACCGGGCGGGTTCTTGAAGGTCGAGCCGCCGGTCTTCTCCCGGATCGGCTGCGCCGTCTCGCGATGCTGCTGCACCGCGTCCATCGCCGCCTGAATCTCCGCCTTCGCCTGCGGTTCGCCGGCATAGAGTGCCTCGACGAATATGAGGTCCTTCGACGCCGACGAATGCCGATAGGCATAGCCCATGTCGGCATTGCTCAACCGGTGCACCGTGCCGGCGCGGTCGACCGCCGTCACCTCCACCACCCGCTGGCAGGTCTCCGCCCCGTTCGCGCCCGCATTCATCCGCAGCGCCCCGCCGATCGAGCCGGGAATGCCGTGATAGAAGGCAAAGCCGCCAAGCCCGGCCTCGAGCGCCGCCGCCGCCACCCGCTTGTCGGGCGCCGCCGTGCCGGCCTTGATCCGACCCTCGGCATCAAGCGACACCTGGCCGAAGCCCCGCGCCGACAGCCGGATCACCACGCCGTCAACCCCGCCGTCGCGGACGATCAGGTTCGAGCCGAGACCGATCACCGTCACCGGAACCTCACCCGGCAGCGCCTTGAGGAAGGTCGCCAGATCCGCCGTGTCCGCCGGCTGGAAGAACAGCTCCGCCGGCCCGCCGACCCGAAACCAGGTGAACGGCGCCAGCGCGAAATTCGGCTGCAGCGAGCCACGCACGAGCGGCGCGAGGGAGGCGAGAAGATCAGCGGTCAAGGGCATCTTTCCGATCGAGGGCAGTCTGGAGCGCGCCTTATTCCAGAGGCCGAGGGCGCTGACGCGCCCGGTCTCTGAGGCCACGCGAATTTCTCATCTGCATCAGAGGCATGCGAAATTCGCGTCAGCAATACCATCGGTCATTTTCAATGCCCAATGGTATTTTGGCACAGACGCGCCGTCCGACCAAGATGCCGCCGGCCCCCGATCGCCGCCCCGCTTCACGCCGGCGCGCCGCCCTTCCAGCGCCGGTAGGCAAGCCGCACTCGCCGCCGCAATCCCGCCCCGAGCCGCACCAATAGCGCCGCGAGCCCGTCGGTTGTGGCAATCACCGCCCGGGCATAGTCGCGCCGTTCCCGCCAGATCAGGCCGTCGGGGTCGCTGAACTCCTGCATGCCGCTGTCCATCCGCATCGGCGGCGACTGCGCCAGCAGCCGATGGGTGATGTCGATATCGAGCAGCACCCCCGGCGCGAACCGCGCCAGCGTCTCGTCATAGGCGGTCTTCCAGAACAGGCAGCTGTCGCCCGCCTCGATCAGCACCCCGGCCGCCACGTCGCGCTTGCCGACGCTGAGCAGATCGACCGCCACTTTGTCCCGCGCCGCCAGCGCCGCGATGCGCGCGCGCATCCGCGCCAGCGTCTCGCCATCTTGCGCCAGCGCCGTCCCGGCCCGGCCCTTCCAGCCGGTCGCCTCAAGCGCCACGAACCGCTCGAAGCCGGCAAGCGCATCCTGTCCGCGCAGGCTGCGATAGGTCGCCTCGCCGTCGCCGGCCAGCTGTTGCCGGCTCTTCCGCCGCCGCTTCAGCCCCTTGCCCAGACTCGATGCCAGATAGGCATCGGCCGCGATCGGCGCGGCCGGCGCCAACAGCGCCCGGGTCCAGCACTCGCCGACGGTGATCGACGTCCGCGCGTCCAGCAGCCGGTCAAGATCGCGCGGCCAGGCCGGCGCCACGATCACCCGCGGCAGGCCCGGCTCGTCGCGCACGAAATCCAGCAACGCCGCCAGGGTCGCTCCCGCCTGCCGCCGGTCCAGCACCGGCTCCGATGTCGGCTCGAATGTCGCATCGAGCGGTGCCTCCAGCACCTCGGCACCAAGATGCCAAAGGCTCCGGCTGCGCCGCAGCACCCAGACGCCGACCAGGCGCCGGTCGCCGCGCCGTGCCGTCAGCACCACCAGATCGTCCGCCTCGGCGCGCGCCGCATGCCCGGCGATCGCCGCCGGGGCCATGAACGGGTTGGGCCAGGCCGCCCGCGCCGCCAGGTCCTCGAACTCGACATGCCAACCGGCATAGGCCGTCGCATCGACCCGCTCGACCGCGATCGCCGCGCGGACCTCGGCGTCCGCCCGGGCATCGTCGACGAATCCCAACCACTGGGCGGGTTCGAGCGAGGCATCGGTCGCGCGGCGCAGGCGCGGCGAGGAAATCATTTCATCCACGTCAGTTGCTCCGGTTGGTGCTGGCGGGCAAGGGCGGGGTTCGCGCCAGCGCGTGCACCCAGCCGCCGACGGCGGCGCGTACGCTGATCGCGGTGGCAAGGGTCGCGCCGAGCCCGGCGGCGGTCTGGGCGATCGCCACGCCGAGGGCGCCGAGGAATGGCGTCAGCGCCACCGCCAGCATCAGGTTGCCGATGGCGGCGGCGGCATAGATCTTGGTGACGGTCCGGGCGTGATCGGTCATCACCAGCAATTGTTCCGACGGTCCGATGAACGCCCGCGCCACCAGCGCCGTCAGCAGGATCGGCATCACCACCGCCCCGCCGGTGAAGTCCTTGCCGAACAGCGCCAACAGCGGCACCCCCAGCAGCGCCACCGCCGCCGCCACCGTCAGCGACGGCCAGAACGTCCAGCGCGCCGTGGCAATGGCGAAGCGCCGCAGCGCGTCCGGATCGTCGGCGCTGTCGCGCAACGCCGCGTAGTGGTGGGCGCTGGCATAGGACAGGCCGAAATGCACGAAGGCCACCACGCCGACGATCTTGGCCGCAGCGGCATAGATGCCGGTATCGGCATTGCTGGCGAAGATCGACATCACCAGGATGTCGATCGACCCCATCGCCACGAAGGTCACGTCGGTCAGCAGCGTCGGCATCGCGATGCCGAACCAGCGCCGGGTTTCATAGGTCGGTTCAGCCGCCGCATGGCGGGCATGGAACCGCTTCGCCACCAGATAGACCAGCGCCGCCGCCGCGATCCAGGCGGCAAGGGTGAAGGCGATCAACACCGTCGTCGACGACGGATCGGCGCCCCCGAGGAACGCCGCGATCGCCAGCAGCGGCAAGAGCAGCGGCCGGATCACGAAGGTCAGGCCATAGGCCAGATCGCTCCACTCGTTGGCGAGCGCGAAACCCTCGACCACGTCCATCGTCGCCAGCGCCGGCAGGGCGACGAGCCCGATCAGCACGCCGATGCGCACGGCCGGATCGATATCCTGCCCGGCGACCCACAATCCGCAAACCGCGATCACCGCAAGCCCCAGCGCCCCCAGCGCCGGCACCACATGGGCAAACCGGTAGAGCCCGTGCAGGAGGCCGAGCTGGCCGCGCACCACATAGTCCGGCTGGAACCGCTGCGGCGTCATCGACAGCCCGAGCGAGCCGAGCGACCCGAGCGTCGTCGCCCAGGTCGTCGCCAGCGCGACGACGCCGAATTCCGCCGCGCCGAGCACCCGTGCCAGCAGGATCTGCGTCAGGAACAACAGCCCGGCATTGATGACGCGGGCGACGATACCGAACACCGCGCCGCGCTTCGTCCGCGCCGCGTGGGTGTCGCCGCGAAACACATCGACAAGCTTGTCGAGGCGGATAGCGATCCGCGGCGGCAACAAGCCGGTGATGGAAGCAGCATTCACGGGGACCCACCTCGATCGGAGAAATATCGATCAAATTTTACCGGTGAGGGTGTTAATTCGCGCTTGGATTGGCAAGCATTGTTTCTCGGAATTTCGTAGTTTCGCCAGACTAACCGCCGCTTCGGTAAACAGAAGCTGCACCGGATACATGCAAATTCAATACATCGATTCAGTTTTCATTTACGATTGTCCCGGCGCCACCGCGCGGCCCGCCCTCATCCGATCGCCGCGTCGATCGCCTTGCGCATGACGCTCGGCAGTGCCTCGCCCGCCAATGCCTCCGGCTTCGACCACCAGTGTCCCTCCGGCGCCGGGAAATCCAGCGCGAACCCGGCGGTCTTGATCGTCAGCACCAGGTGGAAATGGGTGAACGTATGCTCGACCTTGCCCGGCATCGCCCGCCATGCCGCCTCGACCGGGGCGCCGTGCCGGCGGACGGCGCCGGGGCGCCCGCGCTTCGGCGTTGTCCAGTCGCTGGTCGGCACTTCCGACATGCCGCCGAGCAAGCCCTCCGGCGGCCGCCGCCGCAGAAGGATCGCACCATCGTCGCGCCGGCAGACGAACGCCTCGCCGCTGCGGGTCGGCCGCTCGGCCTTGGCGGCCTTGCGCGGAAACGCCTCGGCATCGCCGGCCGCCTGCCCGGCGCAGGCATCCCGCCACGGACACAGGCCGCAGGCCGGCCGCTTCGGCGTGCAGATCGTCGCCCCCAGATCCATCACCGCCTGGGCATAGTCGCCCGGCCGCCGCGCCGGCGTCAGCCCGGCCGCCAACGCCCGGATCTCCGGCTTCGCGCCCGGCAGCGGCGCCTCCACCCGGTAGAGCCGGCTGATCACCCGCTCGACATTGCCGTCGACCACCGTCGCCGGCCGGTCGAAGGCAATCGCCGCGATCGCCGCCGCCGTATAGGGGCCGATCCCCGGCAACGCCAGCAGCCCTGCCTCGCTATCGGGAAACCGCCCGCCATGGTCGCGCGCCACCGCCTTGGCGCAAGCCTCCAGATTGCGCGCCCGCGAATAATAGCCAAGCCCCGCCCACGCCTTCATCACGTCGGCTTCGTCCGCCGCCGCCAGCGCCGCCACCGTCGGCCAGCGGCCGACAAACGCCTCGAAATACGGCTTCACCGCCGCAACCGTCGTCTGCTGCAGCATGATCTCGGAAAGCCACACCCGATACGGATCGGGCACCTCGCCCTCGGCCCGGTCCGCCGGCGCGACGCGCCAGGGCAATCGCCGCGCATGGCGATCGTACCAGTGAAGCAGCGCGGCGGGATCGGGGCGGGTCGGCGGCATGGGGTGGATACGTCCGGAATCGGCGCCCGGATGCGGACGCTGTCGCCTAACCGTAAGGCGATTGCCACAATCCGCAAATCCACGTGGGTTAGGGTCACATGTGCCGTTGCGAAATGGCGCAAGCAGTGCTTTGGTCAGCAAGGACGATTTCGGGGGAGCCCCTCGTCAGGATTCGCAAGGGCGACGGTGTCAAGCCGGAGAGGGTCGGGTTGTCCACGGCGCGTCAGCGCATGTCTTGAGCCAAACCCGATCGGGTCGATCCGGCCCGGCGACAAGGCTCGCGAAAACAACGAACCGCGAGTGGGATCCATTCGGTCCGTTCGAATGCCGCTCGTAGTCACACACTGCTCTGGAGGAGCTTTCTCATGTCGTATCTCAAGCGTGGCCTTTCGGGCGAACCGGTCAAGATGTTGCAGGCCAAGCTCGGCATCACCGCCGACGGCTCGTTCGGCCCGGGCACCGAGAAGGCCGTCAAGGCGTTCCAGCAGTCCAACGGCCTTTCGGCTGACGGCATCGTCGGCCCGGATACCTTCGCCGCCCTCGGCATGCACGAACTGGTGCTGCTGCGCGTCGGCTGCTCCGGCAAGCAGGTGAAGAAGCTGCAGGAATCCCTCGGCATCGCCGCCGACGGCAAGTTCGGCCCCGGCACCAAGAAGGCCGTCGTCGCCTTCCAGGCCTCCCATGGCCTCGACGCCGACGGCATCGCCGGCCCGGACACCCTGTCGAAGATGTCGGCCTTCGCCGGTGAAATCTCCGACGATCACATCGCCGCTGCCACCCTGCCGGTCGACGTCGTCATCGACGCTCCGGAAGCGCTGCCGCCGCTGACCAATGCCGACGTCGCCGCCGCCACGACCGCCGAAACCGCCGTCGCCGAGGCCCCGCCGGCCCGCTCCGTCTGGGGCACCGTCAAGGGCTGGTTCAGCTGACACGCGGCCCGTCCGGCCACGACTCGCGCGGGGGCCTTCGGGCCCCCGTTTGCGTTTCCGGCGCCGCCCGTCGGATGGTCAGCCGATCGCCAGTCGCAAGCCGACCACGGCGGCCGTGCCGACGAGGATGGTGCCGAGCATCGGCAGCCGCGTCGCCGCCAGCGCGGTGATGCCGGCGGCGAGCGCCTCCGCCGGCCCCTTGGCGAACACGGTGGGCGCGATCACCGCCATCAGCACCGCCGGCGGCACGGCGGCGAGCGCATAGCGCGCCCTGGCGCCAAGCCGCAGGAAGCGGACGATGACGAAGCCGCCGACCCGGGTGAGGTAGGTCATCACGCTCATGGCGACGATCGCGGCGAGCGTCGCGCCGTCAAGGCTGAAGGCGTCGGTCACGCGGCCTCTCCATCGGTGGCGGGATCGAACATCAAGGCGGCGGCGGCGATGCCGGCAAGCGCGCCGGCCAGCACATACCAGGCGCCGGGCAGCGTCAGCTTCGCCAGCGTCGCCACCAGGCCGGAGGCCGCCAGCACCACGCCGGTGCGCGACCCCTTCCAGAACCCGGCCAGCAGCGCGATGAACATGGCGGTGAAGACGAAGTCGAAGCCATAGGTCGCCGGATCGCGCACCACAGCGCCGACGAGCGACCCGAGTGTCGTCCACAGCACCCAGCCGCAATAGAACAGCGCCGACAGCCCGGCATAATAGGCCGGCGTCAACGGCGCCGTCGCCGCCCGCCGCTCGGCCATCGCCCAGTTCTCGTCGGCCATGGGAAAGGCCGCGAACGGGATCACCCAGCGTGGAAACAGCCCGAGCTTCGTCGACAGCGACGCCCCGAGCAGCAGATGCCGGCTGTTGACCAGCAGCGCGGCAAAGCCGAGCCCGATCCAGTCGGCCGGCTCGGTCCACAGTTCCAGCGCCACGAACTGGCTGCTGCCGGCGAACACCAGCGTCGAGGTCAGGAACACCTCGAGCGGGCTCAAGCCCTTCTGCGCGGCAAGAGCGCCGTACAGGAGGCCGATCGGCGCCGCCGCGATCATGGCCGGCAGGATGGCGACAAGCCCGGCGACGAACTCTTCGCGCGCCGGGGAGCGGTGGGGTTGGGGCAATGGGGTGTTGAGGGCGGTCATGGCGGGCCGTCTGGCTTCTCGTTGGGATGTCGCGGGGGAGATCGGGAAGGGGTTCAAAGGCCGCGATAGGCGCCGGGGGTGACGCCGATGCGGGCCTTGAAGGCGCGGTTGAGGTGGGCCTGATCGTAGAAGCCGCAAAGCGCCGCCGCCTCGGCCGGCGCCATGCCGGCGGAGAGATGCGCCCGCGCCGCGCGCACCCGCCGGTCGGTCAGGTAGGCATGCGGCGTCAGCCCGGTCGTCTTGGCGAAGGCGCGGATCAGATTGGTGCGCGACAACCGTGCCACGCCGGCGAGCTCGTCGAGGTCGACGGCGCGGTGATAGTTGCCGTCGAGATGCGCCCGCACCCGCGCGATCGGCCCGGTCTCGTCGCCGATCCGGCGCGGCGGCGGCAGGTCGGCATGCCGCGCCAGCATATGGGCGAAGGCCGCCGTCATCGCCGTGTCGATTGCCAGCGGATCGGCGCCGCGCTCCGCCAGCCGGTGCGCCTCGGCCCAGATCCCGGCACAATCGGCGTCGTCCACCACCGCGTCGGCGAAGGTCGGCGTTCCCACCCGCCGGCCGGTCAGGTCCTCGGCGATGTCGCGCATGCAGGCGACCGTCGGATAGGCGGTGCGATAGGCAAAACCCTCGGCGCCGCGCGGCTCGCCGTCATGCACCGTCTCCGGATTGACCAGCGCCAGCTGCCCCGGCCCGGCGGCATACTGCACCCCGGCGCAAGTGAAATACTCGACGCCATGGATGATCGAGGCGATGGCATAGGTCTCGTGGGTGTGCGGCTGGAAGCGATGCGTGTGAAACCGCGCGTGCAGGCATTCGAGCGCATCGAAGCGCTCGGCCCGGAAAAACCAGACGTGATCGGCGGAGCCGAGCGGCATGAAGCCTTGCTCGGCGCGTTGGCTGACGAGTTCCATGTCGCCACGCTAGCGCGGATCGGATCGATTGGCTTGGACGAAATTGCGCTCTCGGTCGCCGTCGTCGCCCCGCCGGCTCACTGCGCCGCCGCCTGCCGGAACTGCCGTTGCAGCACCACGGTCGCCTCTTCCGCCGCCAGCGGCTGGCCATAGAGGAAGCCCTGGGCGTATTCGCAGCCGAGCGCCCGGAGATCGCGGGCGTCCTGCTCGGTCTCCGCCCCTTCCGCCACCACTTCCATGCCGAGGTCGTGGCCCATCTGCACGATGGTGCGCAACAGCGCCGGCCGCGCCGCGCGCGCGTCGCCGCGCACGAACTGCTGGTCGATCTTGATCGTGTCGAACGGGAAGCGCTGCAGATAGGCGAGCGACGAATACCCGGTGCCGAAATCGTCGAGCGACAGGCTGGCGCCGAGTTCCTTCAGCCGGGTCAACACCTTGGCGGCATATTCCGGATTGTCCATCACGAGACTCTCGGTCACCTCGATCTTCAGCGTCCCCGGCGCCACTTCCGAGCGCTGCAACGCCGCCTTGACGTCGTTGATCAGATCATGGCGCAGCACCTGCCGGCTGGAGACGTTGACCGAGCAGAACAGCTCCTGCGCCCCCAGTTCCTCCTGCCACTTCGCCAGCTGCTTGGCCGCGCGCTCCAGCACATGCAGCCCGAGCGGAATGATCAGCCCCGAACGCTCGGCGATCGCCAGGAACTCGCCCGGCGACAGCCGGCCCCGGCGCGGATGATCCCAGCGCATCAGCGCCTCGAACCCGGCGAGATGGCCGTCGCGCAACCGGATGATCGGCTGATAGACCAGCTTGATCTCGTCGCGCTCGACCGCGCGGCGCAGGTCCGACTCGATCGCCAGCAGATCCTGCCCATGCTGCCGCAGCGCCGGCCGGAACGCCTCGATCCGGTCGCCGCCGATCTTCTTGGCGTGCAGCATCGCAACTTCGGCGTCCTTGACGATCTCGTCGTCCTTGCGCGGCTGGTTGTCGTAGATGGCGATGCCGATCGAGGTGGTGAGGAAGATCTCGCGGTCGCCGAAATTGATCGGCGCCTTGATCTGCCGCCGCACCGCGTCGCAGAACTGCGCCACCCGCTCCGGCTCCTGCTCCGACAGCAGGATGATGGCGAACTGGTCGCCGGAAATCCGCGCCAGCGTGTCCTGCGGCTTCAACAGCCGGGCGATGCGCCGCGCCACCGTCAGCAGGATCGAATCCCCGACCGACAGGCCGAGACTGTCATTGACCTGCTTGAACCGGTCGACATCGATCAGGATGATCGACGGCCGCCCGGCATTCTCGGCCCGTGCCCGCGCGATCGCCGCGCTGAGCCGGTCCATGAACAATTCGCGGTTCGGCAAGCCGGTCAGGTTGTCATGCACCGCGTCGTGCAGCATCCGCTCCTCGGCGGTCTTCTGGTCGGTGACGTCCAGAAGCGTGCCGACGCACCGCACCACTTCGCCGTCCGAGCCCAGCACCGGCCGCGCCCGAAGCAGGAAATAGCGATAATGCCCGTCCGAGGCGCGCAGCCGGAACACCTGGCTGATCCGCCCGCGCCGCTGCTCGATGATCGCGTCGAGCGAGGTGCGGAACCGGTCGCGGTCCTGCGGATGCAGCACGGCGAGCCACTCGCGCGCCGCGCTTTCCAGCTGGCCGCGCTGCAGCCCCAGCACCGCCTCGGCCTCCGGACTGGTCCAGATATTGTCGCGCGGCACGTCCCAGTCCCAGATCACATCGCCGGCGCCGACCAGGGCCAGCGCCCGCCGCTCCATGTCGTTGACCAGCCCCTGCGCCACCGCGCCGCCGGCGAAGGCATGCTGCATCACCGTGAAGCCGATCAGCATGACGATCAGCACCATGCCGCCGGCCAGCGCCGGCTGCGCCGTGTCGTTGACCAGCGCCCCGGAAATCGCCAGCCCCGACCCGGCGACCCAGGCCATGAACAGGATCCAGGTCGGGATCAGCATCACCGCGCGGTCGGAATGATGCAGCGCCAGGAAGGCGATCAGGCCGGCGCCCGCCACCGCGATCAGCGCCAGCGCGAACCGGGCGATGCCCGCCGCCAGCACCGGATCGTAGACGGCGACCCCGAGCATGCCGATCAGCACCACGATCGAGGCGATCGTCACGTGACTGGCGCTGACATACCAGCGATTGAGGTTGAGATAGGCATAGATGAACAACAGCATCGACGCCGCCAGCATCACCTCGGCGCTGGCGCGATACGGCTGGTCGAGCGACGCATCGATCTTGAACAGCCGATGGAAGAAGCCGAAATCGATGCAGAGATAGCCGAGCACGGTCCACGCCAGCATCGCCGTCGCCGGAAACATCACCGTGCCCTTGACCACGAACAGGATGGTCAGGAACAGCGCCAGAAGCCCGGAAATCCCCAGGATGATGCCGCGAAACAGCGTGTAGGAATTGACCTTTTCCTTGTAGGCCCCCGGCTGCCACAACAAGAGCTGCGGCAGCTTCGGCCCGCGCAGCTCGACGACGAACGTCACCACCGCGCCCGGATCGAGCGTGATCGCATAGACGTCGGCCTCGGCATTCGGCTCCCGCTCCGGCGGAAAGCCGTGGCTGGTGGAAATGGCGACGATGCGCGACGAGCCGAGGTCCGGCTGGATGATCCCCGATCCGGCCAGCCGGAAATACGGGGCAACGATGACGCGGTCGATCTGTTCGGTCGAGGTGTTGGACAACGCGAACACCACCCAGTCCTGCCCGCCGTCGCGCGTCGCCTGCACCTCGATGCGGCGCACCACGCCGTCGCGCCCGGTGGCGGTCGAGGTCTGCAGCTTCGGCCCGGCGCCGATGTGGTATTCGACCGCCTTGGTCAGGTCGAGGGCATCGACATTCATCGGCACGACGATCGGCTCGAGCGCGCGGGCGGGCGTCACGCCCGTCAACCCGAGGGCGATCCCGGCCAGCGCCAAAAGCGCGGTGAGGACGACACGCACGACGTTCAAACTTCTCTCCCCAAGCCGTCCATCAATCCGCTCGCGCCGCTGCCCTACTGTCGGCGCCCTACTGTCGACGCCCCACTGTCGACTCCCCGACTCAGGCGGCATGCCGACCAGCCGACCCGACCCGATGCATCACTAGACCATGAACCGGCGATTTTGAAACCGCCCCGCGTCCGGATTTCTGCAAAGCCGGCCGGTCCCCGTCGGTTTTCCGCCGAATTCGGCGCAATTGCCCGTCATTTGCCCTGGTTCGCCAACGTGGCGGGTCGCTTGTCCTCCGCCAGCAGCGCATAGAGCAGATGGTCGCGCCAGTCGCCGGCGATGCACAGATACCGCCGCGCATAGCCTTCGCGCTGGAATCCGACCTTTTCGAGGAGATGGATCGAATTGGCGTTGGTCGGCAGGCAGGCCGCCTCGATGCGGTGCAGTTTCAGCGTCTCGAACACATAGGGGATCACCGCCCGCACCGCATTGGCCATATAGCCCTGCCCGGCATGGCGTTCGCCCATCCAGTAGCCCATCGAACAGGCCTGGGTCACGCCGCGCCGGATGTTCGACAGGGTCAGCCCGCCGAGCAGCACATGATCGTGGCCGCGGAAAAGGAAGAACGGATAGCCCGCATCCTCGCGCAGCTCCCGGCCATAGCGCCGCAGCCGCCGCCGGAACGCCGCCTTCTCCAGGTCGTCGCTCGGCCAGATCGGTTCCCACGGCGCCAGGAAGCCGCGGCTTTCGGCCCTGAGCCTTGCCCATTCGCCATGGTCGGCCAGGGTCGGCGTGCGCAGGTAGATGCCGTCGCCGCGCACGACCGGCGACGGCTCGGTGCCGGCGACCGCGCGCAGAAACGCCATCGCCGCCCCCTCTCTCATGCGGCGGCTCCCGCGACCGAGCCGAGCCGCGCCGCGATGGCGCCGACCTCGGGCAGTTTGCCATGCGGACCGATCGCCGCCAGCGTCGGCATCGACCGGGTGAACAGCCGCTCGGCCAGCGCCCGCACATCGCCGGTGTCGACGGCGTTGAGCTTGGCCATCACCTCGTCGGTGGTGAAGGTGCGGCCGAAGAACAGCTGCTGCCGCGCATTCTGGCTCGCCCGCCCGGTCGGGCTCTCTAGCCCCATCAGCAGCCCGGCGCGGAACTGCGCCTTGGCGCGGTTGAGCTCGGCCTCGCTCAGGTCATGGGCGATGCGCTCGATCTCGCCCAACATCACCGGGATCAGTTCGGCGACGTCGTCCTCGCCGGTGGCGGCATGGATGCCGAACAGGCCGGTATCGACATAGCCCCAGTGAAACGCCGAGACCGCATAGCACAGCCCGCGCTTTTCCCGCACTTCCTGGAACAGCCGCGACGACATCCCGCCGCCCAGCACCGCCGCCAGCAATTGCGTCGCGTGATAGTCCGGCGCGCCATAGGGGCGGCCCTCAAAGCCGAGCACGACCTGCACTTCCTGCAAGTCCCGCGCCTCGACCAACTGGCCGCCGCGATAGCCGGCCACCACCTGCTGCGGCCCGGCCTTCGGCTTGATCCCGCCGAAGGCGGCATCGGCAAGGCGCAGCATGTCGGCATGCTCGACCTTGCCGGCGGCGGTCAGGATCATCCCCGGCCCGCCATAGTGCCGGTCGAGATAGCTGTGCAGATCCCCCGGCCGGAAGCCGCGCACCGTCGCCTCGGTCCCCAGGATCGGCCGGCCGATCGGCTGGCCCTGGAACGCCGCCTCCTGGAACAGGTCGAACACCTTGTCCTCCGGCGCGTCGGCGGCGGCGCCGATTTCCTGGACGATCACATGCTGTTCGCGCTCGAGTTCCTCCGCGTCGAAGCGGCTGTCGATCAGGATGTCGGCGAGAATGTCGCCGGCAAGTTCCAGGTCGTCGGCGAGAATGCGGGCATAGTACGAGGTCGTTTCCACCGAGGTCGCGGCATTGATCTCGCCGCCGACCGCCTCGATTTCCTCGGCGATCTGCTGGGCGCTGCGCTTGTTGGTGCCCTTGAACGCCATGTGCTCCAGAAGGTGGGAAATGCCGTGCTCCGCCTCGGCCTCCGAGCGCGAGCCGGCATCGACCCACACCCCCACCGTGGCGGAGGCAAGGTGCGGCATCGGATCGGTGATGACCGTCAACCCCGAGGCAAGCCTGGTGACTTCGACCGCCATCGGGATCAGCCCCCCACGCGCGCGGCGCGGGTGCGCTCGGCGACGAATGTCTCGATGACCTTCTGGTCGTCGGCCAGCACGGTGAAATGCTCCGGCCGCTGCATCAGGTCGCCAAGCCATGCCGGCAGGTCCGGATGCACCCCGGTCGCGGCCTGCACCGCCGCCGGGAACTTCGCCGGATGGGCGGTCGCCAGCGTGATCATCGGCACGCCGGCGCGGATATGCGCCCCGGCGGCGGCCACCCCCACCGCTGTGTGCGGATCGAGCAGATAGCCGGTTTCCTCCAGCGTCGAGCGGATCGTCGTCGCCGTCGCCTGCTGATCGGTCCGCCCCGAGCCGAAGCGCTCGCGGATGCGGGCGAGCGGCTCCACCGCGATCTCGAACGACCGCGACTGGCCGAGGCTCTGCATCATCCGCCGCACGGCGGCGCCGTCGCGGCCATGCACCTCGAACAGCAGCCGCTCGAAATTCGACGACACCTGGATGTCCATCGACGGCGAC
This sequence comes from Hyphomicrobiaceae bacterium, assembly GCA_016793065.1. Lineage (GTDB taxonomy): Bacteria > Pseudomonadota > Alphaproteobacteria > Rhizobiales > Ancalomicrobiaceae > JAEULV01. Next base: position 40,026 of record JAEULV010000088.1, read on the forward strand.
GATGACGCGGTGACGCCGGTGACTTCGTATGTGCCGCTCAGGAGCGCCCGGTGCAGGATGTCGTTGACATTGGTGGCAACCACCAGCCGCTCGATCGGCAGACCCATCTGCGCCGCGACGAACCCGGCGAAGATGTCGCCGAAATTGCCCGTCGGCACGGTGAACGACACCGGCCGGTACGGCGCGCCCAACGCCACGCCGGCAACGAAATAATACACCACCTGCGCGACGATCCGCGCCCAGTTGATCGAATTCACCCCGGACAGCCGCATCGCATCGCGGAAGGCGAAGTGGTTGAACATCCCTTTCACGATCGCCTGCGCGTCGTCGAACGTGCCCTCGAGCGCGATGGTGTGCACGTTGTCGGCCGCCACCGTCGTCATCTGCCGCCGCTGCACCGGCGACACCCGGCCATGCGGATACATGATGAAGATGTCGGTCGCCTGCCGGCCGCGAAATGCCTCGATCGCCGCGCCGCCGGTATCGCCCGAAGTGGCGCCGACGATCGTCGCCTTCTCGCCCCGGCTCGCCAGCACATGGTCCATCATCCGCGCCAAAAGCTGCATCGCCACGTCCTTGAACGCCAGCGTCGGCCCGTGGAACAGTTCCAGCACGAAATGATCCGGCGCGATCTGAACGAGCGGCGTCACCGCCGGATGCCGGAACGTGCCATAGGCCTCGCCGATCATCCGCTTCAGATCGGCATCGGCGATCTCGCCATCGACGAACGGCTGCAGCACGGTGAAGGCGACGTCGACATAGGGGCGCCCGGCAAATCCGGCGATCGTGGTGGCGTCGAGTTTCGGCCAATGCGCCGGCACGTAAAGCCCGCCGTCGCGGGCAAGCCCGGCCAGCAGCACATCGCAAAAGCCGAGAGCGGGCGCTTCCCCGCGAGTGGACACATACCGCACGTCAATGAACCCCGATCACCCGGTTGGAGGGATGCCGGAACCTAGACCGCGCCGCCATTCGAGGCAAGGCACGCCTTCACCCCCGCGGCGCGCGCATGTCGGCGGCGATGCACGACCGCGTAGTGCGGCCTGTCGGATTGCATGCGGGCTAACCCCGCCGCCACCTCTCCCTTCTCCACTCATGGAGACCGTTGGCTCCATGAATGGAGAAGGTGGCCGGAGGCCGGATGAGAGAATGCAGGCGATGTTATTGAATTTAAATGCCTATAGTCCGCCTCGATACCGCAACATCAACCCTCATCCGCCCTCCGGGCACCTTCTCCCGATCTCGGGAGAAGGAAAAGATGCGCGCCCGGCTCCCCCCGCCCTCGCCGCCTCAGCCGTGGCCGACCTCGCTCGACAGCATCCCCGGGGCGATGCCCAGGTGGCGCAATGCCCGCTCGTACTTGTTGTCGAGTTCGGCGTCGAACACCAGCCGCGCATCCGCCGGCGCCGTCAGCCAGCCATTGGCGAGGATCTCGTTTTCAAGCTGCCCCGGCCCCCAGCCGGCATAGCCGAGCGCCAGCATGGCGCTCTCCGGCCCGCGGCCCTCGGCGATCGCCTTCAGCACGTCGAGCGTCGTCGTCAGGCAGATGCCGTCATCGATCGGCAGCGTTGAATTGTCGACGAAATAGTCGTTGCTGTGCAGGACGAAACCCCGCCCGGTTTCCACCGGCCCGCCCCGCAGGACGCACATGCGCCGCGCCATCGCCGGCAACTGGATCTGCGCACCGTCCTTGATGATGTCAAGCTGCACCAGCAGTTCCGGAAACGAGATGTTCGGCGCCAGCTGATTGAGCACGATGCCCATGGCGCCATCGGCGGTATGGGCACAGATATAGACCACCGATCGGGCGAAGCGCTTGTCTTCCATCCCAGGCATGGCGATCAGGAATTGCCCGTCGAGGAATCCCCGCCGTTCCTTGGTTCCCATTGGCACACCGCGCTTTCCGGCATCGCCGCCCGCCGCGTCGATGCCTTCATCACCGAGAAACCCCGTTGCCCACCTGAGCAGACCTAACGCCGACGACCGGGAATTGCCAGCCCCCGCGCCGTCCCATTGGGACGATTCGTCGCGCCGGCCGGGCCGGCCGGCCCGATCGGCGCAATCCGATGTCACATTAGATCGATTTAAGAACCGGCACAACCACTCGCGACCCCACACTTTACGTTCCAGCTCATGTAACGCGGCAGGCCATTGGTTGCAGCACGCGCGCACGACACCCGGGCAATCTCCTGAACTTCACGCCTGCTCACGCCAATTGTCCCCGGATCACATCCCCGGGACCCTTGCGCTTTACCCCATCGGATCGCCTTGCGCCCGGCGCCAACCTGTCGCTAACTCGCGGTGGTGGGGCGACGCCGATTTGGCCATCAAGGACTTCGCATGTACCGATCTCGACAAGGCCTCGTTTTCGCCGCCGGCCTGCTGCTCGCCGCCCATCTGCCCGGCGTCGCGACACCCGTTGCCGTTGCCGTCGCCGCCGACACGTCCCGGGTCACGGTCATGGGCGCGACGCTCGAATTGGTCGCCGCCGAATTCGCCGGCGCCGACGCCCACGCCGGCCTTGCGATCCGGCTCGAACCCGGCTGGAAGACCTACTGGCGCTACCCCGGCGACAGCGGCATCGCCCCGATGCTCGACTGGAGCGGTTCGCGCAATGTCGGCGCCATCGCCCTCGCCTTCCCGGCGCCGCATCGCTTCGCCGATCCCATGGGCACCTCGATCGGCTACAAGGGCCCGGTGGTGCTGCCGCTGGCGATCACGCCGAAGGACCCCGGCGCCGCCATCGACCTGAGGCTGAAGGTCGACCTCGGCCTCTGCCGCGACATCTGCGTCCCCGCCCATGGCGACCTCGCGACGCGGATCGAGCCCGGCCGCCGCGCCGCGAAATCCGAAGCCGACGAACTCGCCGCCTTCGCCGCCAGGGTGCCAAGACCCGTCGCCCTTGCCGATCCCGCCGCCGCCATCGCCGTGGCGGCGATCGAGGCCGCTGGCGGCAAGCCGCCCGAGTATCAGCTGACCATCCGCGCTCCCGCCGCTGGCGGCGAGGTCGACGTGCTCGCCGAGGGTCCCGACGGCTGGGCCCTGCCCTTGCCCGAGCGGATCGCCGCGCCCGGCGCCGATCTGACCCGCTGGCGCGTCGTCATCGACGGCATCCCCCGCGCCGCCAAAATCCCCGGCAGCCCGCTGCGCCTGACACTGATCCAGGGCTCGACTTCGGTCGAAACCGTCGTGCCGCTGCCCTGACCCCGCCGCCGCCTCCGTAAAATCCCGCAAGCGGATCTCGACGCCGCCGACGAACTGCCCTATTTCGTTGGTGGACATTGCCCGGCCGCCGGCGCTGGCCGCCAACGGTTACCGGCATATGAAATCAAGCCTGCTGAAATCAAGCCTGCGAAAACCACAGGGAGACCCGAGATGATTGCGATTGGTGACAAGCTGCCCGAGGGCAAGTTCAAGATCTCGACCAATGATGGTCCGGCGGAAAAGTCCGTCGCCGAGGTGTTCGGCGGCAAGACCGTCGTGCTGTTTGCCGTGCCGGGCGCCTTCACCCCCACCTGCCACATGAACCATCTGCCGGGCTACCTCGACAATCTCGAGGCGATCAAGGCCAAGGGCGTCGACACCGTCGCCGTGACCGCCGTCAACGACGTCTTCGTCATGAAGGCCTGGGCCGAGGCCACCGGTGGCAAGGACCGGATCCTGTTTCTCGCCGACGGCTCCGCCGACTTCGCCAAGGCGATCGGACTGGAACTCGACGCCTCCGCCTTCGGCCTCGGTATCCGCTCCAAGCGCTATTCGATGATCGTCAAGGACGGCGTCGTCACCGCGCTCAATGTCGAGGACGTTCCTTCGCAGGCCTCCGCCTCCGGCGCCGCCGAGCTGCTGAAGCAGCTCTGATCCGGTCGCGACGAAACGCTCCGGCCCTCGGGCCGGAGCTGCCGCCCTCCCGGTCGCCCGGCCTAGCCGCGCGCCAGCTTGTACAGGGACTCGATCGTCGAGGCATCGGCGACGCCGTCGACCTTGGCCGGGCGGAAATGCCGCTGGAAGGCACTGACCACCTGTTCGGTCGCCTCGTCGAACACGCCGGAAATATCGATGCCGTAGCCGAAGAACGCCAGCATCGACTGCAGCGCCTGCACCGGCTGGCCCTCGTCGCCGCGGGCAAAGAACCGCCCCGACCGGACCGGCGCCGGCTCGATCCAGCGGCCGACGCCCGCCGCCGCCAGCCGTGCCCACGGAAACGTCTCGCCCGGATCGCGCTTGCGGTCCGGCGCGATGTCGGAATGCGCCAGCACCCGCTCCGGCGCGATGCCGCGCCGCTCGCAGATGTCGCGGCAAAGCCCGATCACCGCCTCGACCTGCGCCTCCGGAAACGCCAGCAGCCCCGGATGGTTCGGCAACACCTCGCCCGGCGCCAGATCCGGGTATTGCCCGTCCCATGGATGCCCGGCATGGGCGATCTCGATGCCGATCGAGCGCGAGTTGACGTCGGTCTCGCCGGCCCAATAGGCCCGCCCCGCATGCCACGCCCGCCGCGCCTCGGCGACCATCTGCACGATCTCGCCATCCTCGCCGACGACATAATGCGCCGACACTTGGCTGCGCGGATCCGCCAGCCATGAAATCGCCCGCTCCGCCATGGTCATCCCCCGCCCGGCCGGCATGCCGGTATAGTGCAGGATCAGCATGTCGACGGTCTTGCCGTCACGGCGTTCGCCATGGTTGAGGCTCGGCGCCAGTCGGTTGACGAGCGCGCTGTCGGCAAGCGCGATCGGCTGTGGCGTGTCGATGGAAGCGGTCGGGTTCGTGCTCATCGGCAGGATTTGGCAGAGCCGCGCCCTTGGCGCAAGAGCCCGCTCACGGTGCGGGCTTGGTCTTGCCCGCCTTCGGCGCGTCCTTGCCGGCCTTGGGTTCGTCCTTGGCCGGCTTCGCCGTTTCGCTCAACAGGTTGTCCAGCGCCTTGTCCAGCACCGCCTTGCGCTGCGCCGGATCCGTGTCGTCACGGCTCAGCGTGCAGGTCGCGCAGGGGATCAGCCGCGTCGTCATCTTGCCGGCGAAATTCGGCATGTGCCGCTGCAGCCAGCCCCGGGCATCGGCGCTCTCGTCCTCGACGCTGAAGCTCGGACGTTCCTTGTTGAACGACGCGGTGCTGCCAAACGCGGTGATGCTGCCGACATAGACCACCTCGCCCGCCTTAACCGTCACCTTGTCGCCGGCCGCGGCCGCCAGCATCACGCCGATCGCGCTGCGCCGGATCTCGGCACGGTCGACCTGCTTGACGCCCACATACGACAAGGCGAACTCACCGGGCGACACCACCGCCATGGAGAAGCCCTTGTCGGCTTCGTTCCCGCCCTTGACTCCCGCGAGGAACTTGAATTCATCGCCGAGCAGCCGGCCGCCCGTGCTGGCGCCCACGCGCTGCAAGCCGGCCACGGTCGGATTGCGCCGCGAATACTGCCCCGACTGCCCGACATTGAGGAAGGGGACGCTGTCCTGCAGCGCCAGCCGCCCGCGCGTCACCAGGATCGCGGCGTCGTCCTTGACGAGTCGTTCCGGCGTCTGCGCCGCGACATCGTCGAAGCTCATGACCACGTTCCATTGCGACATCGGCTTCTTCAGGTCCTCCGCCCGCTCGGCCGCGAACCGCACCCGGTCGGCCTCCGTGGTGACCGATTGACAACCCGCCGCGAGCAACCCGACGCCCACGATTGCCGCAATACTCCACGCGCGGCGCACCTCTCGACCCATGACACGTCCCTCCCCATCCATCGCCGTACGTCCTAGCGACGATCGAGACGCGATCAATCCGCGGATTCCACGGGGGCAAGATCTTGTTAGATGCTCGGATGACCGCCCACCAGCCACAACGAAAACACCCGGCGGGAGGCCCACCGGGTGTCGGAATGTGTCGCGATTTCCGCGGTGCCGGGCTCGGAGCCTGTCTCGAAAGTCGGTGGCGGAGGATCGCCGGAGGATTTTTCCCGCCCGCAAGGAGAAGGTCGACGCGGCGGGAGGGGAAAAGACCCGTCGAGCCGACCCGTCCGACCTTTTGAGACAGGCTCAGCGCTCGGCCAGCGCCGGCTCGCCCTTGCGTTCGCGGATCAGGTTGATGAAGCGCGTGAACAGGTAGTGGCTGTCGCGCGGCCCCGGCGAGGCTTCCGGGTGATACTGCACCGAGAACACCGGCTTGCCGGTCAGCCGCAGCCCGCAATTGGTGCCGTCGAACAGCGAAACGTGGGTTTCCTCGACGCCCTCGGGCAGCGAATCGCGGTCCACGGTGAAACCGTGATTCATCGAGGTGATCTCGACCTTGTCGGTCGTGTGATCCTTCACCGGATGATTGGCGCCGTGGTGGCCCTGATGCATCTTCTTGGTGGTGGCGCCGAGCGCCAGCGCCAGCATCTGGTGGCCAAGGCAGATGCCGAAGGTCGGCACGCCCGAGGCGACGATCTCGCGGATCGCCGGCACCGAATACACCCCGGTCGCCGCCGGATCGCCCGGCCCGTTCGACAGGAACACCCCGTCCGGCCGGTGCGCCAGCACCTCCGCCCCGGTCGCCGTCGCCGGCAGCACCGTCACCTTGCAGCCCGCATCGGCCAGGAGCCGCAGGATGTTGCGCTTGACGCCGTAGTCGATGGCGACGACATGATATTTCGGCTCGGTCTGCCGGCCGTATCCCTCGCCCAGCACCCAGGTGGTCTCGTCCCAGGAATAGCTCTGCGCCGAGGTCACCATCGGCGCCAGATCGAGCCCCTCGAGCCCCGACCACGCCGCCGCCTGCGCCTTCAGCGCCGCCACGTCGAAATTGCCGTCCGGATCATGGGCGATCACCGCGTTCGGCATGCCCTTTTCCCGGATCAAGGCCGTCAGCGCCCGGGTGTCGATGCCGGCAAGCCCGATGATGCCGCGCGCTTCCAGCCAGGCGCTGAAATGCCGGGACGAGCGCCAGTTCGCCGGATCGGTGACATCGGCCTTGACGATCGCGCCGCGCACGCCCGAGGCGCTCGCCGCGTTCACCGTCTCGATGTCCTCGTCATTGGTGCCGATATTGCCGATATGCGGGAAGGTGAAGGTCACGATCTGGTCTGCATAGGACGGATCGGTGAGGATCTCCTGATAGCCGGTCATCGCGGTGTTGAAGCACACCTCGCCGACCGCCTGCCCCTTGGCGCCGAAGCCGACGCCCTCGATCACCGTGCCATCGGCCAGGACGAGAAGCGCGGTCGGGCGTGGTTGTTCCCAGGGGTCGAAGGCCATGATCTTGCGTCCTGCCGTAAATCGCCTAAATAGTCGCCCCGAGGCAATTTCGCGCGTCAAACCACCGCCCGGACCGGCCGTGCGATGGGTGAAGGGGCGCGAGGTGTTACCGCAGGGAAGGACGATCCCGGACCATTCTGCCCCATCCTTGGGCGGAACCGGCGTCGAGACGTCCAGCGCGGCCGCAAGCTAGACCGACGCAAGGGGTGACGTCAAGCACCTTGCACACATAATTAACCCAATCCAATCAATGGCTTGGGCATCACGGGACATTTCCCGTCACAATTTCGGCCAAAAGGGACCGACCATGCGCGAACGTATCAAGTCTGCACTCGTGGCGGCGATGAAGTCCGGCGACAAGCGCCGCACCGCCACCCTGCGCCTCGTCCAGTCGGCGATCAAGGACCGCGACATCGCCGCGCGCGAGCCGGGCAAGGACACCGTCTCCGACGCCGACATCGTCGAATTGCTCGGCAAGATGGTCAAGCAGCGCGGCGATTCGATCCGCCTCTACGAGGAGGGCAACCGCAAGGACCTCGCCGACCAGGAGCGCGAGGAAGTCACCATCATCAGCGAATTCCTGCCGAGGCAGATGGACGAGGCCGAGGTCAAGGCCGCCATCGAGACCGTCATCGCCGAACTCGGCGCCACCGGCATGAAGGACATGGGCCGCACCGTCGCCACCCTGAAGGAGCGCTATGCCGGCCTGATGGATTTCGCCAAGGCTTCCGGCGTGGTCAAGGCGCTGCTGACGCCGGCCAAGGCCTGAGCCGGGAGCCAGGAACGATCGGGCGGCGGGTCGATCGAGGCGCGCCGTTCACTCCGCCGCCTGCGCCGTTGGCGCGGCCGGCCCGAGATGCAGCGTGCGACCGTCGACGCCGACGAGATTGCCGAAGAACTGCTCCGCCGCCGCGCGCCACGACCGCGACAGCCCGAAGGCCCGGCAGCGCTCCCGCGGGATCGTCAACGCATCGAGGCAGGCGGCCCGCAGGTCCGTGTCCAGCACCGCCACATCGGTATCGCCGACCACGTCGATCGGCCCCGGCACCGGAAACGCCGCGATCGGCAGCCCCGAAGCCGCCGCTTCCAGCAGCACCACGCCATAGGTATCCGTCAGGCTCGGAAACACGAATACGTCGCTGCCGGCATAGACCCGCGCCAGCGCCTCGCCGGTCTGCACCCCGAGGAACTTCGCCGCCGGATAGCGCTGCTGCAACGATGCCCGCGCCGGTCCGTCGCCGACCACCACCTTGGTGCCGGGCAGGTCGAGCCGCAGGAACGCCTCGAGGTTCTTTTCCACCGCCACCCGGCCGACATAGAGAAACACCGGTCCGGTGAACCCGAGCGCCGCATCGGGTCGCGGCCGGAACAGCTCGGTATCGACGCCGCGCGACCAGATCCCCAGCCGCTCGAACCCGCGTCCCGCCAGTTCCCGCCGCAGGGTCTCGGTCGAAACCAGCGTTCGCGCCGCCGCCGCGTGAAACCGCTGCAACAGCGCATAGGACCACGACAGTGGCACCGGCAGCCGCGCCGCCAGGTATTCCGGAAAACGCGTGTGATAGCTGGTGGTGAACGACCAGCGCCGATGACCGCACGCCGCCCGTGCCGCCCAGCCGATCGGCCCCTCGGTGGCGATATGCACCGCGTCGGGCTTCAGGCCGTCGAGCCGGCGGCCGATGTCGCCATGGGCGACCAGCGACAGCCGGATTTCCGGATAGCTCGGCATCGGCAGGGTGCGATAGCCTTCCGGAGTCACGAACACCACCTCGACGCCGAGCGGTGCCAGCGCCCGCGCGGTCTCGCGCAGCGAGCGGACGACGCCGTTCACCTGCGGTTCCCAGGCATCGGTGGCGATCGCGACGCGCATCAGGCCGCCACTCCCGGCCGGCTCGGCAGTTCGATCAGTTCGCCGCGCGGCGCCTCGGCCGTCGTCGCGGCGCTGGCATCCGGCCAGCGCAGGATCGAGAATTGCCCCGACTGGTCCTCGACGATCGCCGTGCAGCTTTCCACCCAGTCGCCGCAATTGATATAGGTGATGTCGAAGCTGTCGTGGATCACCGCGTGGTGGATGTGCCCACAGATCACCCCGTGCGCCTTCAGCCGCTTGGCCTCCAGTGCCAGGAATTCCTCGAACGACGAGATGAAGTTGACCGACTTCTTCACCTTCAGCTTGGCCCAGGCCGAGAACGACCAGTAATTGAAGCCCAGCTTGCGACGGACGTAGTTGAGCCCGGTATTGATGCCGAGCGCCGTGGTGTAGGCCCAGTCACCGAGCAATGCCAGCCACTTGGCGTGCTGCACCACCGAGTCGAACTGGTCGCCGTGCACGACGACATAGCGCTTGCCGTCGGCCGCCTCGTGGATGATCTGGTCGACCACCTCGACGCCACCGAAATGGGTTCCGAGATAGTCGCGCAGGAATTCGTCATGGTTGCCAGGTACATAGACGATGCGCGTGCCCTTGCGCACCTTGCGCATCAGCTTCTGCACCACGTCATTGTGCGCCTGCGGCCAGTACCACGACTTCTTCAGCCGCCAGGCATCGACGATGTCGCCGACCAGGTAGATCGTCTCGGCTTCATTGTCGCGCAGGAATTCCAGCAGCAACGCGGCCTGACAGCCCCGCGTGCCCAGATGAATGTCGGACAAGAAGATCGCACGATGTTGCGTTGTCATCCGGCGCCCCGTTGTTGGTTGTGACGGGAGGACGCTGTGCGAGCATGACCAACATCAGACTCAATAACCGCCCGTGCATCTAAGGTGGCTCACCTTTGGCTTGGGTCAGTCTCAGTTTTGTGACAGTGCCCGCCGAATTTCCGGCAAGGTTGCTGAACATTGAGGCAAAAGGACTTGCAACAAAACTGACAGACGTTTGTCGCGCCGCCGTCGCATCGCTGGTCTACCCGGACCGGATCGAATTGACCAAACGGGGACAAACGCATGTCGCACGATCCGCAACGCGCCGTCATGGAAAAGGCCTATGCGCGCTGGGCGCCGGTTTATGACGCCGTGTGTGGCCCGATCTTCCTCGCCGGCCGACGTGCCGCCGCCGCCGCCGCCCGTCGCGTCGGCGGCCGCATCCTCGAGATCGGCGTCGGCACCGGCCTGTCCTTCGACGACTACGACCACACCACCCGCATCGTCGGCATCGACCTGTCGCGCCCGATGATCGACAAGGCCGAGGCTCGCCTCGCCACCGGCCGCTATCCGCAGGTCGAGAGCTTGCACGTGATGGACGCCACCCAGCTCGAATTCGCCGACGCCTCGTTCGACTGCGTCGTCGCCCAGTTCGTCATCACCCTGGTGGAGGATCCCGAGCGCGTCCTTGACGAATGCGCCCGCGTCGTCCGTCCCGGCGGCGAGATCATCCTCGTCAACCACCTCTATTCGGAAAAGGGCGTCGGCGCCGCCGTCGAGCGTCTGTTCGCCCGCGTCTCCCGACCGCTCGGCCTGCGCCCGGAATTCCCCTTCGCCCGGCTGCAGGCCTGGGCCGATCGCCACGGCGGCATCGGCGCCATCCACCGCAATCCGGTCCAGCCCCTCGGCGTCTACACCGTCGTCCGCTTTGTCCGCGAACACGACACCGCCAAGGCGTCCGTCGCCGCCTGACTGCGCCCGCCGGCCCATCACTCTCGACCACAACGAAAAACCCCGGAGGGCAGCACCGCTCCGGGATTTTTTGTGTGAAATGGGGGCCGGCGCGTCAGCCGTTCTCGCCGCCCGACGGATCGAGCGTCAGCGGCACCGACGGTTCGTTCTTCGTCTGCTTCAGGGTCAGCGCCGTGCGCACCTGCGCCACCGCCGGCGCCTTGGTCAACTCGTCGATGACGAAGGTCTGGAAGGTTCGCAGATCCGGCGCCACGCACTTGAGGATGAAGTCGACATCCCCCGACAGCATCCACGATTCGCGCACCAGGTCCCACGCCTTCACCCGCGCCTCGAAGGCGACGAGATCGACCTCCGCCTGGCTCTGCAGCTTGACCATGGCGAACACCGTCACGTCATAGCCGAGCATCTTCTCGTCGAGGATCGTGCGGTATCCCTTGATGATGCCCGCCTCTTCCAGCGCCCGCACCCGACGCAGGCAGGGCGGCGCCGAAATCCCGACTCGCCGGGCCAGCTCGACATTGGTCATGCGCCCGTCGGACTGGAGCTCGGTCAGAATCTTCCAATCGATGTCGTCGAGACGTAGTTTCAAGGGAAAACCTCTGCCATTTTGTGTTTGCGCTTGTGACCCGGATACGCATCCAACCACACTCACAACGCAATTTTATTTCTATGTTGCACTGCAAATATCATGGTTTCGGCGTCGGCGGCAAGTTGACGGAACGTCGTTCACATCAAACCGGCTTCAATCCCGGTTTTTCGCAACATGTTTGCGAAATGCCTTTGTTTTCCGATCGAATATGCGAAAACCGACGCAAGTCTTGCCACTCCGGTTTTCGTCCAACCGCCCGGTTCCGTTCGCCCATGACACGCTTCCCCGACCAGACCCGCGCCTGGGCCATCACCGACGGCAAGGCCGGCGACCTCGCCCAGGTGCTCGGCTTGCTGGAGCGCGCCGGCGTCGCCTTCGAAAGCCGCGTCGTCGCGCCGCGCGCGCCCTGGGTCTGGGCCCTGCCGTTCGGCCCGCTCGACCCGCGCGAGCGCCCCGGCCGCGACGGCGGCCCGCTGGCCGGCCCACTGCCCGACATCGCCATCGCCACCGGCCGACGCGCCGTCGCCGCCCTGCGCGCCCTGAAATCCGCCAGCGCCGGCCGCACCTTCACCGTCTGCCTGAAACAGCCGGCGACCGGCCGCGCCGCCGCCGACCTGATCTGGGTCCAGGCCCATGACCGCCTGCGCGGCGACAATGTCTTCGTCACCCTGACCTCGCCGCACCGGATATCGCCCGCCCGTCTCGACGCCGCCCGCCTGAACCCCGCCGCCGAACTCGCCGCCCTTCCCGCCCCGCGCATCGCCGTCCTGGTCGGCGGCCCGAACCGCGTCTACCGCTATTCCGACGCCGACATCGCCCGCCTCATCGCCGGGCTCGAGCGCCTGCGCGCCACCACCGGCACCAGCCTGATGATCACCCCGTCGCGCCGCACGCCGGCGGCCCTGACGGCCGAGCTGGTCGCCCGCTTCGGCGGACCTGCCGGTTTCGTCTGGGACATGACCGGCGCCAATCCCTACGTCGACATGCTGGCCCTCGCCGATGCCGTCGTCGTCACCGCCGACAGCACCAACATGATGAGCGAGGCCCCCGCCACCGGCGCGCCGCTGCTGCTGTTCCGCCCGAGCGGCGATGCCCCGAAAATGGACCGCCTTGCCGCCACCCTCATCGACGCCGGCATCGCCCGCTGGCTCGACGCCGCCGATGCCCCCGGCGACCGCTATCCGCCGGTCGACGCCACCGAGACCATCCTCGACCGCATCGCCGCCGCCTACGCCGCCCATCGCGCCGGCGCGGCGCGATGAATTGCCCCCGGCGACCGCCAATCCATCACAACATCGTGGGTAACTGCCCGCGGCCGGACTCCATATGTTGCGGCTCCCGCGCCGATCGCACTAGACTTCCGTCGATTTCGTCACCACCTGGACCGGGCCGGGGCGCCATCGCCGCCCTGCCGGCCGCCGCCCATCCCTATCCCCGGTCCTCGCCGTCGCTTCCGGAGCCGTCATGTCCACGCCGTCCACCACCACCCACGCCAAGGTCGTCATCATCGGCTCCGGCCCCGCCGGCTACACCGCCGCGATTTATGCCGCGCGCGCCATGCTCGAACCGGTGCTGATCTCTGGCCTCCAGCCCGGCGGCCAGTTGACCATCACCACCGACGTCGAGAACTATCCCGGCTTCGCCGAGCCGATCCAGGGTCCCTGGTTGATGGACCAGATGCGCGCCCAGGCCGAGCATGTCGGCACCCGCCTGATCACCGACATGGTCACCTCGGTCGACCTGTCGCGGCGCCCGTTCCGGCTCGAGTGCGATTCCGGCGACGTCTACATCGCCGAGACCGTCATCGTCGCCACCGGCGCCCAGGCCAAGTGGCTCGGCATCGAGAGCGAGGCCCGCTTCCGCGGCTTCGGCGTCTCGGCCTGCGCCACCTGCGACGGCTTCTTCTATCGCGGCAAGCATGTCGCCGTGATCGGCGGCGGCAATTCGGCGGTGGAAGAGGCGCTCTATCTCACCAATCACGCCGCCAAGGTCACCCTGATCCACCGCCGCGATAGCCTGCGGTCGGAAAAGATCCTGCAGACCCGGCTGTTCGAGCACCCCAAGATCGAGGTGATCTGGAACCACGAGGTCACCGAAATCCTCGGCAATGACGGCTTCCCGCCGGCGGTCAGCGGCGTGCGGCTGCGCAACACCAGGGACAATTCCACCCAGGACGTCGCAATCGACGGACTGTTCGTCGCAATCGGCCATCAACCGGCGACGGAATTGATCAAGGACCAGTTGAAGCTCAAGCCGACCGGCTATGTCTGGACCGCGCCGCACTCGACCGCCACCTCGGTGGAGGGCGTGTTCGCCGCCGGCGACGTCGCCGACGAGGTCTTCCGTCAGGCCGTCACCGCCGCCGGCATGGGCTGCATGGCGGCGCTGGAGGTGGAACGCTTCCTCGCCGGCACGTCTCATCACCGGCAAGCGGCCGAGTGATCACAAATATGAAGCGGTCGGCGACCACGATTCCGGCTTAGGATAGCAAAATACGGAGCAAGATCCCCGCAAGCCTCTGTCATTGGCGGGAAATAGCTTGCACCATCCGCGATGCAAGCGTGTCGCCGGACCCGACCGGGTCGGCAACGCGCCAAGGGGAACCCACCATGGATTGGGACAAGCTCAGGATTTTCTTCTCCGCCGCTCAGGCTGGCAGCTTCACCCATGCCGGCGAGCAGTTGGAGATGAGCCAATCCGCCGTCAGCCGTCAGGTCAGCGCGCTGGAGGCGGAGCTGGGCGTCCCCCTGTTCCATCGCCACGCCCGCGGCCTGATCCTGACCGAGCAGGGCGAACTGCTGTTCCGCACCGCCAAGGAAGTCGTCCTCAAGCTGGAAACGGTAAAGACCCGCCTCAGCGACACCAAGGACAAGCCCTCTGGCGTGCTGCGCGTCACCACCACCGTCGGCCTCGGCTCGACCTGGCTGACCAGCCGGTTGAACGAGTTCATGGAACTCTATCCCGAGGTCCAGATCGAGCTGATCCTCGACGACCTCGCCGAACTCGACCTCGCCATGCGCGAGGCCGATGTCGCCGTCTGGCTGCGCCCGCCGGTCCAGCCCGACCTGATCCAGCGCAAGCTGTTCACCGTGCACTTCCACGTCTACGCCGCGCCGGCCTACATCAAGCAATACGGCATGCCGAAGTCGCTGGAGGAACTCGACCGCCACCGCATCGTCACCTTCGGCAACGCCCCGGCCGCCTACCTCAAGAGCCTGAACTGGCTCGAGACCGCCGGCCGCGAGGGCCAGCCGATGCGCAAGCCGCACCTGCGCATCAACAACATCCTCGGCATCAAGCTCGCGGTGCAGCGCTCCGCCGGCATCGGCCTGTTGCCGGATTATCTGGTCGAAAGCGCCACCGACCTCGTTCGCCTCTTCCCCGAGACCGACGTCCCGAGCTTCGACGGCTTCTTCGTCTATCCCGAGGAAATGAAGACCACCGCCCGCGTCAAGGTGTTCCGCGACTTCCTCGTCTCCAAGGCCGAGCGCTGGACCTACTGACCCGCCCGGCCGGCAAGGACGGACGCGGTTTGCCGTCGCTCGGCCGCCATCGCTCGCCATGCGCCGCCCGTGGCGCGCCATGACGGCGGCGCGCTTCATGCCTGAGCTCTTCGCAGGTGCGGTATAGCCCATGAAATCTTATGGGCCGAAATCCCGGCCAAAACCGCAAGCGCATGTCTGACATGCGCATTCTGCCCTTTTGCAGGGCAGCATATGCCCACACATTGAGCGAACGACGCAATGATCGCGAGTCAGGGCGTCGTCTGTTCCCCTCTGGAATTGCTGGACTGCTCGCAATGAGCAGAAACTGAGCCGGGCCCCGCGCCCGGCTTCTTTTTTGATGTGGCCCTCGCGCCGCCACCGCGCCGGTCCGTCGCCGGCCTCATACCATCGGGCAGTGAAAATGACCGATGGTATTCCTGACGCGAATTTCTCATGCCTCCGATGCAGATGGGAAATTCGCGTGTCCTCAGAGGACGGCCGCATCAGCGCCTTCGACCTCTGGTATCAGGCGGTCTCTTCCGCCGATGCCGTCGCCGCCGGCGTCGTCTTGTAGATCATCACCTTGTCGATCCGTCGCCCGTCCATGTCGACCACCTCGAACTGGAAGTCGCCGATCCGCGCCTTGTCGCCCTCCTTCGGGATCCGCTTCAACACCGACAGGATCAACCCGCCGACCGTGTGGAACGACCCCTTCGGCAGGTCGCTGACGCTCAGCAACTTGGCGACATCGTCGACGTCGGTATTGCCGTCGATCAGATACGACCCGTCGTCGCGCTCCACCGTCGGCGCCGGCATCGGCGCATCGACATCGGCCAGATCGCCGGTGATGCCCTCGACGATGTCGGTCAACGTGACCAGCCCCTCGAGCGCCCCGTACTCATCGACGACGAAGGCGCAATGCACCGGCGTTTCGCGGAAGAGCGCCAGGAGGCTCAGCACCGGCGAGCCCTCCGGCACGACGATCGGCTTGCGAACATAGGCCATCACGTCGAGATCGTCGCCGCGCAGCGCCGGCGTCAGCAGGTCCTTCTTGAAGATCACCCCGAGCGGCTGGTCGATCGAGCCTTCCGCCGCCACCATCAGCGAATACGGGCACTCCATCACATCCTTGCGGATCAACTCCGGTGGATCGCGCGGGTCGATCCAGAACACGTCCGGACGCGGCGTCATGATCGCCCGCACCGGCCGGTCGGCGATCCGCATCACGCCTTCCAGCATCTCGCGCTCGTCCTCATCCAGGATGCCGGCCTCGACCCCCTCCGAGATGACGTGCTTCACCTCTTCCTCGGTGACGTCCTTGTTGCCGTCCTCGCGGATCCGCAGCAGCTTCAGCACCGCCCGCGATGTGCCCGACAACAGCGCCACGAACGGCGAGGTGATGCGCGCGATCATCGTGATCGCCCCGGCCACCGCCAGCGCGATCGGCTCCGGCCGCGCCATGGCGATCCGCTTCGGCACCAGTTCGCCGAATACCAGCGTCACGAAGGTCATCGCCAGGATGACGACGAAGAACGCGATCTCCTCGGCAAAGGCGCCGATCGACGGAAACACCGCCTGCAGCCAGCCGCCGAGCCGCGCCGCCAGCGTCGCGCCCGACGCCGCGCCCGCCAGGATGCCGGTGATGGTGATGCCGATCTGCACCGCCGACAGGAACCGGCTCGGGTTCTCCCCCAGGTCCATTGCCAGCCGCGCCCGCTGGTCGCCCGCGTCGGCCAGCGGAATGAGCCGCGCCTTCTTGGAGGAAACCAGCGCCATCTCGGACATGGCGAAAAAGCCATTCACGAGCGTGAGTGCGAAAAATACCGCGAGATCGAACCAGACCATCGGCCCCTGCGCCCGATGCACGCCAGCCGTCGCGCGCCATCGAACCCCTTACAGTGAATCCAGTCGGGTTTTTAGCACACTCCCTGGCGAAACGGCATAGCCCAACTGTCTGACTCATGAAATTGGGCGGAGCGGTTCGACTAAATTGCAAAATGCACATTCCGCTAAAATTTGAATCTTCAGCTTTCGAAAGTTTCAGGACTTTTCAGCAATTATGACAGCACAAATTCGAAGTATGAGGTCCGTCGTGTTCAAGTCAGTCCAGAAGATGCGCAAGGATCAGCGCGGCAATGTCGCCGTGGTCTTCGCTCTCGCGACCCTTCCCGTCCTCGGATTGATGGGCTCGGCGATGGACTACAGCCGCGCCACCCGCGTGCGCAATCACCTGCAGCACGCCGCCGATGCCGCCGCCCTCGCCGGCGCCAACGCCACCGACAAGGCCGACGCCGAGCGCCGCACCATCGCCTCCAATGTCTTCAACGCCAACATCAAGAAGCTTGGCGACCTCTACGACACCACGTTCAGCTCGACCCCGAAGCCCGACGGCATGAGCGTCGTCGCCTCGGCCAAGGTGAAGAACCATGTCGCCGCCATCATGGGCAAGACCTACACCCAGGTCGGCGTCGACGCCGAGGCGCTCGTCGGCACCCAGGATCTCGAATTGGCGCTGGTGCTCGACAATACCGGCTCCATGGGCGAAGCCATTGCCGACCTGAAGGTCGCCGCCAAGGATCTCACCCAGCTCGTCATGCGCGGTGGCGGTAAGGACAGTGTCCGCCTTGCCGTCGTGCCCTATGTCGCGGCCGTCAATCCCGGCACCACCGAGATGAAGATGGCCTACATGGACCAGAACGCCAAATCCAAGCACCATGCCCAGGCGCTGGAATGGCAGTGGACCGCCCGGCGCGACCATTGCACCCCCGAATGGGAAAAGAACCCCGGCGATGGCGGCGGTGATGGTGGCGGCGGCTGGACCGGCCCCGGCTCGGGCTCGACCGAGGGCTTCCTGCAGGTTCCGAAGACCTTCGACCCCAACCGCCTGTTCGCATCGATCGGCGCCGTCGCCGGCGAATTGTTCGGTATCAACCAGGCCCAGGCCTGGGACGACAGCCGTCCGCCGGTCACGGTTCCGAGCGGTCACCGCCTCGACGGCGACGACTGCTTCCTGCAGCAGGTGCCGGACATCAACCACTTCACCCTGTTCTCCAAGATCAACAACGCCACCTGGAAGGGCTGCGTCGAGGCGCGTCCCGAGCCCTATGACGTCACCGACGACGCCCCGGTCGGCGCCAAGGTGGATACGCTGTTCGTGCCATATTTCTGGGCGGACGAATCCGATCGCTACGAGAGCTGGGTCTATCGCTACAAGAACAACTACCTCGCCGAGGACACCGTTCCCGCCACCGGCTTCAGCTGGACCGGCGAATGGGGCCGCAACTACTCGATCCTGAAATACAAGGGTCAGAATGGGACGATCTCGGAGAACTCCGCCGACATCAAGGGCCCGAACCGCGCCTGCCCGGACCCGATCCAGCCGTTGACCAAGGTCCAGGGCGCGGTCATTTCCAAGATCGAGGCGATGAAGGCCTATTCCGGCGGCGGCACCATCGGCTCGGAAGGCCTGATGTGGGGCTGGCGCGTGCTGTCGCCCGGCGCGCCGTTCACCGAAGGACGTCCTTATTCCAAGGACAACAAGAAGATCATCGTCATGATGACCGACGGCGAAAACCTGATCGCCCAGAACAACATCGACGGTCCGACCATCTCCGACTACACCGCCTACGGCTACCTGCGCTACGGTCGCTTCCCCAAGGAAACCTTCGCCGACGCCAAGTCCTACATCAACAAGCGCATGCTTGAGGCCTGCAAGAACATCAAGGCCGCCGGCATCGAGATCTTCACCGTCACCTTCAAGCTGTCGGATCCGGCGACGATCAAGCTCTATACCGACTGCGCCTCGAAGCCGCCCTACTACTACAACGCCAAGACCTCGTCCGACCTGAAGAATGCCTTCGGTGAAATCGGCAAGTCGATCTCCAAGCTGCGCGTCTCCAACTGACCGGCCACGCCGCGCCCCGCTCCTGATCTCCCGCCTGTCCTGACGCCCCACCGCCGCGAAGCCCGCTTCGCGGCGGTGGACGTTTTGTCGCAGGTCGGCGCCGTCCACCCGATCGATGCGCCCGGCGCAATCGCCGGATCGGGCAGCGGTCCGCCGAAACCCGCCTGCCCATCGCGCCCCGGGCCCCGCCCTGCCTCGCCGTCTCCGGTAAACTGCGGACCGGACAGGTCAGCACTCCTGCCTTGTTCTCGCTGCCGCCCGGGAGCAGCATGACTTTCGCGCTGACGAGAGGCCGACAGAGCCATCGCGCGCATCACGGCACCGGCATCGGGCCGCGGGCGAAAATCCCGGAGCGGATGCGAGGTGCGAAACAAGGGAGAGACGGTCGCCAGAACCGTCGGAAACGGTTCCGGTGATCGATCGAGATCAAAGGAACAGATCATGGGAGACGGAACCGCCGGCCCCAGAATGGGCAGAGAAGCCGGGCCCCGGTGCATCGCGTTGGTCGGACCCTTCGGGTCGGGTAAAACCACCCTACTGGAAGCGATCATGGAGCGAACCGGGGCCATCAAGAATGCCGGCAACGTCGCCGCCGGCTCGACCTTGGGCGACGCATCCTCGGAAGCCCGCGCCCACCACATGAGCGTGGAACCCAACATCGCCGAAACCCATTTCCTCGGCGACACCTACACCCTCATCGACTGCCCCGGATCCATCGAATTCCTGCACGAGACCGATCCGGTTCTCGCTGGCTGCGATCTCGCCATCGTCGTGTGCGAAGCCGACGAAAAGAAGATCCCGGCGCTGCAGATCACCTTGAAGCAGCTTGAGGAGCGCGGCATTCCGCGCGTTCTGTTCCTCAACAAGATCGACAAGGCCGGCACCCGCGTCCGCGAGACGCTGAAGATGCTGCAAACCGCCTCGACCGTGCCGCTGGTGCTGCGCCAGATCCCGATCTGGAAGGACGGCATCGCCATCGGTTACATCGATCTGGCGCTGGAGCGCGCCCATATCTACCGCGAACATTGCGAGAGCGAGGTCATCCCGATCCCCAGCGGCGAAATCCACCGCGAGGTCGAGGCCCGCTTCGAGATGCTCGAGAAGATCGCCGACTACGACGACGCGCTGATGGAGGAACTGCTCGCCGACATCCCGCCGCCGCGCGACCAGGTGTTCCAGGATCTGGCGACCGAGATGCGCGCCGGCCTGATCTGCCCGGTGTTCATCGGCTCGGCCGAACGCGCCAACGGCATCACCCGCCTGCTGAAGGCGATCCGCCACGAGGCCCCCGGCATCGCCGAGACCAATGACCGCCTCGGCTTCACCCCCAATGGCGACACGGTCGTGCAGGTGCTGAAGACCCTGCATACCCAGCATGGCGGCAAGCTGTCGGTGGTGCGCGTGCTCGCCGGCAAGGTCGCCGACGGCCAGACCCTGACCCGCGCCGACGGCTCATCCGATCGCGTCTCCAGCGTCATGCGCATGTCCGGCCGCGACCTGACCAAGCGCGGCGAGGCCGGCCCGGGCGAAACCGTCGCCCTTGCCAAGGTCGAGGTCGCCAAGACCGGCGACACGCTGACCTCAGCCAAGACCTCGGCCATCCAGTGCGTCAAGCTTGAGCCGATTTCGCCGGTCATGGCCGTCGCCGTCAAGCCGCGCGACCGCAAGGACGACGTCAAGCTCTCGACCGCCCTCACCCGGCTCGCCGAGGAAGACCCCGGCCTGCGCGTCGTCCACGATCAGGATACCGGCGAGACCCTCGTCGAGGGCCAGGGCGAAATGCACCTGCGCGTCTCGATCGAGCGCCTGACCGGCAAGTTCGGCGTCGCCGTCGAAACCCACGACCCGACCGTGCCCTACAAGGAATCGATCAAGGGTTCCGTCTCGGTGCGCGGCCGTCACAAGAAGCAGTCCGGCGGCCACGGCCAGTTCGGCGATGTTGTCCTCTCCATCAAGGGCCTGCCGCGCTCCTCCGGCTTCGTCTTCTCCGAGTCGATCTCCGGCGGCGTCGTCCCGCGCAACTACTTCAGCGCCATTGAGGAAGGTGTCGTTGAATCGCTGAAGACCGGCCCGCTCGGCTTCCCCGTGGTCGACGTCGCCGTCGAGCTGACCGATGGCTCCTATCATGCCGTCGACAGCTCCGATCAGGCATTCAAGACCGCCGCCGGCATCGGCATGCGTGAGGGCCTGCCCCAGTGCAATCCGGTGCTGCTCGAACCGATCCTGAAGGTCAGCATCACCACCCCGTCCGACACCACCGCCCGCATCAACCAGATCGTCACCGGCCGTCGCGGCCAGTTGCTCGGGTTCGACGGGCGTCCCGGCTGGGCCAACTGGGATGTCGTGGAAGCGTTGATCCCGCAGTCGGAGATGAAGGGGCTGATCGTCGAGATCCGCTCCGCCACCGCCGGCGTCGGCAGCTACGTCGCCACCTTCGAACACCTCGCCGAACTCGGCGGCCGGCTCGCCAGCGACATCATCGAGCGCCACAAGCGCGAGCACGCCTGAGACACGACGACGGCGCGACGGACACCCGCCGCGCTTCGCCATCACAACGATGATCGGCCCGGGCCAGCAGGCTCCGGGCCGATTGCCGTCATGCCCGCCGCCAGCCACGCCGGCCTGCGACGCGGGCGAGGGTCCCTTGCCCGACCCACTCGCTGCCGGCGCAAGGCCTGCGTCGGGCTTGGGCGCCCCCCCCGTCATGCCGCGCCGCCGGCCGCATCGACACCCGCCGCCATCGGCCCCGCGTCCGACGGCAACGACACACCTGCGGCGCTGTGCTGCCGACGCCGCCAGACGAAATGCCCGGGAATCGGGATCCCGGGTCAAGCGCCTCCCAAGGTTGGCGCGGCCTTGGCGGATGCATGGCAATCGGCCCCATAGTGCCGAAAATTCATTTGAGTTATCTATGATCCCTTTTTCGAAATTCGAGGTCGATCAAATCCACCTCAGTTCAGTTTTGACCATTTGATTAGAAAATTAATCCACGTCACTCGCGACCTGCGGAAATTTTCACTCGCCCGTCCGGCCTTTTTCCAAAACGCTTTGGAAAAAAGAAGGGCCGAACCGCTTTCGCGATCCGGCCCAGTCAATGCCGCATTTGGACTCCGATCCAAAGGGGAGGCTGTGAGGGCAAACCCGCCGGCTCATCAGGAAGCAGACGCACGCGCTCTCTCAGTTCGAAATCGGTGTACCATCTTTCCGCTGCGTTGTCATGATCCAAAACGTTTCGGATTGGCACTTTACCGCCATTTTACCGAAATGTCGCAGCGTCATGCCGATTCCGGCTGTGTTATCAAGCGCCAGCTAACATCCCGACCAGATGGTAAAATCCCCTGATTGACTCGATGCTCTCGACAGAATTGCCGTTTACGTAACGTGACGGTTGCGGCATGCGGCCAGCCTGCTCGTTCCGCCGGGCGCCTCGATGCGAAACGACGGGATAGGTCGATTCGAATTTATCGTTTGCTCTTCAGTAGAGCTTTTGCTCGTAACGGTGCTCATCGGCATCCGGCGTCACCGAGCGCCAATCATAGCCGTTCTCGATCAATTGTTTTGCCGCGCTGTCGCCCTGCGCCGCCGCCCGGTCGATCAATTGCCGTGCCTTGGTCTCGTCCCTGGCGACGCCATGCCCGCGCAGCAGATCGAGCCCGTAGTTCAACTGGCCGATCGAATAGCCCATGTCGGCCGCCCGCTTGTCCCAGGCCGCGGCGCCTTGCGGGTTTTCCGGGCCGCCAAGCCCGTTTTCCTCAAGGTTCGACATCCACGGCATCGCCGCCACCACACCCCTGTCGGCGCAGGCCAGGAAGATCTTGCGCGCCGCTGCGTGGTTGCCCGATTTCGTCGCCCAATAGCCGTACATGCAGGCCATCGGGTCGAACTCGCCCCGCTCGAGCTTGCGCAGCATCAGGTCGAGCGACAGTTCCTCGCCATTGAGCGAACCGAACTCATCTTCCTCGACCACCGGTTCGCTCGCTGCCCACGCCGTCACCGGCATTAACACCGCCGCAACCATCGCCGCCGATTTCGCCAGTCGCATCAACGTCGCGCCCGTCATTCCTGCCTCCGCGGCCTGCGCCCGTCCGGGACGCGCCAACCCGATCAATCGACCGATTTCCTCCGAAATCCGCCAATTTCGCGTCGTCACTCTAATCGTTTCGTGCCGAAAACCCATTGCCATAAGGATCAAGACCGCATCGGCGCGGGCGCGGGCGCCGCCGTCGCCGTGACCCATAAAATTAAAGTCAATCTGTCATCTTCGCCGCAATCGAACCGCAACGACCGCACCCCGGCCGCTCGCGGCAGCCTCAACCTCAATCCGTGCCCTCCTCCCGATCGAGGCGGCCTCGGGGTCGCGTCAAATCGCGGCCGGAACCGGCAGATGGCAGTCACCCGCACCCGCCTTGTCACCGCCCTTGCCCCGCTCGACGCGCCCGCCGCCTGGCTGCTGCGCGGCGGCCCGGGCGATGACGCCCTGTTCGGCGGCGCCGGCAACGACACCCTGATCGGCGAGGCCGGCAATGACGGGCTGTTCGGTGGCGACGGCTCCGACCGCCTCGACGGCGGTGACGGCTCCGACCAGCTCTTCGGCGAGGCCGGCGACGACCGTCTCGACGGCGGCAATGGCGACGACTGGCTGTTCGCCGGCGACGGCCATGACAGTCTGACCGGCGGCACCGGCGACGACTGGCTGTTCGGCGAGGCCGGCAACGACCGGCTGCGCGGCGGCGACGGCACCGATCGTCTCTTCGGTGGCGACGGCACCGACCAGCTCTGGGGCGATGCCGGCGACGATGAGCTCTTTGGTGAAGCCGGCAACGACACCCTCCTTGGCGGCGCCGGGCGCGACCGCCTGTATGGCGGCGATGGCGCCGACCAGATCGACGGCGGCGACGAGGCCGACCGGCTCTTCGGCGAGGCCGGAGCCGACAGCCTGCGCGGCGGCGCCGGCGACGACAGCCTGTTCGGCGGCGATGCCAACGACCGCCTCGACGGCGGCGGCGGCAATGACGCGCTCTTCGGCGATGCCGGCGCCGATACCCTGCTCGGCGGCACCGGCGACGACAGCCTGTACGGCGGCGATGGCCACGACAGCCTCGTCGGCGGCGAGGGCGACGATCAGCTCTACGGCAATGCCGGCGACGACCGCTTCGATGCCGGCGCCGGCGATGACATCGCCTATGGCGAGGACGGCAACGACAGCTTCACCCTTTCCGCCGGCCGCGACCATGCCCATGGCGGTGCCGGCAACGACACCTTCGTCTTCCTCGGCGGCGACCATGTCGTCAGCGGCGGCGACGGCAACGACACCTACCGGCTCGCCCTGACCGGCGGCTCGGCCTGGCGCGATCTCGCCCACGACCACCGCACCGCCATCGTCGACTTCGCCCCGCGCCAGGGCCTGCTCGATACCGACTTCGACCGCTTCGTCTTCGCCGGCCCGGCCACAGCGCTCACCCACACCTACCGATATGCCGACGGCACCACCAGCGGCACGCTGCTCGCCGGACGCGTCGTCATCGGTGACACGCTCACCATCGCCACCGGCGACGGCCATGCCCTGGTGTTCGACCTCGGTTACGATCGCGGCTACTGGATCGACCGCGATCTCTCCCTGCTCTGATCAGCCGCGCCAACGAAAAAGGCCGGGCGCATCGCCCGGCCTTTCGATCTCGCAGCCGCTGAAGCGCTCAGCGCAGGTTGCCGCAGAAGCGCTGGATCCGCCGGCAGGCCTCTTCCAGCGCCGAGGTCGCCGTGGCGTAGGAAATGCGGAAGTGCGGCGCCAGGCCGAACGCCGATCCCTGCACCACCGCCACGCCCTCGCTCTCCAGCAGCTCGGTGACGAAGTCGTCGTCGGAGGCGATGACCTTGCCCGACGGCGCCGTCTTGCCGATCGTGCCGGCGCAGGACGGGTAGACGTAGAACGCGCCTTCCGGCGTCGGGCAGGTGAGCCCGTTCGCCTGGTTCAGCATCGACACCACCAGATCGCGCCGCGCCTTGAACACTTCATTGTGCTTGGCGATGAAGTCCTGCGGC
>JAEULV010000113.1 GCA_016793065.1 Hyphomicrobiaceae bacterium
CCGGCGGGTATCGCGGTCGAGGATCATGTGCTTGGCGGCGTGCCGGCGCAGGTCTACCGGCCCGAGGGGGCGGGTCCGCGGCCGGCGGTTCTCTACAGCCACGGCGGCGGCTGGGTGCTGGGCGGGCCTGATACCCATGGCGACATGTGCGCCGAGATCGCGGCGGCGACTGGCTGCGTCGTGGTGCTGGTCGACTACCGGCTGGCGCCGGAACACCGGCATCCGGCGCAGCTCGATGACGTGGCGGCGGTACTGGCGGTGCTGCGGCGGGACGGGGCGGCGCTCGGGACCGATCCGGCGCGCATCGTCGGCGCGGGCGACAGCGCCGGCGGGCAGCTCACCGCCGGGCTTTCGCTGCGGCTGCGCGACCAGGGGCTGGCGCCCCTCGCCGGGCAGGTGCTGATCTATCCGACGCTCGACGTCGACCTGACGCGGCCTTCCTACATCCGCAATGCCGACGCGCCGTGCCTGACGCGGGCCGAGATGGTCTATTTCCTCGAGAGCTTCCTCGGGCCGCGCGGCGGGGCGAACTGGTCCGACCCCTATGCGCTGCCGCTGCGGGCCGCGAGCCTTGCCGGGCTGCCGCCGGCCTTCGTCACCGTCGCCGGGCACGATCCGCTCCACGACGACGGCGTTGCCTTTCACGAGCGGCTCATCGCCGCCGGGGTGGCGAGCGAACTGCGGCGCGAGCCGGCGCTGGCGCATTCCTACATGCGGGCGCGGCACGTGAGCGCGCCGGCGATGGCCGGGTTTGCCGCCATCGCCGGGGCGATCGCGGCCTTTGCCCATGGCGGGTGAGACCGAGGGTCAGGCGGCGCCGCGCGCCTTGAGAATGTCGAGCGCGACGTCGATGATCATGTCTTCCTGGCCGCCGACCATGCGGCGCCTGCCGAGTTCGGTGAGGATGTCGCGGGTGTCGACGTTGTAGAGCCGGGCGGCGTTCTCGGCGTGGCGCAGGAAGCTCGAATAGACGCCGGCATAGCCGAGCGACAGGCTTTCGCGATCGACCCGCACCGGGCGGTCCTGCAACGGCCGCACCAGGTCGTCGGCGGCGTCCATCAGCTTGAACAGATCGCAGCCGGTCTCGATCCCCATGCGGTCGAGCACGGCGATCATGGCTTCAAGCGGGGCATTGCCCGCCCCTGCCCCCATGCCGGCGAGCGAGGCGTCGGCGCGCACCGCTCCGGCCTCGATGCCGGCGACCGCATTGGCGACGCCCATGGTGAGGTTGTGGTGGGTATGGACGCCGATCTCGGTTTCGGGCTTCAGCGCGTCGCGCACCGCCCGCACCCGCTCGAAATAGTCGCGCGGCAGCAGCGCGCCGGCGGAGTCGGTGACGTAGACGCATTCGGCGCCGTAGCTTTCCATCAGCCTGGCCTGCTCGACCAGCTTCTCGACCGGCGCCATGTGGGCCATCATCAGGAAGCCGACGGTGTCCATTCCCATCTCGCGCGCCACCTCGATGTGCTGGCGCGAGACGTCGGCCTCGGTGCAATGGGTGGCGATGCGCACCGAGCGGGCGCCGACGGCATGGACCGCCTTCAGGTCGTGCACCGTGCCGATGCCGGGCAGCAGCAGGACGGTGACGACGGCGTGGCGGCAAACCTCGGCGACGGCGCCGACCCACTCGACATCGTCATGGGCGCCGAAGCCGTAGTTGAAGGTCGAGCCGGTGATGCCGTCGCCGTGACTGATCTCGATGGCATCGACACGGGCGGCATCAAGCGCCCGGGCGATCGTCACCGCCTGGTCGAGCGAATACTGGTGGCGGATGGAGTGCATGCCGTCGCGCAGCGTCACATCCTGGACATAGAGCTTGGTCGGGTTGGGGCGGGCCATCACGCGGTCTCCCTGGCGAGCTTGAGGGCGGCCCAGCGGTCGGCGCTGACCAGGGCGGCGGAGGTCATGATGTCGAGATTGCCGGCATAGGCCGGGAGATAGTGGGCGGCGCCCTCGACCTCGAGCAGGATCGTGGTCTTGAGGCCGGAGGCGAGGCCGATGCCGGGGATGCGCACCGGTGCGTTGTCGCCGATATGCTCGAACTGGACCTTCTGCTTCAGCCGGTAGCCGGGCACGTACTGGCGCACCGCCTCGGCCATTTGCTCGATCGAGTCCTCGATCTCGGCCTTGTCGCCGCCCTGGGAGAGGGTGAAGACGGTGTCGCGCATGATCAGCGGCGGTTCGGCCGGATTGAGGATGATGATCGCCTTGCCGCGCTCGGCGCCGCCGAGGATCTCGATGGCCTTCGAGGTGGTCTCGGTGAACTCGTCGATATTGGCGCGGGTGCCGGGGCCGGCGGATTTCGACGAGATCGAGGCGACGATCTCGCCGTAGATCAGCCGCTTGGTGGCGCGCTTCACCGCGTGGACCATGGGGATCGTCGCCTGGCCGCCGCAGGTGACCATGTTGACGTTGGGCTCGTCGAGATTGGCGTCGCCGTTGATCACCGGAATGGTAAAGGGGCCGATCGCCGCCGGCGTCAGGTCGATGACCTTCTTGCCGTCGCGTTGCAGGAGCGCGTTGTTGTGGATGTGCGCCTTGGCCGAGGTGGCGTCGAACACCACGCCGATGTCGCGGTATTCGGGTAGGCGCAACAGGCCGTCAATGCCTTCGTGGGTCACCGGCACCTTGAGGCGGGCGGCGCGGGCAAGGCCGTCGGAGGCCGGGTCGATGCCGACCATGGCGCCCATTTCCAGGTGCCTGGCGGTGCGCATGATCTTGATCATCAAGTCGGTGCCGATATTGCCGGAACCGATGATGGCGCATTTGATCTTGGCCATGGGATCAAACTCCACTGAATTCGGCGCGGACCGAGCCGAGGCCGTCGATGGTTGCATCGAAACAATCGCCCGGCTGGACCGGGACCATTGGGCCGAGGGCGCCGGAGAGGATGAGATCGCCGGCGCGCAACGGCGTTGCCATGCGGGCCATCACCCGGGCGAGCCAGAGGGCGGCGTTGAGGGGGCTACCCATGCAGGCGGCGCCGGAGCCCTGCGACACGGTCTCGCCGGCGCGGGTCATCGCCATGGCGGCGAGACGGGGCTCGAATTCACCCAGCCGGCGCGGGCGCGAGCCGAGCACGTAGAGGCTGGAGGAGGCGTTGTCGGCGATGGTGTCGGTGAGGCGGATGTCCCAGTTGGCGATGCGCGAGCCGACGATTTCCAGCGCCGGCAGGGCAAAGTCGATCGCCCGCATCAGGTCGACGACGGTCAGGTCGTCGCCGGCAAGATCGCGGCCGAGGACGAAGGCGATTTCGGCCTCGATCTTCGGCTGCATCAGGTCGGCAAAGGCGATTTCCTCGCCCTCGCCGCGCGCCATGTCGGCGAAGAGGGCGCCGTAGTCGGGCTGGTCGACGCCGAGCTGCCGCTGCACCGCGATCGAGGTGAGGCCGATCTTGCGGCCGACGATGCGGCGGCCGGCCGCGAGCGCGCGGGCGGTGGTGATCTCCTGCACGGCATAGGCGGCGGCGGTATCGTCGGTGCCGATCAGGTCGCGCACCGGCGGACACGGGACGCGGTTCGCGGCGGCGGCGGCGAGACGGTCGGCGGCGGCGGTGAGGATTTCGGGGGAGAGGCTCATGGTTTTACGGCCCTGTGGTGTTTCCAGCCCTGGCAATTGGGCGCCGGCCCCGGCTGGTTCCGCCCGCGGCCGGCGCGGGAGGGCCCACTTTGCCGTTCACGCGGGTCAACGCGACGGGCCGGCGGGCACTCCCATTCCTATTAAATCGGTTATCCCGGCTTGCGGCCGACCTGTCAACTTGAATTTCGAGATTTTATGAATTCTCTGATTTTTGTGGAAAGACGCATAATCCGACAAATTTAACGAGTTTTTGAACTTCTCTTTGAGACACAACGGCGTAAACTGACCGTTGCGTCCGGGCGGCTTTGCCCGGCGGCGCGGCTGATGTCCGTTTTCCCGATATCCGCATTGGAGCATCCGCATGGAGGGCACGGCCCCCAAGGTTCGCGCGCAACCATCGGCCCGCAGTCTGGTCGAGGCGGCCTATGGCTCGATCCGTCACGACATCCTCGCCGGCGTCCTGGCACCGGGCGAGAAACTGCGCGTCGAGATGCTCAAGGACCGCTACGCGGTCGGCGCCAGCACCCTGCGCGAGGCCTTGACCCGCCTCGTCGGCGAATCACTGGTGACGTCGGAGGAGCAGCGGGGGTTCCGGGTGGCGCCGGTGTCGCTGACCGACTTTCGCGACATCAGCGCCACCCGCACCTTCATCGAGCTGGAAGCATTGCGGCAGTCGCTGACCCATGGCGACGATATCTGGGAGGCGCAGCTGGTCGCCACCTATCACCGCATGTCGAAGGTCGAGGCACGCTATGCCGAGGATCCGGACGCGGTCGGCGACGAATACGAACTCCGCAATCGCGAGTTCCACCGGGCACTGGTCAGCGCCTGTCCGTCGCGCTGGCTGCTGAACTTCCAGGCGACCCTGATGCAGCAATCGGAGCGCTACCGGCGACTCGCGCTGGCGATCGCCCCGATCGACCGCGATGTACGCGCCGAGCACAAGGCGATTTTCGACGCGGTGCTGGAACACGATATCGACAAGGCCTGCGAAATGGACCGGGTGCATATCGAGCGGACGCTCGAGGTGTTGTGCTCGGTGCTGGCCAGCGGCACCGGCATGCCGAAATAGGCCGGATCACGACCGTGCGAGCGGCGCGGCAGTGCCGGCTCACACCGAGTTGAGCCGACGGCGGCCAAGCGTGAATCCCGCAATGCGGCGATATGCGCTATCGAAAGACCATGACAGCGACAGCGCTCCTTTCCCGACTTCTGCCCTGGACCGATCGCGCCGGACGCGTCTCGGGCTGGAAACTGGCCGCCTTCATCGCGGCGGTGCTGCCGGGGCTGTGGCTCGGCTGGCTCATCGCCAGCGGCGGCGGCGGGCCGAAGCCGGTGACGTTCGCGATCCACGATACTGGCACCTGGGCGCTGTGGTTCCTGATCGCGACGCTGGCGATCACGCCGCTGCGGCGGATCGGCAACTGGCCGAAGCTCATTCTCGCGCGCCGGCTCCTCGGCCTGACGGCGCTGGCCTACAGCGTCATTCACCTCGGGCTCTATGTGGTCGACCAGCATTTCGATCTCGGCTTCGTCGTGCGCGAGATCGCGTTGCGGGCCTATCTGACCATCGGCTTCGTCGCCACGCTCGGGCTTCTGGCGCTCGGCCTGACCTCGACCGACGGCGCGATCCGCCGGCTGGGATCGAACTGGAACCGCCTGCACAAGCTTGTCTATCCGATCGCGGCGCTCGGCGTGCTGCACGGCTTCATGCAGGCGAAGAGCGACGTGGCGCCGGCTACGCTGATGGCCGGGCTGTTCGTGCTGCTGATGCTCTATCGCGCCGCCCATGCCAGCCGGTTCGGCCTGACGCGCGCCGGGTTGCCGATCGTGGCGGCGATGGCGGGCGCGGCGACGATGGCGATCGAATATGCTTGGTATGCCCTCGCCACCGGCATTCCGGCGCATCTGGTGCTGGCGGCGAACTTCGAGATCGGCGACGAGCCGCGCCCGGCGATGCTGGTCGGGCTCATCGGGCTGGCGATCGCAGCGCTTGGCGGCTGGCGGATGCGCGGGACGTCGGCGCGGCCGCGACGCCGGGGCGACGTCAGGCTTGCGGCTTGCGATACACCGCGAACGGCGACCACGACTGGCTGACCGGCATGATCTCCAGCGTGTTGATGTTGAGGTGGGCCGGCAGGCTGACGATCCACCAGATGGTCTCGGCGATGTCCCCGGCCGAGATCGGCTCGGCACCGGTATAGAGATTGTCGCTGAACTGCTTGTTGCCGCCGGTGCGCACCAGCGTGAACTCGGTCTCGCACATGCCGGGCTCGAGCGAGGCGACGCGGACGCCGGTGCCGGCGAGGTCGCAGCGCAGCGCCAGCGAGAACTGCTGCACGAAGGCCTTGGTGCCGCAATAGACGTTGCCGCCGGGATAGGGCCAGTTGGCGGCGATCGACGAGATGTTGACGATCACGCCCTTCGCCTCGATGACGCGGGGCAGCAGCTTGTGGGTGATCGCCACCAGGCCGGAAATGTTGGTGTCAATCATCTGTTGCCATTCGGCCAGGTCGCAGCTCTGGGCGGGGCCGACGCCGAGGGCGAGGCCGGCATTGTTGACGAGGCAGTCGATGCGCTGGAACGCCGGCGGCAGCGCCGCAATCGCAGCATCCATGGCGGCCGTGTCGCGCATGTCGAAGACTGCGACATGGGCGACATCGGGGCCGCCCAGTTCCTCGGCCAGCGCCGCGAGACGGTCGGCGCGGCGGGCGGTGATGACCACCTTCCAACCGTCCTTCACCAGCCGACGCGCCGTCGCCGCGCCAAAACCCGAGGACGCACCGGTGATGAAGGCTACCTTCGTCATGTCGCTCTCCCGCTGGCGGCCGATGATCCATGCCGCGACCTAATCATATTGCGTTGCAGCATAAAATCACGGAAATGCCAATCAACGAAAGGCGAATGGGCGGGTTGCAGTGCAAAATTTCGCCGTCAGCTCGGCGTCGGCGGCCAATAGAAAGCCCCCGGATCGCGGGATCCGGGGGCTCGCCATTCAGAATTCGGGCTCATTGCCCAATCTCGTTGCCCAATCTCGTCGTCCCGGGGCTGAGCACCTCATCGGGGCGTGGGCGGATCAGGCCGCCTTGATCTCGATCTTGTTGGCCGGCTTGTCGGGCGGGGTGGCGCGCGGCACCATGACCTTCAGCAGTCCCTTGTCGAACGTCGCCTCGATCTTGTCGGTGTCGGGTGTGAACGGCAGGGCGAAGCGGCGCAGGAAGGTGCCGGTCGAGCGCTCGACGAGATGATATTGCTTCTTCTCGTCGGTTTCGTCCTTTTCCTCGCGATGCTCGGCCTTCAGCGTCAGCACGCCGTCGGTCAGGTCGAGATCGATATCCTTGTAGTCGACGCCGGGCAGTTCGGCGGTCAGCTCAAGGCCCTTGTCGGTTTCGGCGACATCGACCTTCGGCGACAGGAAGCTCGCCGGCATGGTCGCGCTCGGCATGCCCCAGCCACGGGAGAAGTCATCGAACATCCGGTCCATCTCGCGGCGCAGGCTGACGAACGGATCGGCATCGGTGCCCGTGCGGGCAATATCGGTGGCACGGCCGAATGGAAGAAGCGATTTGAAGTCCATGACATCACCTCTCGGGTTTCCACCTGTTGGAAGCCGCGGGGCCTGCCGTTTCGGGGCGGACCCCAAGGCTTCGGGATTGAGTTAGGCACACGCTGGCGCCGGCGCAATGATCCGGCGCATGGGGCAAGGCAAAACCCGGTTGCCAAATTGTCGCGGTTTTTCGCAAGACCGCGGACGGGGCCGCCGTCACATGCGGGTGAGCAGCGAGTGGCCGAGGCTCAGGCTGGCGCTGGCGATGATCGTCAGGCTGACGATGCGGCGCCACCAGGCGGCATCGACGCGGCGGAAGGCGCGGGCGCCGAGCCAGGAGCCGGCGACGGCGGCCGGCAGCATGACGAGGCTGCTCCACCAGACCGCGTCGGGAATGCCGACAACGCCGGCGCGGATGAGGATGGCGGCGAGATCGACGAAGCCGAAGAAGACGATGATGTTGGAGCGCACCACGGTCGGCGCGTCGCCAAGGGCCAGATACCAGACGACAACGAAGGGACCGCCGACGGCGAAGGCGGCGACCAGCGTGCCGACAATGGCGCCGACCAGGGCGGCGATCCAGCGGCGATCGAGTCTTGGTGAAGAAATATGCAAAAGCGAAACCGCCGCCGAAATGAGCACAGCCAGTTCGAGAGCGGGACGCAGCCATGCGCCAGGCAGGGCCTTGAAGCCGAAGGTGCCGGCGACAACGCCGACGAGGCCGCCGAGCATCAACGGCACGAGGCGCGGCGGATCGAGGTGACGTCCGGCGCCCTCCTTGAGCAAAACCAGCGTCAAAACCAGCTCGACCAGCAGAACCGACGGGGTGATCACCTCGGGTGACCAGATGAGGCCGAGGCCGATGGCGGCGATCAGGGCGAAGCCGAAGCCGGTCATGCCACGGATGAAGCCGGCGACGAAGACGATGGCGAGGGCGGCTGCGAGCATGGGGCGGCTCCCTTCTGGCCGGGTCGGGCGGGCAACGCTCTTGACCATCCATATAACAAACCCGTCGTGCCATTCTTCCGAATGCGACGAAAGCTTAGAGATTTCGCAGGGTTCGGCGAGCGCTGCCCGATTATTGAGCGAATGGAAAAATGCCCGCTGATTCATCAAGGAAAACCGTCTGGCCCGGTTCCTGCCTAACCCTCGGCACCCACAGCAACAGGGGTTTGAACGAACATGAGCAAGACGAGTGACAGCGCGAACGACACGGTGAAAACCCTGCGCGCCGCGAAGGACTTCAATCGGCGGACCATGCTGAAGATCGCCGGCGCCGCTGGCGTGGCTGCCGTGACCGGGCCCTGGTATGTCAAGGACGCCCTGTCGTCCTCCGGCCAGCTCAACCTTCTGCACTGGGACGACGAACTGCCGGCGCCGGTGATCCCGGAATTCGAGAAGAAGACCGGCATCAAGGTCAACTCGACGCCGTTCTCGCAGAACGAGGAGCAGATCAACAAGCTGCAGGCGACCGGCGGCGAGGGCTTCGACCTTTGCGAACCGACGCGCGACCGCGCGCCGCAGTTCAAGGAACTCGGCCTGCTGCAGCCGTTCGACACCAAGAAGCTCAACCTCGACATCCTGCTGCCGGCGATGCTCGAAGGCTCGGCCAGCGTCTGGACCTGGGACGGCAAGCTCTATCACGTGCCGCACTGCTGGGGCTCGGAGGCGATCTCGTGGCGCACCGACCTCACCACCATCACCTATGACAAGCTGAGCTACGGCTCGATGTGGGAGGAGCAGTACAAGGGCAAGGTGCAGGGCCGGCCGCATTCGCTGTTGCTCGGCATCGGCCTGTGGCTCGACGGCACCGGCAAGCTTCCCTCGAACCGCATGATGGATGCGTTCAAGGACGAAGACACGATGAAGAAGATCTACGACGTCCTGCTGAAGGAGGCGATCGCCCGCAAGCCGTGGATCAAGCAGTTCTGGGATTCCTCCGACAACACCAAGTCGGGCCTGATGGAGAACGGCGTCGTCATTGGCCAGACCTGGGACGGGCCGGCGCTGTCGCTGAAGAAGCAGGGCAAGCCGGTGAGCTACATGGCGCCGAAGGAAGGCGCCATCGCCTGGATCGACGGCTGGGCCATGCCGTCGGCCGCCAAGAACGTCGAGCAGGCCTATGAGTGGCTGAAATACGTCCACTCGCCGGAAGTGTCGGCCAAGGTCGCCGACGGCTCGGGCTACAATCCGGTGTCGAAGGGCGCGGACGCGTTTCTGTCGGACGCGGCCAAGAAGAACTTCCTCGAAGCCTATCCGGGCGATGCCACCTCGAAGCTGTGGCACCGGCCGCCGGAACCGTCGTGGTTCGCCGAACTGCGCACCCAGTACGCCGAGAAGTTCAAGGCGGCGTGACGCATCCGGGCGCGCCGGCGGCGGGACAGCCGTCGGAGCGCCCTCCCCCGCCGGCGGTCGCCAGTCCCGTCGGCGGGGCCTCGATCTTTCATGCTCCTGTTCGCCCGGCCGCGCGCGTCCGCCGCGTCGTTTCCCGATCGTGCCGATGGCGCGCGTCGCGGGGCGGCGCGGGGGTCGGCCGGGCCACGGACAGGCGCCTACCGGGACAGACCATGACATCAGCCGTCGCCCTCGATCACGTCAGCATCCGGTTCGGCTCGTTCACGGCGGTCGACGATGCCTCGCTCGACATCGCGCCTGGCGAATTCTTCTCGTTTCTCGGCCCCTCCGGCTGCGGCAAGACGACGTTGCTGCGGACGATTTCCGGCTTCGTCGAGCCCTCCGAGGGCGTCGTGCGCATCGACGGCAAGGACATGCGCGGCATCGGCTCGAACCAGCGTCCGACGGCGCTGATCTTCCAGAATCTGGCGCTGTTTCCGATGATGTCGGTGGCGGAGAACATCGTCTACGGCCTCAGGGTTCGCGGCATGGGCAAGAGCGAGCGGATGAAGGTCGCCGACCGGCTGCTCGACCTGATCGCGCTGCCGGGACAGGGCAACAAGCGGATCGACGAACTCTCCGGTGGCCAGAAGCAGCGCGTGGCGATCGCGCGGGCGCTGGCGGTGGAACCGAAGGTGCTGCTGCTCGACGAGCCGCTGTCGGCGCTGGACCTGAAGCTGCGCCAGCACATGCGCTCGGAACTGAAGGAGATCCAGCGGCGCGTCGGCATCACCTTCATCTACATCACCCACGACCAGGGCGAGGCGCTGACCATGTCGGACCGGATCGCGGTGATGGACCGGGGCGTGATCCAGCAGATCGGCGACGGGCGGACGCTCTACAATCATCCGCGCACGGCGTTCGTTGCCTCGTTCGTCGGCGAAACCAACATCCTCGCCGGCAAGGTCGCGACCGCCGAGGGCGAACTGGCGGAGGTCGCCACCGCCCATGGGCCGCTCTCCGGCGCCAATGCCCGCAAGCTGATGAGCGGATCGGACGCGATGCTGTTCATCCGGCCGGAATCGCTGCGGCTGACGGCGCCCGGCGCCGGCGCGATCCGCGGCACGATCGTCGGCAGCGCCTTCGAGGGGCATGTGACCCATGTCAGCCTCGTCGCCGCCGACGGCTCGAAGCTGACCGTCTCGGTCAATGGCGAGGCGGCGAGGCTGGTGCCGGAGCCCGGCGCCGAGGTCGGGCTGGTCTATCGCCCGGAAGAGGCGATCATCCTGCCGAGCGAGGGCTACGCGCATGCATAGCTCGATCGGTCAGGTGGTGATCTACGTCATTCCGGCCATGGTGCTGGCGTGGTTCGGCTGGCTCGCCTGGCGGGACCGGCGCGATCCGGCCAATGCCGGCCGGCAAGGCTTCGTCGCGCGCAACGGCTGGCCGGTCGCCGGGTTCCTCGTCATCGCGGTTGGGTTCTGGACGATCTTCATGATCGTGCTGCCGCTGTTCTCGATGATCGACCTGTCGTTCCGGCCGAAGCTGCCACCGCCGCAATGGGGCGGGCCGAAGGACTTCTACACGCTCGACAATTACCGCTACTTCCTGTTCGGCTCGACCACGTCGACGGCGGCGTGGAACGTCACCCACCTGACGGCGTTCGCGCTGACGATCCTGACCTCGATCGCGATCACGGCGCTGGATTTCGTCATCTGCTATCCGATCGCCTACTACATGGCCAAGGTCGCCCGGCCCAACCGGCTGCGGCTGATGATGCTGATGCTGATCGCGCCCTACTGGGTCAACGAGATCCTGCGGGCCTTCGCCTTCCGCATCCTGTTCTCGTCGCAGGGCATCATCAACAACGTGCTGATGGCAAGCGGCCTCATCGACCAGCCGGTCGACTTCCTCGCCGCCGACGTCGCGCTCTATGCCGGGCTTGCCTATGCCTACCTGCTGATGATGATGTTCGCGCTCTACAACGCGCTCGACACGCTCGACGGCAATCTGATCGAGGCGGCGCGCGACCTGGGCGCGCCGTGGTGGCACATCCACGCCTTCATCGCCATTCCCCACGCCAAGCCGGGCATCGCCTCGGGCTCTACGCTGGTGTTCATGCTCACCGCCGGGTCGCTCGCCGCGCCGCTGGTGCTCGGGGGGCCGCGCTCGCTGTGGTTCACCCCGATCGTCTATGACCGGTTCTACCAGGCCTTCAACTGGCAACAGGGCGCGGCCTATGCGCTGATCCTGCTGGTCGCCTGCGTGGTGTTCGTGCTCGGCGTGCTGCGCCTGTTCAAACTCGGCCTCGCGGAGATCGCCCGATGAGCTCGCGCAGCGTGTTCTCGGCCCTGATGGGCGTCTATATCCTGGTGTTCTTCGCCTATCTGTTCGGGCCGCTGGTGGTGATGGGGCTGACGGCGTTCAACACGCCGGCCTATCCGCAGGTCTATCCGTTCGAGGCGTTCACGCTCGACTGGTTCGCGACGCTGTTCGCCGATGCCGACATGATGTACGGCTTGCGCAAGTCGGTGCTGATCGGCGTGCTGGTGGTGCTGGTTTCGGTGCCGGTGGGCCTCGCCGGCGCGATGATGATGACGCAGGTGCATGCGCGGGCGCGGTCGTTCTACTATCTCGTCGTGGTGTCGCCGGTGCTGACGCCGGGGGTGATCATCGGCATCTCCACCGTGGTGTTCTGGCGGCAGACGACGCAGATGACCGGGCTCAAGTTCTTCTATGACGGCACGGTGCTGACGGTGCTGGCGCAGTCGAGCTTCATCTCGGCCTATACGATGCTGATCTTCCTCGCCCGGCTGCAGCGCTTCGACCACACGCTGGAAGAGGCGGCGCTGGATCTGGGGGCGAGCCGGGCGCAGGTGTTTCGCAACATCCTGATCCCGTTCATGATGCCGGCGATCGGCTCGGCCTCGGCGATCGCCTTCCTGTCGTCGTTCGAGAACTACAACACCACGACCTTCGCCATCCTCGCCGACAAGACGCTGGTGACGGTGCTGGCCGGGCGGCTGCGGCAGGGCACCACGCCGGCGCTGAGCGCGCTGGCGGTGACGATCGTCGCCGTCACCGTCTGCGGCGCCATCCTCTACGAATACCTGAAGCGGCGGGAAGCGCGGGAGGCGGACCGGCGGGCGCTGAATGCCAGCCGCGCCGAACTTGCCGACCTCAACGCCGTCGCCCAGGATGCAGCCTGACCGGCGCCGCCGCGAGCGCCGGACCCGGCGCCGCGCCAGCCGTTTCGACCCGAACTCTCCCGAGCCCCCAGGACCGTGCCATGATCGCCAATTCCCACGACCTTCTCGACCGCGCCACGGTCGTCCACCAGCAGAGCGACCTGAAGACCTATCGCGACCAGGGCGGCATCCTGATGGCCAAGGGCGACGGCGTCTATGTCACCGACGAGAACGGCAATCGCTATCTGGAGGCCATGGCGGGACTGTGGTGCGCCTCGCTCGGCTTCTCGGAGAAGCGGCTGGCGGATGCCGCCTACAAGCAGATGCTGGAATTGCCCTACTATCACACGTTCTTCCACAAGGGGAACCTGCCGAGCGTCGAACTGGCCGACAAGCTGCTGTCGATCGCGCCGGACGGCATGTCGAAGGTGCTGTTCCAGTGTTCGGGCTCGGAGGCGAACGACGCCGCGATCAAGCTCGTCTGGTACTACCACGACGCCATCGGCAAGCCGGAGAAGAAGAAGATCATCGGCCGGGTGCGCGGCTATCACGGCAATACCGTCGCCTCGGTCTCGGCCTCGGGCCAGCCGCACATGACCGCCGGGTTCGGCCTGCCGCTGCCTATGTTCAAGCATACCGACAACCCCAACTACTACCGCTTCCATCTCGACGGCGAGAGCGAGGAGGCGTTTTCGGCGCGGATGGCCGACAATCTCGAAAAGCTGATCCTGGCCGAGGGGCCGGAGACGGTCGGGGCGTTCTTCGCCGAGCCGGTGCAGGGCGGCGGCGGCGCGATCACGCCGCCCCGGGGCTATTTCGCCGCGATCCAGGCCGTCTTGAAGAAGTACGACATCCTGTTCCTCGCCGACGAGGTGATCTGCGGCTTCGGCCGGACCGGCGAGATGTGGGGCTCGCAGACCTACGGGCTGAAGCCGGACATGGTGTCGTGCGCCAAGGCGCTGTCGGCGTCCTACCAGCCGATTTCGGCGCTGATGATTTCCGAGAAGATCTATGAGGCGATGGTGGCGCAGTCGGCGGCGCGCGGCACGTTCGGCCACGGCTTCACCTATGGCGGCCATCCGGTCGCCTGCGCGGTGGCGCTGGAGACGCTGAAGATCTACGAGGAGATGCGCATCGTCGACCACGTCAAGGCGGTGTCGCCGTTGATGCAGGACGGGCTGAAGGCGCTTGAGGCGCATCCGCTCGTCGGCAATGCCCGCGGCGTCGGGCTGATCGCCGGGGTGGAACTGATGGCCGACAAGGCGAGCCGTGCGCCGTTCGCGCCGGAGCGCAAGGTCGGGGCGATGGTCGAGGCGGAGTGCCTGAAGGCGGGGCTGATCGTGCGCGCCATCGGCGACCGGATCGCGTTCACGCCGCCGCTGATCATTTCGCCGGCCGAGATCAAGGAAATGCTGGCCAAGTTCAAAACCGGCCTCGATGCTGCCCTGGCGCGGATCGGCTGAGAGCCTGCACGGCTCTTTCGACAATGATGGATCGGACCCATGATCGACAAAGACGAACTCGAACGGCTGCGGCTGAAATACGGTGAAGGCTCGAACGGGGCGTTCTATTCGGAGAAGGCCAAGCGCATCGGCTCGAAGGTCTTCGATGCCAACGGCACCCGGCAGGCGCCCTATAACGGCATGCCGACGTTCCTCGCCGCGCCGGCGCGGGTGATCGATCAGGCGAACCCGGATTTCGGCGACCTGCAGGTGGCGATGATCGGCGTGCCGATGGATCTCGGCGTCACCAACCGCACCGGCTCGCGCTTCGGGCCGAGGGCGCTCAGGACGATCGAGCGGATCGGGCCGTACGAGTACATTCTCGACTGCGCGCCGACCTTCGACCTGCGCGTCGCCGATGTCGGCGACATCCGCTTCCGCAGCCGCTACAGCCTGGAAAAGAGCCATCAGGACATCGAAGCCTATATGGACAAGGTGGTGAAGGCCGGCGTGGTGCCGCTGTCGGTCGGCGGCGATCACTCGATCTCGCTGCCGATCCTGAAGGCGGTCGGGCGCGAGCGGCCGGTGGCGCTGATCCACATCGATGCCCATTGCGATACCGGCGGGCCGTTCGACGGGTCGAAGTTCCATCACGGCGGGCCGTTCCGCGAGGCGGTGCTGGAAGGGGCGATCGATCCGCGCAAGACCATCCAGATCGGCATTCGCGGCGCCTCGGAATATATCTGGGAGTTCTCCTACGACAGCGGCATGACGGTGATCCACGCCCACGAGGTGACCGGCATGGGTATGGAGGCGATCATCGCCAAGGCGCGCGAGGTGGTCGGCGACAGCCCGACCTACATCTCGTTCGACGTCGACAGCGTCGATCCGGCCTTCGCCCCCGGCACCGGCACGCCGGAGGTGGGCGGGTTGACGACGCGCGAGGTGCTCGACCTGTTGCGCGGGCTGAAGGGGCTCGACATCGTCGGCGGCGACGTGGTCGAGGTGGCGCCGCAATACGACGCCACCACCAACACCGCCCATGTCGGCGCGCAGGTGCTGTTCGAGATCCTGGCGCTGA
Source organism: Hyphomicrobiaceae bacterium (assembly GCA_016793065.1). Taxonomy (GTDB): domain Bacteria; phylum Pseudomonadota; class Alphaproteobacteria; order Rhizobiales; family Ancalomicrobiaceae; genus JAEULV01. The sequence goes on from JAEULV010000113.1 coordinate 15,172, forward strand.
TGGTTTCGAGCCCGTCGATCATCGCCAAGGGCTGACCGCAACGACCCGGCGGGCAACGCCGGCGCCGGGCGGGCGGTCACACAATCAGCATTCGAGCGCCGCAAACCGGCCCCATGGCGGTCCCATTGGGCCGGTTTGCTGTTTTCCGGAGGGGGCGAGGCCCGAGGGCCCCGACCGAAGGAGAACTGCCCATGCGTTTCCTGCTCGTCAACGTGCCGCATCCGGCGATCGGCAGCCGCATTCCCGACGATCACCTGCCGCCGCTCGGCTTGCTGATGGTCGGCGGATCGCTCATCGATGTCGGCCATGACGTGCAGCTGATCGATGGCGATCTCGGCAACACCCCCCTGCCCCGACTGGCGGCGGAAGCGACAGAGGCCGGGCCGGACGTGGTGCTGATCGGGCATTCCGGTTCGACCACGGCGCATCCGCGGGCGATGGAGCTGGCGCGGCGGATCAAGCAGCGGCTGCCGCAGGTGACGGTGATCTATGGCGGGGTATTCCCGACCTATCACTGGCGCGAGGTGCTGGCGCAGGAGCCGGCGGTCGATCTGATCGTGCGCGGCGAGGCGGAGGAGACGATCCGGCAGGTGGCGCTGGCGCTGCAGGGGGCGCGACCGCTGGCGACGATCGCCGGCATCGCCTACCGTCGCGACGGCCAGCCGTTCGCCACGGCGCCGGCGCCGCTGATCGCCGATCTCGACGCCTACCGGGTCGGCTGGGAGCTGATCGACTTCAAGCGCTACAGCTATTGGGGCGGCAAGCGGGCGGTGGTGATCCAGTTCTCGCGCGGCTGTCCGCATCCTTGCACCTATTGCGGCCAGCGCGGGTTCTGGACGCGCTGGCGCCACCGCAATCCCACCCTGCTGGCGCGGGAGATCGGCCGGCTGCACCGGGTTCATGGGGTCGAGGTGTTCAATTTCGCCGACGAAAACCCCTCGGCTGGGCGCAAGGCCTGGCGGGCGTTCCTCGAAGCGCTGATCGCGGAGGACATCCAGGTGACGCTGGTCGGCTCCACCCGCGCCGGCGACATCGTCCGCGACGCCGACATCCTGCATCTCTACAAGCAGGCGGGGTTCGAGCGGTTCCTGCTCGGCACCGAGACCACCAGCGAGGCGACACTGGCGCTGATCCGCAAGGGCACGACGACGAGCGAGGATCGCGAGGCGATCCGGCTGTTGCGCCGGCACGGCATCCTGTCGCTCGCCACCTGGGTCGCCGGCTTCGAGGAGGAGACCGATGCCGACTACTGGCGGGTGTTCCGCCAGCTTCTCGCCTACGATCCCGACCAGATCCAGGCGCTCTATGTGACGCCGCACCGGTGGACGCCGTTCTTCACCCAGGCGCGCGGGCGGCAGGTGATCCAGACCGACCAGAGCCGCTGGGACTACAAGCATCAGGTGCTGGCGTCGAGGCGGCTGCCGAACTGGCGGGTGTTCCTGTGGGTGAAGCTGATCGAGGTGGCGGTGCAGGCGCGGCCCAAGGCATTGATGCGGGTGCTGTTCCACCCCGATCGCAAGCTGCGGCACGGCATGCGCTGGTATACGCGGATGGGGCGGCGGGTGTGGTTCCACGAAGTGTGGCAATGGCTGACCGCCGACCGGAGGATCGCCGACGGGCCGACGCTGGAAGCGTTCTGGGGGGCGCCGCAGGAGGGCGAGGAGGCGGCGATGGCGGTGCCGGGGCGGGCCGCGCCGGCGGCACGGCCGGCGGCGGCGGCGTCAACCGGGGAGACGGCGGCACCGGTTCACTTGCCGAGGTAGATCTTGGCGGTCATTGCGGTGTTGCCGAGGCCGGTCGGCACCGGAACGTCGGTGGCGGAATAGTCGGAGTTGATGACCAGGTTCGGGCCTTCCGACAGGATCAGCCGGCGCACGACGAGGGCGGTATACTCGGAACGGTCGGCGACCGGATTGTTGGAGTCGATGTGCAGGGTGCCCTGCGGCAGATAGATGGTGCCGAGAAGCACGCGGGCATTGTCGCTGGTGATGCGATAGATGCGGTTGGCCTTGGTGGCCCTTTCCTCATACATCAGCACGCCGGCCATTGGGCCATCCTTGGGGGCGCCGATGTCGATCACGGCATCCTTGGTGAAGTGCACGCCGGACAGAAGCTCAATGATCAGGTTCTTGGCCGTCGGGAAGGTGAAGTTGACGTAGCGCCCCTTCATCTGGGCGGTGTCGGTGACGACCAGCGGACCATCCTTGATGACATAGATGCCCGGGCGGAGATCGACCACGGCGTCACCGCTGATCTTGATGCCGCCGCAATAGGTTCCAGGCGTCAGGGTGACTACGCCGGTGTTGATCTTCAGGTTGGTGGCGGTGCAGACGCTGCTGATCGGCGCCATCGGGCGCTTTTCCATCGGATCGGCGATCGACGGGCAATCGGTCATCGGTTCGGGGAAGTAATTGCCCTTGCCGATGGCGTTACCGCCGACCGCGCAGATCAGGCCGGCGGTGAGGACGGCATTCTCCTGCGCAACCAGCGCAGTGCGGCTCGACGAGTTGGAGTAGACCGCGCAGTCATTGGCGGTGAGCTTGGCCTTCTTCGTCAGCCAGACGGTCGTCGGCTGGTTGACATCGAGCGTCAGCACACAGAGCTTGCCGCCGCCGACGACGCGGGCGATCGCCTCGGCCGAGACGGTTTCGAGGTGAATGCCGAACATCTGCATGTATTGGGTTGTCGGCGGACGGGTCAGCTTGACGTGGACACCGGTATTGTTGTCGACGAGCGCGGTCGCGACCTTGAGGCCGCCGCCGACGCCGCCGGCGGTGGCGCCCTTGGCGCCGGCGATCGACTCGGCCACCGACTGCACCCGCATCGCCGAGATGCGACCCATCAGCAATTCGCGCGCCGAACCGGCGGCGGCGGCATCGGCGGCCTGCTGCAGCGACGAGCGTTGCTGGGCGACCGAGGCGAAATCGACACTCAGAAGCCCGGCCGAGGCAAGAGCCGGCAAGAGCAACGCACCGGCGACGGCAAAATTGCCGCGCATGTCGTTGATCAAGGCTCGCATGAGGGCGGAGAACTTCATGATGCGGGTCCGTTCGAACCGAGGATTCCAATCAGATTTTGCTAATTTAGACGCGAGGCGTCAGCGAATTGACAATTTTCCTGGTAAATAGCCGCTTTACCAAGCGAAATCGCTGGCAGGTGCGAGCAATTGCCAGTGCTCTTCGTTAGCGGACGGCAAATGGATTTCGTTGCATTTTGCGAATTGCATCACGCCCGAGCGACAGCAACGTCCGCCCGCAGCAGGGAACATGCCATTGCACTGGTTGTGCCATCCTCGGGGCTCAATCCGCGACGGGTTGGCGGGGCCTATTGCACGTCGACCGACTTCGTTTCAGCCAGATAGGCGGCCTCGACTTCGCTCAGCTCGACCTTGTCGTAGCCGGTGATCATTGTCTTGACGTAGTGCAGCGGGGTCTTGCCGGTCGTTGTCATGTAAATGTGGATGATGACGAATGTGCCCATGGCAAATGCCGCCGCCGTGTGGAGGATTGCCACGATCCAGAGCGCCTCGTTCGACCAGGCGAAATGGCTCCAGAGATTGTAGAGCAGATAGGCGATGCCGGTTGCCCACAGAGCCGGGCCGATCAGCGTCATGAAGGTCATGTAGGCAAGGGACTGCAACGCATTCTGCTTGCGCTGCAGCGACTTCTTGTAGGGATGCGGCTCACCGACAAGGATGCCCCAGGCATAGAAGCGGATCACCTTCACGATGCCCTGCTTGAACAGATACTGGCGCCACTGGCCGGTGGTGAAGTTCCAGAAGGTGGTGAACACCCACAGGACCATCAGCGTGATCGCCGCCCAGGTGTGAATGGTGACGGCGAGACCGAAAGTGAGGATCTCGTGGGTGCCGTGAATGCGCAGGCCGGTGAAGAACAAGATGAAGATCAGGACCGCCTGCGACCAGTGCCAGAACCGCTCATAGCGGGAATAGATCATCACATTGCGCAGGGTGCTCATGCGTCGGTTTCCTTGGGAGCGAGGAAGATGCGCAGCAGGCCGTGAACGACGACGCCGACGAGAGCACCGACCAAGGCGAGATAGCCGAGAATATCGAGGAGGGGGAGACGATCACGGCCGGGCAGATAGAACCCGCCCAAGCTCGCCAAGCGCCCCGACGGCGCGGCGGTGTGGCACTCGCCGCACTTCACCGCCTGATCCTTCGGCGCGACCATGTGGGTGATCGGCCAGTACATCCGGGTTTCGACGAAGCCGATCTGGCCGCTCCACGGCAGACCGGCATATTCCATCCCGAACCTGATCGCCTTCGGATAGTCGAAATTCGTCCAGAAGGCGCTGTCATCCTTGCCGAACACGTGATTGACCACCAGCGTCTTCAATTTCGGATCATAGGGCTGCTTGCCCTGCATTTCCTTGAACGGCCAGATGCGCGCGGTCTTGTCGCTGGCGTCGCCGTGCAGCTTGTTGAGGGTGAGGATGCCGCTGTCATCGATCTTGTCGCCGATATTGGTCTGGTCGATGCGCCCGTTGAACCACTTGTAGACCGGGCGGACATTCTCGCCATACTTGAAGTCGCCCTTTTCGGCGGAATAGCTCAGGTGGCCATGATCGTCGGTGATGAACACCGGCTTGCCATTGGCATCCTTGCGACCGGCGGTCGACCAATCCCAAAGGGTCTTGGTGGCGACTCCTCCGCGGGCAAAGGCCGGAATGTGGCACGTCTGGCAGGCGACACGGTCGGTATGATCGTTGAGCTTGGCCTGCGTGTGGGGCGTGGCGCCGTGGCAGGATTCGCAGGTTGCCCGGTCATGGTCGTCCTTGGGCAGGTCCTGACCATGCGTGTCCTTGGCGCGGGTGGCATAGCGCGAGCCGGAGGGGATGTGGGCATTGAAGGTGTGGCAGCTGGCGCAGGTCATGTCGGCGCCTTCCGGCGACATGTGCACATCGACGTGCCGCGCCGGCATTTTCAGCGAACTGTCGAGGTCGCCGTGCTTGACGGCGTCACCGCCGCCACCGTTGAAGTGGCAGGCGCCGCAATTGTCGCGGCCGGGAGCGCCGACGCTCATCGCCGCCTTGGCCAGATCCGGCGGCTCGACGGTCTTGCCGCCAATGACGCGCGGGGTATAGAGCGGATGGCCGGCGTCGGTGGCGACCTTCTTGTAGCCACCGGTCTTGTCGTGACAGACGAGGCAATCGACCTTGGCGGGTTCGTTCGGCGGGGGCTGACGCAGGTCGGTCCAGCCGTAGCCGGCGTGGCAGGAGGTACAGCGCGGTTCGTTCGACAGGGGCGAACCGCAGAAGCTGTTCATGGTGCGCGACTTGCCGACGCTTTGCCCGGTCTGCGGATTGAAGGCGCTCCACTTCCAGTGAATCGACCCCATCACCTGATGGCCGGCCTCGGTGTGGCAGGTCAGGCAGGCCTTGGTGACGTCCGGGCCGGAGGCAAACGGGCCCTTCAGTGCCTCGAACTTGGAATGGTCGGCGGTGCTGGCGACCTTCCGGGCTGGACTTTGGGCCACGGTTGCGGCCGGAATTGGGGTCTGGCCGGCCCCTTGCGCCATCGCCGGCAAGGCGAACGCGGCGAGAGCCAGGAGGACCGATGCCAAAACGCCGAGGATTCGCAAGGATCGCATATCGTCGCCCTCCGACGACCAGGCTTGCGCCATCATCGTTGTCCACGTGCCGGATCGAAAAGATAAGTTTGAAATTTTTTATAACTTAAAAGTGATGCCGTTGACGAGTGGCAGAAGGGCGTGGCGGTTTGTCGCGTGCCTGGGCTCGGCGCGCCGTTTGCCGGAAACAAAGCGGTCCCTTCGCCGGGACAGGCTGGCCCGGAATCGAAGGCAGCGGTTGCGAGGCTGGTGCATGGCATGCGGCCGGAGCGTTCCGGCTTGTCGCCGCCGGCGATCTCGAGACATGCCGGGGCCTCGACAGGCAGCCGCCCGCAGCACCGATCCACCGGTGGCGCGCGACCAACCCGACCTGTCAGCGGGATTTTCTTTTCAGCGGGTTTTTCTAACGGACAGCCGATCCTGCCGGCGTCGCTACGCCGGCAGGATCGCCATTCGAGGCAGTGGTCAAGCCTCTGCCCGGGAACCGGATCAGAAGATGCCGACGTCGTCCTGCAATTGGGCGACGGTGGCATTGTTGATGGTCAATGTCAGGCCGCCGCCGAAGTTAAGCACCGCATTGGCGCCGACATCGGTTGCATAGGTCGCGAGGACCTGGGCGACGCTGAGCGGGGTGCCGCCCCAGAGCGCGTCGTCGAGCAGGATCGTGTCGATGTCGTTGGCGAAATCGGTCACCAGATCGACACCGTAGCCAGTGGCGAAGACGAAGCTGTCCGCGCCCGTCCCGCCAGCCAGCGTATCATTGCCGGCACCGCCATCGAGCAGGTTGGCGCCGGTGTTGCCGGTCAGCGTGTCGTTGCCGGTACCGCCGATGAGGTTCTCGAAGTTGACGATCAGATCGCCGGCGGCATCGCCGCCGCTGGCGGTGTTGGTGGCGAGATTGACCGTGACCGCCACGGTCGAGCCGGCATAGGACAGCGTGTCGATGCCGGTGCCGCCATCCATGCTGTCGCCGTTGGCCCCGCCGATCAGGGTGTCGTTGTCGTTGCCGCCCTGCAGCGTGTCGGTGCCGGTATCGCCCACCAGGATATCGGCGCCGGACCCGCCGATGAGCGAGTCGTTGCCTTGACCGCCGTTGAGGCTGTTGGCGCCGATCGAGCCAAGGAGGCGGTCGGCGTAGGCGCTGCCGATGGCGTTTTCGAGGTTGCTCAACACGTCGCCGGCAGCGTCGCCGCCGGAGACGCTGCCAGACCCGAGGTTGATCGTCACCGCCAGCGTCGACGTCGCGTAGGATATCGTGTCGATGCCGTTGCCGCCGTCGATGGTGTCGCCGCTGGCGCCGCCGGCGAGGAGATCGTCACCATCCTCGCCATAGAGCTTGTCGGTGCCGGCGTCGCCGTAAAGGGTGTCACCGTCGCCACCGCCATAAAGCGTGTCGTTGTCGTTGCCGCCGACCAGCGTGTCGATGCCGGCGTCGCCGGACAGCGTGTCGTTGCCGGAGCCGCCGACGAGGCTGTCGTTGCCGGCGCCGCCGTTCAGGCTGTTGGCGGCGGTCGAACCAAGCAGGCGATCGCCGGCCTGGGTGCCGACCAGGTTCTCGATGTTGGCGAACACGTCGCCGAGCGCATCGGTGCCGGAGACGCCGCCCGAGCCGAGATTGACCGAAATGCCGGTCAGCGAGGTGGCGTAGGACAGGGTGTCGATGCCGGCGCCGCCGTCCATGGTGTCACCGCCGCCGCCACCGATCAGCGTGTCGTTGCCGTCGCCGCCGTTCAATGTGTCATTGCCGGCGCCGCCATCAAGGATGTTGGCGAGGGTATTGCCGGTCAACTGGTCGACGCCGAGCCCGCCGGTGACGTTCTCGAAGCTGACGATGATGTCGCCGGTGGCGTCGCCGCCGGTCGCGGTGCCGGCGAGCAGGTTGACGACCACGCCGCCGGACGAGCCGAGATAGGACAGCGTGTCGATACCGGCGCCGCCATCCATGCTGTCGCCGCTGCTGCCGCCGATCAGGATATCATTGTCGTTGCCGCCAGACAGCGTGTCGATACCGGCATCGCCGACCAGCGTATCGTCGCCGGAGCCGCCAACGAGGCTGTCGTTGCCGGCACCGCCGTTGAGGCTGTTGGCGAGGGTGGAGCCGAGCAACCGGTCGGCCGCCGTGCCGCCGATGACGTTCTCGAAGTTGGAGATCACGTCGCCGAGGGCGTCGCCGGTGGCGGAGCCGGTGCCGAGATTGATCGAAACCGCCAGGGTCGAGGTGGCATAGGACAGCGTGTCGATGCCGGTGCCGCCATCCATCGTGTCGGCGCCGGCGCCGCCGGCCAGGGTGTCGGCGCCATCGTCGCCATTCAGCGTATCGTTGCCGGCGTCGCCGTTGAGCGTGTCGCCGTCCAGCCCGCCGAACAGCGTGTCGTTGTCGTTGCCGCCGAGGAGGGTGTCGATGCCGGCATCGCCGCGCAGCACGTCGTTGCCGGAACCGCCGACGATGGAGTCGTTGCCCGCGCCGCCATCGATGGTGTTGGCCAGCGTGCTGCCGAGCAACCGGTCGTTGCCCTGCCCGCCGGCGAGGTGCTCGAAGTTCACGATGATGTCGCCGGCGGCATCGCCGGCCAGCGCCGAATTGCTGCCGAGGTTGATGGTGACGCCGAGGACGGAACCGGCATAGGACAGGGTATCCTCGCCCGTGCCGCCGTCCATGCTGTCGGCGCCGGACCCTCCGACCAGCGTGTCGTTGTCGTTGCCGCCGCTCATCGTGTCGTTGCCGGCGGCGCCGACGAGGATGTCGTTGCCGGACCCGCCGACGATGGAGTCGATGCCGTCGCCGCCATCGAGGCTGTTGGCGAGGGTCGAGCCGAACAGGCGGTCGGCCCCGGCGCCGCCGATGGCGTTTTCGAAGCCGGCAAACACATCGCCCAGGGCATCGCCGGAGGCCGTGCCGCTGCCGAGGTTGATCGAAACCGCCGCGACCGAGCTGGCATAGGAGAGCGTGTCGATGCCGATGCCGCCATCGAGGGTGTCGTTGCCGATGCCGCCGGCAAGCGTGTCGTTGCCGTTGCCGCCCTGCAGGGTATTGGCGTTGTCGTCGCCGGTGAGAACGTCGTCGCCATTGCCGCCGACAATGTTCTCGAAGTTCGCGAACGTATCGCCGTCGGCATCGCCGCCGGAGCCGATGCCGGTCGTCAGATTGGCGGTGACACCGGCGATGGCACCGGCATAGGACAGCGTATCGACATCGGCGCCGCCGTCGAGGTTGTCGGCACCGGCCCCGCCCACGACGGTATCGTTGCCGTCCTGCGCGAAGATCGCGTTGACGGCGCCGTTGCCGATCAGCAGGTCGGCATGAAGCGAGCCGGCGATGCCTTCGACATTCTGGATCGTATCCAGCCCGCCGCCGCCGGTGTTCTGCTCGATCGCGACACTCAGATTGACGGTGACGCCGGCCGCGGCGACGCTGTAGTCGATGGCATCATCATCGGCGCCGCCATCGAAGGAGTCGTTGGCGGCGCCGCCGACCATGATGTCGTCGCCGGCGCCGGCAATGAAGGTGTCGGAACCGCCAAGGCCGACGAGCACATTGTCGGCGTCATTGCCGGTCAGGACATTGGCGCCGGCGGTGCCGGTGCCGTTGATCGAGTAGATCCCGATCAGCGTCAGGTTTTCGATCGACATATCAAGGATGTAGTCGATCGACGACCGCACCGTGTCGACGCCGGCGGTGTCGATGACGGAATCGAGCGCGTCGTCGACATCATAGGTGTCGTTGCCGCTGCCGCCCTCCATGGTATCGGCATCGTTGCCGCCGATGAGCGTGTCGTCGCCAAAGCCGGTGACGATGTAGTCGGCGCCGCCGCGGCCGTTGATGGTGAGATCGACATCGTCGATGCTGGCGTCGACGACCTGGAGATTGTCAGCAAGTTCGGTGCCGCGGAATTCGTCGACGCGGTAGAGCGAGCCGCCGTTGGGCGACGTCATCCGCCCGCCGAAGGCCGAACCTTGCTGCACCGTCGCGTCATATTCGAGATTGGCGGCGTCACCGGCGAACTGGCCGAAATCGAAGATCGCATGACCGCCGGTGGTCCCGCTGTTCAGCGCCTCCAGCACCAGGCTGGCCGGGGCGACATCGAAGAAGCCGATGACATAGCCGAAATCGGCATGCTGGCCGATCAGCGTGGTATTGAATTCGCCGCTGTATCCGGCAAGCGTATTGAATTCGAGTAGCGTGTGGATGGTGCCGGTCACGTACTTGAAGCCGCCAATGGCGTTCATCACGTAGTTGATGCCGCCGTTGCCGGACAGCGAGTCCGCCACGATGCGATCCGCGCCGATTGCGCCGTAATCGACGGCAATCGTGTGGGTGCCGACGTCGGCATTGACACCGGCATTGATCGTCAGCACGCCGATGGCGCCATCCTGCAGATCGACCGTCGCGTTGTCGCGGAACTGGACGGAGCCGCCGATGAGGCCGGTGCCGACCTCGAGCGTACCGCCGTCGCCGATCACGACGTTGAGGGCCGTACCGGTGACACTGCCGCCATTGGTCAGGGCCAACCGACCGGCGGCGGTCCCCGTCATGCCTGGGTCGAACGGATCGCGGCCGACGATGATATGGTTGAGCCCCTCGATCCGCGAAGACGGGCCGTCGATGCTGACGCTGCCGCTCGACGTCGCCGACGAGCCGCCGATGCGGATGTAGCCGTTGTCGGGGGCCGTCCCGTAGCCCATGTCGATGACGCCGCCGGAACTGACGGTCACGGTCGCCGAGCTGCCGGCGCCGCGTCCGACATAGAGATTGCTGAAGACCGGTGACCCCATCTCGATGCGGGCGCCGGTCGCGACGTTGATGGCGCCGGTTCCGGAATCAAGCGCTGCCTCGCCGAAGGTGCCGCCGATATTGAAGCCGGAGCCGCTCGGGCCGATGAGCCTGAGGATGCCGCCTTGCGACAGGTTGATGGTGCCGGTGCCGCCGGACATGCCAAGCTGGGTCCAGGCGCCGCCGCTCGGATCGGACGACTGCTGGACGACGACGGCGCCGGTGCGGATATCGATCGTGCCGACGCCGCCATTGCGGCCGGCTTCGATCCCTGCGTTCAAGACGCCGTTCAGGCTGCCAGTGGCGTTGTCTTCAAACACCAGGGCGGCCGAGCCATTGTCGAGGCCAGCATTCAGCGAGACGTAGGCGCTGGAATTGATCGACAGGCTGGAGCCGATGCCGGCGACGGTCAGGTTGCCGACGGCGCCAATGTTCCAGCCGAAATTCATGCTGGAATTGGAACTGGAGTTCATGACAAACGCGGCGCCGGACTGAATGCCGAGCGTGCCTGTTCCGCCGTTCTGGCCGAACGCGGCGAACGTGCTCGCGTTGGTGCTGGACAGCGTGAACGTCGTGCCGACGCCCGACATCGCCAACGTTCCGGTGCCGCCCTGATCGCCAAACGCGACATGGGCCGTGGCGCTCGCGGCACTGGCCTCGACCAGCACGTCCGAGCCGGTCGTCAGCGTCAGCGTTCCGGTGCCATCACTGCCGACATTGATGTTGGCGCCCTGCCCGGTGCCGGCGTCAACCGTAACCGTGGAGTTACCCGAAACCGTGAGCGAGCCTGTCGCGGAGGCGACGACGCCGATGTCGAGGCTGGTAAATTCGTTTGCCCCTTGCGAATAGGTCTCAAGCGCCATCGAGGAGCCGCTGGCGAGGACCGCGGTGCCGATGCCGCCATTGTAACCGATGCTGGCATAGACGCCCGAACCGAACACCCGGACCGTGCCGTCGTTCATATTCAGGGTGCCGTTACCGCCGAGATTGCTGCCGATATTGAAGAATTCGCTGTCGCCATTGATGAAGTCGGCGCCGTTGATGTCCTCGATCGCCAGCAATCCGCTGGAATTGATATTGAGCGTGCCCGTCGAGCCGAAGCCGACATTCATGCCGACGTTCTTGCCGACCGCCTCGCCGGAGCCGTTGATCTGCATGTAGGCGTCGTTCTGCAAGGTCAGCGTGCCGGTGCCGCCACCGGAGCCGACCTGGACGTTGGCATTGCCGCCGGTCAATGCGGCCACAAGCACCGTCGAGTCGTCGACGAGCAACGTTCCGTTGCCACCGGTTCCGCGCCCGACCTGCAGGAAGACGCCGGTCCCGTTGGCCGATCCGATGATCGTGGCAAAGCCGCCATTGACCACCGAAAAACTGCCGGTGCCGCCGTCGCGGCCAATCGACATGGCGACGTCGGCGTTCGAACCGGCGCGGATGTTCAAGGACGATGCGTCGATGGTGACCGTACCATTGGCGCCGGTGCCGCGTCCGACGTGGACATAGGTACCGTCGGAAGCCCCGGTCCCGTTGCTGTTGAGATCGAAGGTCGAGCCGCCGGTCAGGTTGAGCGTCCCGGTTCCGCCGTCACGCCCGACATTCATGGCCGCATTGATGCCGTTGACGACAACGGAGCCACCGGTAACGTTCATCGTGCCGGTCGAGCCGGCGCCGCGCGCGACATTCACATATTCGGTGCCGCCGCTTGCCTCGGAGTTGGCCGGCCCGAGCGAATCGTTGATGCGCAGGACCGCGCCGGAAAGAACCGAAAGAACACCAGTGCCACTTGGGCCGCCAACTCGGATGCCGGCGCCGACACCGGCATTGCCATTGCTCGTCAGCCGGATTTCGCTGCCGGCGCCCGTCACCGTCACGGTACCGTCGCCACCAGTGGAATAGCCAATCTGAAGAACGGGTTCCGCCGTGCCGGTGGATGCCGCCAGGGAATAAATCGATCCCGCATCAACGATCAGCGCTCCCGCTCCCGTCGATCCATAAGAGAAAAGTCCGGTTGCGGTGTCTTCACTGAAAATGCCGGTTTTAACAATCGCCATAAGTTTAATCCTTTTAGGAGTTTCCTCTGACCAACTCTACCAACCGATCATCAGATTACAACGACAGGAATCCCAATTCAACAGGCTGTGATAGCAATCATGATTGGGTTTTGGTTGTTGCTACCATCGAAGCATTCTTCACCTCACCCCTCCTGGTTGTAATCGTGCCAAAAAAAACGGGAAAGCCCCGACCATGCGCATCGGCACGGTCGGGGCTTTCCCGCTCACCGCAGGAGGCGCGGCTTCCCGTCACCGGCAGGTAGCCCGGCGCGACGGAACCCCGGATGGGCGTCTCCCGTCGGGCGGGAGATCGCCAACTCACGCCAGATCGAAGCGGTCGGCGGTCATCACCTTGGTCCAGGCGGCAACGAAGTCGTTGACGAACTTGGCCTTGTTGTCATCCTGGGCATAGACCTCGGCATAGGCGCGCAGCACCGAGTTGGAGCCGAACACCAGGTCGACGCGGGTTGCCGTCCAGCGGGTCGTGCCCGACTTGCGCTCGACGATGTCGTAGAGATTGGCGCCCCTCGGCACCCACTTGTTGGCCATGTCGGTCAGGTTGACGAAGAAGTCGGTGGTCAGGGCGCCGACGCGGTCGGTGAAGACGCCGTGGCGGGTGCCGCCATGATTGGCGCCGATGACGCGCAGGCCGCCGACCAGCGTGGTCATCTCCGCCGCGGTCAGGCCCATCAACTGGGTGCGGTCGAGGAGCAGTTCCTCGGCGCTGACGGCGTAGTCCTGCTTCAGCCAGTTGCGATAGCCGTCGGCCAGCGGTTCGAGCACGTCGAAGGAGGCGACATCGGTCTGGTCCTGCGTCGCGTCGCCGCGACCGGGGGCAAACGGCACCGGGATGTCGAAGCCCGCCGCCTTCGCCGCCTGCTCGACGCCGAGATTGCCGGCGAGCACGATGACATCGGCGAGGCTGGCGCCGGATGCCGCCGCGATCGGCTCCAGCACCGCCAGTACCCGCGCCAGGCGGGCCGGCTCGTTGCCCTGCCAGTCCTTCTGCGGGAAAAGGCGGATGCGGGCGCCGTTGGCGCCGCCGCGCATGTCGGAGCCGCGATAGGTGCGGGCGCTGTCCCAGGCGGTGGCGACCATGTCGGCGATCGAAAGGCCGCTCGCCGCGATCCGTGCCTTCACCGCCGCGACGTCGTAGTCGGTACGGCCGGCGGGAACCGGGTCCTGCCAGATCAGATCCTCGGCCGGAACGTCGGGGCCGAGATAGCGCACCTTCGGCCCCATGTCGCGATGGGTCAGCTTGAACCAGGCGCGGGCGAAGACCTCGGAGAAGTAGGCCGGATCCTTATGGAAGCGCTCGGAAATCTGGCGATAGGCCGGGTCGGTGATCATCGCCATGTCGGCATCGGTCATGATCGGCAGGGTGCGGATCGACGGGTCCTCGACGTCGGCGGGCTTGTCCTCCTCGCGGATGTCGACCGGCTGCCACTGCCAGGCACCGGCCGGCGACTTGCGCAGCTCCCACTGATGATTGAGCAGCATGTCGAAATAGCCGTTGTCCCAGCGGGTCGGGTGGGTGGTCCAGGCGCCCTCGATGCCAGAGGTCACGGTATCGCGTCCGATGCCGCGGCTGGTGTGGTTCATCCAGCCGAGGCCCTGCTCGTTCAGCTCGGCGCCTTCCGGGCTCGGTCCGAGGTTTTCGGCGCGGCCATTGCCGTGGGCCTTGCCGACGGTGTGACCGCCGGCGGTCAGGGCGACGGTTTCCTCGTCGTTCATCGCCATGCGGGCAAAGGTGACGCGGACGTCCTGGGCAGTGCGCAACGGGTCGGGCGTGCCGCCGACGCCTTCGGGGTTGACGTAGATCAGGCCCATCTGCACGGCGGCGAGCGGGTTTTCGAGCGACTCGCGATTGTCGCCGTCATAGCGGCCGGCGCCGAGCCATTCCTTTTCCGAGCCCCAGTAGACGTCCTTTTCCGGGTGCCAGATGTCCTCGCGGCCGAAGGCGAAGCCATAGGTCTTCAGCCCCATCGACTCATAGGCGACGGTGCCGGCCAGCACCATCAGGTCGGCCCAGCTGAGCTTGTTGCCGTACTTCTTCTTGATCGGCCATAGCAGGCGGCGGGCCTTGTCGAGGTTGGCGTTATCAGGCCAGCTGTTGAGCGGGGCGAAGCGGTGATTGCCGGTGCTGGCGCCGCCGCGACCGTCGGCGGTGCGGTAGGTGCCGGCGGCGTGCCACGACATGCGGATGAACAGGCCGCCGTAATGGCCCCAGTCGGCCGGCCACCAATCCTGGCTGTCGGTCATCAAGGCGGTGAGATCGGCCTTCAGCGCGGCGAAGTCGAGGCTCTTGACCGCCTGGCGATAATCAAATCCGTTCAACGGGTTGGTCTTGGCATCGTGCTGATGCAGGATGTCGAGGTTCAGCGACTTCGGCCACCAGTCCATGACCGAGGCGCCGGTCGCGGTGTTGGCGCCATGCATGACCGGGCATTTGCCGCCCGAGCGAGTTCCGTTCGCGTCCATCGTTTCCTCCAATGCTGGCTCAATCGAAAAATCGGCGCGGGCAAACCGGCTTGAAACGGCAACATTCCCGACCGGCGTGCCCGCAAGCGCCAGTCACCGACCGTTGGAAGTGTTCTAACATGAGCCATTCATAGAAAAAATTTGCATTTAATTATGGTCGCGATAGATTTTTCCTATTCATGGAATGAGAGCCTTCAAGGCTTTGACAGGGGCGTCGGCGGCCGAGGCAGGTTGGTGGATCGCGGGCTCAGTCGCCGTCGGGGCGTGGGGCGGTTTGGGCGGTTTCGTACATGGCGTTGGTGGCGGCGGCGAGGACGAGGATGGCGCCGGCGGCGCTGGCGAGGGTCGGCGCCTCGCCGTAGATCGCCCAGCCGATCAGGGCCATCAGGATCAGGCGCAGGTAGTTGAGCGGCGCCAGCGCCGAGGTCTCGCCCATGCGCAGGGCGGTGGTGAACAGCCAGATGCCGGCGGTGAAGATGAGGCTCATCGCCACCAGGATCAGCCAGTCGAACGGCGTCGGCGTCACCCAGAACCACAGGGCCGGCGGGGTCACCAGCACGAGGATGACCAGCCCCTGCCAGAACAGCACGGTCTCGGTGCGGTCGTATTCGGCGCCGACCCGCAGGATGATCATGTTGGCGGCGCCGCACAGGGCGCCGAACAGCGCCACCAGGGCGTTGAGCTCGAGCCCGCCGCCGAAGGGGCGGACCATGATGGCGACGCCGACGAAGCCGACGGCGGTGGCCGACCAGCGGCGCCAGCCGACCCGCTCGCCGAGGAACAGCGCGGCGAAGGCTGTGGCGAAAAGCACTTCCGCCATCTGGATGGCGGTGGCGTCGGCGAGCGGGATCAGCAGCACCGCCGACAGGCCGCAAAGCATCGCCCCGGTCGCCGAAACCCCGCGCGCCGCGTGCAGGTCGAGGCGGCGCGGCGACAGGATCAGGGCGCGCATCCGCCAAAACAGCGGCGCCATCAGCGCGATCGCCAGCACCTGCCGGACCAGCACCATCTGGATCACCGGGATATGGCCGCCGATCTGGCGCGCGAGCACCGCCATCACCGAGAAGATGACGAAGGCGGCGATCATCAGCAGCGCAGCGACAAGGTTGGCCGGCAGGCGGCGCAGGTATCGACCCGGGGCGGAAACGGCGTGAAGGAGATTCAAGGCGGATTGGCCTCGCGGTCGCGTCAGGGGGCGTCGCGGCCGGGGGCGGCGCGCGGCACATGGATCGAGGATGGATGCCGGAACATCGGGCGCGCTGAACGGCAGCGGAAGCCGCGACGATCCCGAGGCGACGCGACGGGCGCCGGCCTCGGGATCGGAAGGTGGCGGCGGCTGAACTCAGCCGACGCTGGGGAACGGCCGCTTGACGACTTCGTAATAGCCGTGCGGTTCCGAATGGCTCCAGTTGCGGATGTCCATGTTGATCATGAAGGTCGGCTCGACCCGCTCGACGGTGAAGTCGTCGCCGTCGAAGCGATAGACGAGGAAGCCGTTATAGGCGTCGCCGCCGAGGCTGCCATCGCTGGACATGAACGCGGTCGCCGGCGCCCACTGGTAGCAGATGCCGTCGAGATCGAGACGGCGGTCTTCATGAAGATGCCCAGAGGCGATCAGCTTGACGCCCGGTGCCCTGGCGACCAGATCCAGCACGCGGCGACGGGCCGCCGGCACGACGTTCATGTGGGTCGACCGGTCCTCGTCGATCGTGTCGATGAACAGCGGATAGTGCAGGAACAACGCCGTCGGCGCGGTGCGCTCGCCCAGCTCGGCGGCGAGCCAGGCGAACTGTTCCTCCTCCTCGGCAAGGCCGCTGCCGAGAAGCTGGCTGTTGAAGCCGATCAGTTTCCAGTTGCCGATCTCGACGGCGAAGCGGTCGGCGCCGAAGATGTCGCGATAGATCGCCAGCCGGTCGTTGTTGATCGGCTGATGCAGGCCGCCCTTGAACGGGACGAGGCCGACGTCGTGATTGCCCGGCACCACGTGGCAGGGCACGGCGATGCGGCCGAGCTGCTCGGCGGCGAAGGCGACGTCGGCGCTGTCGTCCGGGCCGTTGAGCGCCAGGTCGCCGGTGACGACGACGGCATCGGGGGCGATCTCGGCCAGGGCCTCAAGCGCGATGTCGTAATTGAACTGGAAATACGGCCGCGAGCGGCTGAGATGGATGTCG
The DNA here is from genome assembly GCA_016793065.1 of Hyphomicrobiaceae bacterium. Classification (GTDB taxonomy): domain Bacteria; phylum Pseudomonadota; class Alphaproteobacteria; order Rhizobiales; family Ancalomicrobiaceae; genus JAEULV01. The sequence goes on from JAEULV010000113.1 coordinate 32,234, forward strand.
GACAACTGCACCAGGGTGAAGGCGGTCATGGCGGGCTCCGGGGCGGACGGCGCGATTGGGAAACGGTGGCCGTGGCGGGCGGGAAAGGGATCATTCCAGGCGGCGGGAAAGCAGCCGGCGCCCCCCGATCAGGAGGGCGCCGGCATTCAGGTCGCGGGCGTGGAGGCTCAGGGGAGCTTCGGCAGCAGCGACGCGGTCAGTTCGACGGTCTGGGTGAGGCCGACATCCGGGGCGATCTCGCCGCGCATGACGCGACCGATGATTTCCTTCTGGCCACGGGCGATCTTGACGCTGTTGGTGCCCGGATAGCCATACCACTTGCGCGCCACCGGGATCTGGTCGAGCGAGGTGCGCCAGTTCGGGCTCACGGCGTAGAACTCGCCGAGGAATTCCTTTTCCATGACGCGCTGGTTCGCCGGCATGTAGCCGGAGGCGAGCACGGCTTCCTTCTGGCCCTGCGGACCGGTGACCCACTTGATGAACTCCCAAGCGGCCTTCTGCTTGGCGGCGTCGCGGGTCAGCATGGTCACGGCATTGCCGCCGGTCGGCAGGCCGCCCTTCTGCTTGTCGGCCATCGGATAGCGGGTGGTGCGCAGGGTGAAGGTCTTGCCGACGCCGAGTTCGGTCGACTTGAGGCTGGCGGTCGACTGGAACAGGACGCCCATCTTGCCGGCGAGGAACTGCTGGCGCGACTGCTGGTCGTCGCCGAGCTTCATCTTGCCGTCGACGACGAAGCGGCGCAGCAGCTTGAACGCCTCGGTGCCGGAATTGTCGCCGAACGCCACCTTGGCATCGGCGGCGTCCATCAGGTTGCCGCCGTACTGGTAGATCATCGCCTGGAAGAACCAGTCGTCGGTGCCGGAATGGATGCCCATGTAGAAGCCGTCGATGTCGGCGCCGAGGCCGGCGATCTTCGAGGTCAGGGCGAGGAAGTCATCCCAGTTGGTGGGGAAGGCATCCGGATTGCCGCCTGCCTGCTTCACCAGCTCCTCGTTGAAGTAGACGATCGGGGTCGAGGTGTTGAAGGCCATGCCGGCCTGTTGGCCGTCGACTTCGCCCAGCGCCAGGATGCGGTTGGCGTAGTTCTTGGCCTTCCACTCGGCGCCCTCGGCGGCGATGAACGAATCGAGCGGCACGAACAGGTTGCGGCTCTTCAGGGTGCGGGCCATCGGTGCCAGCAGGTGGAAGCCGGAATAGTAGATGTCCGGCAGGGCGTTGGTCATCGCCTGGCGCAGGATCAGCTGGTGGGCGTCCTCGTAGCTCGCCGGCGAGGTCTGGAAGACGATCTTGATCTCCGGGTTGGCGGCCATGAACTGCTCGGCGATCGCCTGATGGAACTTGTCGTGGCCCGGCCAGGCATGGACGACGTTTAGTTCGACCGGGGCGGCAAGGGCGCGGGTGGAAATGAACGGGGCGGCAAGGGCGCCAGCGGCGATGCCCTTCAGAAGATCACGACGCAGCATGGGGGGCTCCAGGGGGATTGAGGGTTGAGGAGGTGGTCGCCGGCCGGGGCCGGGCTTGGCATGTCCCGCGCGCGGCGTGCCGCGAGCGGATCGGGGATTGCCGGGCGGGGCCGTCGGACCCGCGCGGAGATGCGGGTTCTCGGCTCACTTCACGCCGGTCATGGTGATGCCGCGGATGAAGTGGCGCTGGGCGAACAGGAAGACGACGACGAGGGGGGCGGTGATGATCGCCGCGCCGGCCATCAGCGCGCCGTAGTTGGAGCCGGTCTCCTGATCGCGAAACAGCATCATGCCGAGGGGCGGCGTGGCGTGGCCCGGATCGGTCGTCACCACCAGCGGCCAATAGAGGTCGTTCCAGTGGGAGGTGACCGAAAAGATCGAGAAGGCGGCGATGGCCGGAACGGCGCTCGGCACGATCAGGCGGATGATGATCTCGAACTCGGTGAAGCCGTCGAGGCGGGCGGCGGCGATGATTTCCTGCGGGAAGGTCTTGAAGAACTGGCGGAACAGGAAGATCGCGAACACCGAGAGGAAGAACGGCACCATCACGGCGAAGTAGGTGTTGAGCATGCCGATCGACGACAGCGCCATGTAGATCGGCAGCGCCGTCACCTGCGGCGGCACGGTGAGGCCGAACAGGACAAGGCCGAACAACAGCGGCCGGGCGCGGAAGTCGAGCTTGGCCAGGGCATAGCCGGCGGGGATGGCGCAGGTGAGCTGCACCACCAGGATGCCGGCGCAGACGATGGCGCCATTGAGCATGAACTGCAGCAGCGGCGAGTTGGCGAGCGCCTGGCCGTAGTTGGTCAGGCCGTGGAACTCGCTGGGGATCGGGTTGAAGCCGGCGGTGAAGACCGAGTCGGCGCTGCGGATCGAGGTCAGCAGCATCCAGACCAGCGGCAGCAGCACGAAGGCGGCGCCGAGCACGAGGACGGCATGGGCGAGGAAGCCGCCGAAGGCCTTGTCCAGCCGGGGCGCCGGCGCGGACGACCGGCGCGGCGCCGGCGGAGCGGTGTCGAGCGTCGTCATCAGTAGTGCACCTTGCGATCGAGGAAGAAGGCCTGCATCAGCGCCAGCACCACGACCACGACCAGGAAGACGATGGTCAGGGCGGAGGCATAGCCGATGTTGAAATACTGGAAGCCCTCCAGATACATGGAGTAGAGCATCACCTCCGAGCGGCCGAGCGGGCCGCCGCGGGTGATGACGGCGACGGTGTCAAACACGCGAAACGCGGTGATGGTGGTGGTGACGACGACGAAGACCGTCGTCGGCCCGAGCATCGGCCAGGTGACGCGGGCAAAGCGATCCCAGGGATGGTCGGCGCCGTCGATCTCGGCGGCGTCGTAGAGGTCGCGCGGGATCGCCGTCAGGCCGGCGAGGAACAGCACCATGTTGAAGCCGACCAGCTGCCAGATGCCGATCACCGCAAGGCCGAACAGCACGAGGGCCGGATCGCCGAAGGCATCGAACGGCTGCAGGCCGAGGGACCGCACCAGCGCCGCCACCGGGCCGATCTGCGGATTGAGCACGAAGTGCCAGACGACCGACATGGCGATCAGCGTCGTGGTGACCGGCAGGAAGTAGATGATCTGGTAGATCGTCCGCGTCTTCTTGCGCTCGTTGACGAGGATCGCCACCAGCAGGCCGGAGCCGACGGCGCCGGGCACGACGATTGCGACATAGAGGAAGGTGTTGGAGACCGAGCGCCAGAACACCGGATCCGACAGCATCTTGGCGTAGTTGCCGAGGCCGACGAACTGCCAGTCGATGGCGCCGAGCTCGTAGTTGGTGAAGCTCAGGATCGAGACGACGACGATCGGGACGATCAGCAGCGTCAGGATCAGCAGCAGGGCCGGCGTGGCGAACCAATAGGCGGCTTGCGCCTCGACCCGGTGCTGGACGTCGCGCACGGTGGCGCGGGCGGGCGGGGCCAGGGCGGCGCCGTTGGCGGTGGCGAGCGTCATGGCGTCACTCCGCGCTGGCGACGCGCGACGGCACCGCCGCGGCGCGGGCGGCGACGCCGCCGGCGACGCGGCGGCCGTCGAGATCGAACAGCAGGGCGCGGGTCGGGTCGATGCCGATGTCGATGACGGCGGCGAGGCGTCCGGCGGCGCGGGCGCGCTCGTAGACGTCGAGGGGCTCGCGAACGATGAACTGGGCTTCGTCGCCGTCGAGCTCGCAATGCAGGAAGACCTCGGCGCCGAGATTTTCCACGGTCTGCAGCCGCGCCTTCAGCACCGGCGCACCGGCGACGGGCTCGAGCGTCAGGGTTTCGGGGCGCAGGCCGACCTGCACCATGCCGGCCACCGGCGCATCGGTGCGCAGCGGCAGCATGGCGGTGCCGACCTCGATGCCGGCGGCGTCGACGCGGCCCGGCAGCACGTTGATGCCGGGGCTGCCGATGAAGCGGGCGACGCGCAGGTCGGCGGGGTCGTGATAGAGCTCCGACGGGGTGCCGAGCTGGACGATGCGGCCCTCATCCATCAGCGCGACGCGATCGGACATGGTCATCGCCTCGACCTGATCGTGGGTGACATAGATGAAGGTCACGCCGAGGCGCTTGTGCAGTTCGGTCAGTTCGGTGCGCATGTGGACGCGCAGCTTGGCGTCGAGGTTCGACAGCGGCTCGTCCATCAGGAACACGTCCGGGTGGCGAACCATGGCGCGGCCGAGGGCGACGCGCTGACGCTGGCCGCCGGAGAGCTGCGCCGGCTTGCGATCGAGCAGCGGCTCGATGTGCAGCTGGCGGGCAACGGCCTCGACTTCCTCGCGGATCGACTGCATCACGGCGGCGCGGCGCGGCGACAGGCGGCCGATCAGCGGCAGGCGCTCGATCAGCCGCAGGCGCTGCATGATCAGCGGCATCGACATGTTCTGCGCCACCGTCATGTGCGGATAGAGCGCATAGGACTGGAACACCATCGCCACATTGCGCTGCTTGGGGCGCAGGGCGTCGACGATGCGGTCGCCGATGGCAATCGAGCCGGAGTCCTGCGCCTCGAAGCCGGCGATGACGCGCAGCATGGTCGACTTGCCGCAGCCGGAGGCGCCGACCAGCGTCAGGAATTCGCCGTCGCGCACCTCAAGGCACACATCCTTCAGCACGCTGGTGGAGCCGAAGGTCTTGGTGACGTTCTGTATGTCGAGCGCGGCCATCGCGAACTCCCAATAGGCAGACGCGCAAACGACATGGCTTCGCCGCCACCGGATCGTTGCGCGATCCGGCCGCGAGCGGCCCTGTCGGGTCCGGAGCGGGTCTGTCGGTTGCCGATGTGTCGGAGCGGCGGTCGGCGAGGACCATCGCGATCAGGTTAACTTGTCTAGCCAATACCCATCAGCTTTGACGCGGCGATGACTTCCACATGAAGTTTTGATGCGAGCGGCCGAGCGGGGGCGGACAAGGGCGGGAACGCGGGCGTGAATGGGCGCGACGCGACGCCGCCGATCGGCATCGATCCGGGCTTTGCCTCCCCATGCGCCGGGCGACGGCCTGGATGCGGTGTCGCGGCGGCAGCGAAATGCGACTTGTAATCATACCGACTGGTTGGTATGTTCAAGCATGGCCGGCCAAACGCAGCACAGTTCCAAGACCAAGCTTCTCATCGCGGCGCTCAACGTCATCCGCGCCAAGGGCTACGCGGCGACGACCGTCGACGACATCTGCCATGCGGCGGCAGTGACGAAGGGGAGTTTCTTTCATCATTTCAAGAGCAAGGACGATCTTGCCCTCTCCGCCGCCGCGTTCTGGGGGGACATGACCGAGGGCTTCTTCGCCTCGGCGCCGTATCACCAGCCGCTGGACCCGCTGGAGCGGCTGCTCGGCTATGTCGACTTCCGCGCCGAGATCCTGCGGGGCGAGCTCTCCGACTATACCTGCCTGCTGGGGACCCTGGTGCAGGAGACCTATGCAACCCATCCCGACATCCGCGCCGCCTGCGACAAGGGCATGTCGGACCACATCGCCATTTTGACGCGCGACATCGAGGCGGCGAAGCGGCTTTACGCGCCGAACGCGCCGTGGAGCGCCGAAAGCGTCGGCTTCTTCATCCAGTCGGTGCTGCAAGGGGCCTTCATCTTCGCCAAGGCCAAGCAGGGGCCGGACGTGGTGCGCGAGAGCCTGGCGCATCTGCGTCGATACCTGGAACTGATCTTCGGCCAATCCGAGAACCACGAAGCAAGGAAAACACCATGACGACGAAAAACACCGTCCGCCTGCACCGGGTTCTGACGGCGAAGCCGGAGAAGGTCTACCGGGCCTTCATCGAAGCGGATGCGCTGGCGCGCTGGATCCCGCCGAACGGCTTCACCGCCCGGGTCGAACACCTGGATGCGCGCGTCGGCGGGACCTACAAGATGTCCTTCACCAACTTCACCACGGGGACAACCACGGGGTTTGGCGGTGAATACCGCGAATTGGTGCCGGGGGAACGGCTCTGTTACACGGACGTTTTCGACGACCCGGCGCTCGCCGGCGAGATCCTCGTCACCGTGACGCTGAAGCGGGTGTCGGTCGGCACCGAGCTTTCCATCGTGCAGGAAGGGCTGCCGGACGTCATTCCGCTGGAGCTGTGCTATCTCGGCTGGCAGGAATCGCTGCAAAACCTGGCGCGGCTGGTCGAGCCGGAAATTCCCGGCTGATACCCCGAGGCCAAGCGAAGGCGGCGGCTCAGGCCGTGTCGACGCGCAGGACCATGCGGGTCGTCGGAATGACCGAATGGCTGAAAAAGATCGGCCGTCCGTCGCGATCCTGGTCGACATACATCATCACCAGAACCGGCGTCTCGACCGGGATATCGAGGGCGTCCGCCTCGCGCGGACGCGGGATTCGGCAGTCGATCCAGGTCGAGGCACGGGTGAAGTCGGTGACGCCGTACTCGGCCAGGGCCTCGGTGAAGCTCGACAGTCGCTCGAACGCCGTGTCGAGGCCGGCGAAGCGGGCCTTCTCGAAGAAGTGGTAGGAATAGGTGGCGATGCCGGCGCTGGCGACGCGCAGGGTTTCGGTCACCAGCAGGGGCGCGCCCTCGTCGATGCGCAGGTGCTCGGCGATGCGGCGGGTGGCCGGGCATTCGGACACGGCGATGAGCCGGCCGCCGGGCGAGGCGGCGAACTGCTTTTCCACCTCGCTCCACTTGGCGTCCTTGTTGAGGCGATACTCGACCGGGCCGGTCCCGGAGACGAAGACGCCCTTGCCCTGAACCGCGACCACCAGCCCGTTGCGGGCCAGCCGGGCCAGCGCCACGCGGACGGTGTGGCGATTGACGCCGTAGCGCTGGGAAAACTCGTGCTCCGACGGCAGCTTTTCGCCCGGCGCGATCAGGCCGGAGCGGATCTCCACCGTCAGATCGGTCTCGATCTGGCGCCAGACCGGGATCTGGGCGTTGCGCTGCAACAGGCGGGCATCGTCAAGCGACATGGCGCGTTCGTCCGGGTGATGATCTCAAGGATGGGCAAGGTCAGGCGGGGTCGCTGGCGGAATACCCCCTCGATGCCCCCGGCAACAAGCACTCAATTCGAGGGGGGCGAGGTCGGTTCGGCGCGGCGGGCGGCGGCGGGCCGCGTCATGGGGGTGCCATCCAGCTTGTCCATATTGCGAGGACAAGCACGGCACGACCAATGGCTCGGCCTTGCCCCTCCCCCCTTGCGCTTGTTGAGGAAACCGATGTCTTCCATTCGTCTGGCATTCGTTGCCGACATCCATCACGGCCGCGACAATTTCACCAAGAAGGGCAGTACCGCCATGGCGCTGATGGCGGAATTCCGCCGTTTCGTCGCGGAGGCGCGGCCCGATGCGGTGATCGATCTCGGCGATCGCATCACCGACGAGGACACCGCAACGGATCTGCGGCTGGAGCGGGAGGTGGCCGAGGCGTTCGCGCCGATCGCCGCGCCGCGCTTCCACATCTGCGGCAATCACGACCGCGACCATCTGAGCGTCGCCGACAACGCCGGGATCCTGGGGCAGGACCTTGGTCACCAGACCGTCGACCTCGGCGCCTGGACGCTGGTGCTGTGGCGGGCCGACAGCCGGATCCATCGTCCCGGCGGCTTCATCCTGCCGGAGTTCGACCTGTTGTGGCTCGACGCGGTCGTGCGCCATGCCGGCAAGCCGTTGATCATCGCCAGCCATGTGCCGGTGTCGGGCCATTCGCAGGTCGGCAACTATTACTTCGAGCGCAATGCGGACTTCGCCACCTATCCCGGCGGCGCCGACCGGGTGCGGGCGGTGCTGCGCGGGGCGAAGGTGCCGGTGGTTTGGATCAGCGGCCATGTGCACTGGAACACCCTGACGCAGGTCGACGGCATTGCCCATATCACGCTGCAATCGCTGACCGAGAGCTTCACCACCCAGCCGCAGCCGGCGGCAAGCTGGGGCCTGATGGAACTGTCGGATCAGGTCGACTGGCGAGTGTTTGGCCTCGACCGGTTCGAGGCGCGGCTTGCGACCGCCGATCTCGCCCGACGCTGGACGACGCCGCTGCCGCCGTTCGACCAGCACCCGGAAATCCGCGCCCGGCTGCGGGCGGCGGAGTGAGGCGCGCGTCGTCCGGGCCTGAGCGCCCGGACGACGATTGGCGAGGGAGGCGCCGGACGAGGCCGGCGACCTACCAGGAGCGGGGCGCTCACTCGGCGAGGCCGAGGCGGGCGAGGTGCTCGGCGCCGGAGCGGACGGTCAGCGGATGGCGGACCTCGAGGATCAGGCGCGGATTGCTGGTCAGGTCGGCGAGCGCCCGGAACACGGCGTGCCAGGCGATGTTGCCCTCGCCCGGGTTCCAGTGACGGTCGGCATGGCCGTCGGTGTCCTGCAGGTGGACGTGGTGCAGCATGTCGCCGGCGACGCGGACGAAATAGTCGACCGGCGGCGCGCCGGTGGAGCCGTGGGCGTAGTTGGCGTGGCCGGTGTCGAGCGACACGCGCACCGCCTTCGATTCGAACGAACGCGCCAGCTCGACCCGCGCCATCGGGTCCTTGTCCTCGATGTTCTCGATCACCAGCGTCACCCCGAGCTCCTCGGCGCGGGCGACGACCGTGCGCAGGGCGTCGTGGCAGCGCTCGATGATCTGGACGCGGCTGCCGGGATTGTTGTCGAGGTTGTTGTAGTCCCAGGTGGTGTATGGCGAATGGATGACCATGTGGCTGGCGCCGAGTTCGGCGCAGACATCGAGGCCCTGCTGCATCCGCTTGGTGACGACGGCGCGGATTTCCGGATCGGGTGTGGCGATGTTGAGGCCCCAGAACGGGCCGTGGATGCCGACGCGGCCGGTGTGGCCGGCGAGCTCGGCCTTGATCTCGGCGGCGAGCGGGCGCCAGTCGCCATTGAGCAGGTCGGCCCAGATGAAGTCCTGGATTTCGAGATCGCGCTGGCGCTCGAGGATCCAGTCGCGGTGAACGCGCAGATTGGCGAGGGTCAGCGCCACGCCGAGGACCGGACGCGCGGGATTGGGTGCAGTCATAAGGGACTCCGGGAAAGGTCGGGGGTAGATCGGGGAGATGGAGCGACGCGGATCGGCGTCTCGCGTCTTGTCGAACCCTGTCAGACAAGCCTGACGCTCGCATGACAGCGCCGGCGGGCGACGGACGCAAGGGCGGCGCCGGCGATGCATGGCTGGGGAGCGTCGCAGAACTGCCGAACAGACGTCATTCGCTTGTTGTTGGCTTGACCTAGACAGACGTCCCGAAGCTGTCGCCCGCCCTGCCCGTCCGGTTCCTCGGCAACGACGGATCGAAGGCGCGGCGTGCTTCGGCCGGCGGTGATACGGGCGACATGGCCGGCCAATGCCGAAGCCGCCTGCCTTGCCGCGATGCCGATCCCCTCGCCCGTTTGTCACGCCCGTCCCGTTTTCTGGTTGGAGCCCCCCATGCCGCTCGTTTCCCGTCGTTCCGCGCTCGGTCTTGGCCTTGCCGCCGCCGGCTCGCTCGCCTTGCCGCGTTTCGCCATCGCCCAGGCCGACAATCGGCCGTCGATCACCATAGCCGTGCAGAAGGTGTCGAACTCGAACACCCTCGACGTGCTGCGCGAGCAGTCGAATGTCGGCGAGCGGGTGTTCTTCTCGTCGATCTGGGAAGGCCTGATCGGCCGCGACTGGCTCGGCGGCCTGAAGAAGGTGCCGCTGCTCGCCACCGAGTGGAAGCGCATCGACGCCCAGACGGTGGAACTGAAGCTGCGCCAGGGCGTCAAGTTCCACAATGGCGAGGAAATGACCGCCGAGGACGTGGTGTTCTCGTTCTCACGCGAACGGATGTTCGCCGCGACCGAGGCCAAGAACCGTTCGACGATCAAGGCGTTCGAACGCATTCCGACGCCGCGCCCGGGCAAGGAACTGCCGCCGGAAGTGCCGGCCGCCGCCCGTCGCGCCTGGCCGGACCTGGCCCGCGTCGAGGCGGTCGACAAGTACACGGTGCGTTTCTACAACGCCACGCCGGACCTGACGCTGGAAGGCCGGCTGTCGCGCTACGGCTCGGACATCATGAGCCGCAAGGGCTGGGAAGACGCCGCGAGCTATCTCGACTGGGCGCGCAAGCCCGTCACCACCGGTCCCTACAAGATCGTCGACTTCAAGCCGGACACCTATCTGGTGCTGGAAGCCCATGACGAATACTGGGGCGGCCGGCCGCCGCTGAAGCGCATCCGCTTCGTCGAGGTGCCAGAAGTGCCGAGCCGCATCAACGGCCTTCTTTCGGGTGAGTACCAGTTCGCCTGCGACATCCCGCCGGACCAGATCGTCGGCATCGAGAAGAACGCCGCCTTCGAAGTGCAGGGTGGCACGATCCTCAACCATCGCCTGACCGTGTTCGACAAGAACCACGCGGTGCTCGCCAACCCGCTGGTGCGCCGCGCCTTCACCCATGCCATCGACCGTCAGGCGATCGTCGACAGCCTGTGGGCCGGCCGCACCAAGGTGCCGAAGGGACTGCAGTGGGACTATTACGACGACATGTTCGTCAGTGACTGGGATGTGCCGAAGTATGATCCAGCGCTGGCGATGGATCTGCTGAAGCAGGCTGGCTACAAGGGCGACGCGATCCCCTATCGCCTGCTGAACAACTACTACACCAACCAGGTGCCGACCGCGCAGATCCTGGTGGAGATGTGGAAGGCCGTCGGCCTCAACGTCGAGATCCAGACCAAGGAAAGCTGGACGCAGATAATGGAGCGCAACGACAGCCGCGGCGTGCGCGACTGGTCGAACTCGGCGCCGTTCAATGATCCGGTGTCGTCGATCGTCGCCCAGCACGGCCCGAACGGCCAGCAGCAGCAGATCGGCGAATGGACCAATGTCGAGGCCAACCAGATGGCCGAGATCATGGAAACCTCGATCGATCCGGCCCAGCGCAAGAAGGCGTTCCGCCGCATGCTGGAAATCTGCGAGCGCGAGGACCCGGCCTACACCGTGCTGCACCAGAACGCGACGTTCACCGCCAAGCAGAAGTCGATCAAGTGGAAGACCGCGCCGGCCTTCGCCATGGACTTCCGCCCGGGCAATTTCGCGCTCTGAGCCAGACGACAACGCCAGCCACCGCCGGACCGACAACGGGTCCGGCGGTGGTTTTCACGCGTGCCGGCGTTCGCCGGCGCGACGGAGTTTGACGAGGCCGTTGCGGCCGGGGGCGCGAGCCGCCGGCCGGGGCGCGCGGTTCGCACGGGGAACGGCAAGCATGACACTGGTGGCGATCGAGGGACTGACGGTCGATTTCGACGGCGTGCGGGTGTTGCACGGCATCGATCTTCACGTCGGCAAGGGCGAGGCGGTGGGTCTTGTCGGCGAGTCCGGTTCGGGCAAGTCGGTGACCTGGCTCGCGGCGCTGGGGCTGCTGCCCGGCAAGGCGCGGGTCGGCGGACGGGTGAAGCTGGAAGGCGCCGATATCCTTGGCGCCCCGGACCAGACACTCGACCGGATTCGCGGCGGCCGGATCGCGATGATCTTCCAGGACCCGGCGAGTGCACTCAACCCGGTGCTGACCATTCGCCGCCAGATCGGCGAATCGCTGGCGCTGCATCGCGGCCTGTCGGGCGCGGCGATCAAGGCCGAGGCGCGGCGGCTGCTCGATCTCGTCGGCATTCCCGATGCCGAGCGGCGGCTGTCGGCCTATCCGCACGAATTCTCCGGCGGGCAGAACCAGCGGATCATGATCGCCATGGCGCTGGCCGGGAACCCCGACCTCCTGGTCGCGGACGAGCCGACGACGGCGCTCGACGCCACCATCCAGGCGCAGATTCTCGATCTCATCCGCGACATCCGCCGCGAGACCGGCATGGCGCTGGTGCTGATCAGCCATGATCTCGGCGTCGTCGCCCAGACCTGCGATCGGGTCTGCGTCATGTATGCCGGCCGCATCGTCGAGGAGGCACCGGCGGCGGTGCTGTTCGACGATCCGGCCCATCCCTATGCCAGCGGACTGATCGGCGCCCTGCCGGCGATCGAGGGGCCGCGCCAGCGCCTGAGCGCCATCGCCGGCACGGTGCCGGATCCGCGCGCGCTGCCGCCGGGGTGTTCGTTCGGGCCGCGCTGCCTGCACGCCACCGGCGCCTGCACGCAAGCGCCGCCGGCGTTGACGACGTTCGGCGACGGACGGCGCATGGCCTGCGTCCTCGCCAAGTACCGGCTCGAGCCGACCGCCATCGCACGGGAGCTCGTCGACGCATGAGCGCAACCACCCCCCTGGTCGAGGTCGAGGCGATCGCCCGGCGCTACACCATGAAGAAAGGCGTATTCGGCGCCCCGATCGAAGTCCGCGCCGTCGACGGCGTGTCGTTTTCGATCCGCCGCGGCGAGACGCTCGGGATCGTCGGCGAATCCGGTTCGGGCAAGTCGACGACCGGCCGCATGGTCCTGGGGCTTGAGATGCCCGACGCGGGCACCGTCCGGTTCGACGGCGCGGCGATCCCGCCGATCGGCGGGGCGGAGTGGCGCCGGCAGCGCGCCCGGATGCAGATGATCTTCCAGGACCCGCTCGCCGCGCTCGACCGGCGCCTGCCGATCGCGGCACAGGTGCGCGAGCCGCTGGACATCCACCTGATCGGCAACGAGGCCGAGCGCGAGGCGCGGGTGGTGGAGTTGCTGCGGGACGTGGGGCTTTCCGCCGATCACGGCCGGCGCTATCCGCACGAACTGTCGGGCGGGCAGCGCCAGCGCGCGGTGCTGGCGCGGGCGCTGGCGACGCGGCCGGACTTCCTCGTCTGCGACGAGCCGGTGTCGGCGCTTGACGTGTCGATCCAGGCGCAGGTGGTCAATCAGCTGATCGACATCCAGGCGGCGCTGGGGCTGGCGATGCTGTTCATCAGCCATGACCTGCGGGTGGTGCGTCAGGTCAGCAGGCGGGTCGGGGTGATGTATCTCGGCCGCATCGTCGAGGAGGGCGACGCCGACGACCTGTTCGCGACGCCGGTGCATCCCTATACCCGCGCGCTGGTTTCGGCGGCGCCGCATCCCGGGCGCAAGCCGACCGAGCGGATCGTGCTGACGGGCGATCCGCCCAACCCGGCCGACCGGCCGTCGGGCTGCGCCTTCCATCCGCGCTGCGCCTTCGCCGTCGCCCGCTGCCGGGTCGAAAGCCCGGTGCTGGCGGATCTGGGGGCCGGACGGCAGGTCGCCTGCCATCTCGCCAGCCCGGCCGGCGCCGGCGGCGTTCCCACCGGGCCGAAGCTGCCGGCGCTGGAGGTGGCGTGATGGTGTACTTCATCCTGTCGCGCATCGCCCGCGCCGTCATCACCGTCGCGCTGGTGGTAACCTTCGCCTTTGTCGTGCTGCGCCTGTCGGGCGATCCGGCGCTGATGATCATGGGGCCGGAGGCGCCGCCGGAGGTGCTCGCCGCCTTCCGCTCGGCGTGGGGGCTCGACCTGCCGATCTGGCAGCAATACTTCTCCTATTTCGGCGCCATCGCCCAGGGTGAGCTCGGGCGCTCGATGCGCGACGGCCGGCCGGCGATCGAGCTGGTGCTGGAGCGGATCCCGTCGACGCTGGCGCTGACGCTGCCCGCGCTGGCGATGAAGGTCGGCATCGGCCTGCCGGCGGGGATCTACGCGGCGCTGCATCGCGGCGGGCCGATCGACCGGCTGGTGATGACGCTGGCGGTCGCCGGCTTCACCGTGCCGAGCTTCGTGCTCGGACTGGTGCTGGTGCTGGTGTTCTCGGTGATGCTCGGCTGGCTGCCGTCGGGCGGGCAGGACAGCTGGCGTCACGCGATCCTGCCGGTGCTGACGCTGGGCATCGGCGGCGCGGCGATCCTTGCCCGCTTCACCCGCTCGGCGATGCTGGAGGTGCTCGGCCAGCCCTACATGCGCACGGCGCTGGCCAAGGGCGTGCCGTGGCACGTGGCGATCCGCTCGCATGCGCTGCCCAATGCCGCGATCCCGACCGTCACCATCATCGGCTTCATGGTGGGGACGCTGATCGCCGGCGCGGTGGTGGTGGAGAGCGTGTTCTCGTGGCCGGGCGTCGGCCGGCTGCTGGTGGTCGCCGTCGCCAACCGCGACCTGGCAGTGGTGCAGTGCATCCTGCTGCTGGTCGCGGCGACCATGGTCGCCTCCAACCTGCTGGTCGACTTCCTCTACGGCTATCTCGATCCGCGTCTGCGGACGGGCGCCCGCGCCGGAGCGCATTGACATGACCGATCTTGCCGCCCCCGGGGCTCCCGCGAGCCATCAGCAACCCGTCCGCCGCCGGCCGACGATCCCGCTCGGCGTGGCGCTGGCGATCGCCTGGCTGATCGGCATGATTGTCGTGGCGCTGCTGGCCGACCGCATCACGCCCTATGGCGTCACGGCGATGGACCTGAAGAACCGACTGGCGCTGCCGGGCAATACCGGCCACTGGCTCGGCACCGACGAGCTCGGACGCGACGTGCTGTCGCGGCTGATCGCCTCGGTGCGGATCTCGCTGATGATCGCCTTCGGCGCGACGCTGATCTCGGCGTTCGTCGGCACGCTGCTCGGATTTCTCGCGGCGCACCTGCGCGGCGCGTTCGAGCAGATGGTGCTGATGCTGGCGGACTTCCAGGCGAGCATGCCGTTCTTGATCATGGCGCTGGCGGTGCTGGCGTTCTTCGGCTCGTCGCTGCCGACGCTGATCGGGCTGATGGGCATCTATGGCTGGGAGCGCTATGCCCGCATCTCGCGCGGGCTCGCGATCTCGGCCGGGCAGCAGGGCTATGCCGGCGCCATCCGCCAGCTCGGCGCGACGCCGGCGCGGATCTACCTGCGGCACATCCTGCCCAACATCGCCTCGACGCTGATCGTGTCGATGACGCTGGTGTTTCCCGAGGTGATCCTGCTCGAGTCCGGGCTGTCGTTCCTCGGCCTCGGGGTGCAGCCGCCGATGACCAGCCTCGGCAACATGGTCGGCTATGGCCGCGAGTATCTCACCCGCGCGCCGTGGATCATGCTGGCGCCGTCCCTCGCCATCGTCGTCACCACCTTCGCCGTCTCGATGCTGGGCGACTGGCTGCGCGACCGCCTCGACCCGACCCTGAGGTGAACGCCATGTCGCGCCTGAAAGGCTTCCTGTGGTTTCTGGCGCTGCGACTGGCGCGGGCGACGGCGACGCTGGCGATCTGTGTCACCATCGTCTTCGTCGTGCTGCGCTCGGCCGGCGATCCGCTCGCTTCGCTGTTGCCGGACGACACGCCGCCCGACGTGGTCGAGATCTATCGCGAGCGCTTCGGCCTCGACCAGTCGATCTGGCAGCAATATCTCGGCTATCTGCAATCGGTCGCCCATGGCGACTTCGGCCGGTCGTTCGTGCATCACCGCGATGCGCTGGCGGTGGTGTGGGAGCGGGTGCCGGCAACGCTGGAGCTTGGCGGGCTGGCGCTGATCGCCGCCGTGCTGATCGGCGTGCCGCTGGGGGTGCTCGCCACGTTCGGCCGCAATACCTGGGTCGACCGGGCGGCGATGTCGGCGGCGGTGTTCGGCTATTCGCTGCCGAACTTCTTCCTGGCGATCCTGCTGATCCTGTGGCTGTCGCTCAGCCTCAGGCTCTTGCCCTCGGCCGGCTCGGACCTGCCGCAACACCTGATCATGCCGATCATCGTGCTCGGGGCGCCGGCGGCGGCCAAGATCGCCCGCTTCACCCGCACGTCGATGGTCGAGGTGATCGGCCAGCCGTTCATGCGGGCGGCGGCGGCCAAGGGCGTGCCGACGCGGCCGCGGCTGATCGGCCACGCCTTTCCCAATGCCGCCATTCCGGTGGTGACGTTTCTCGGCTTCGAGATCGGGGCGATGATCGGCGGCGGGGTGGTCACCGAGACGATCTTCGCCTGGCCCGGGCTCGGGCGATTGCTGGTACAGGCGGTCGGGCAGCGGGATCTCGCCGTGGTCCAGACCATCGTGCTGATGATCGCGGCGACGATGGTCTGCGCCAACCTGCTGGTCGACCTCGCCTATGGCTGGCTCGATCCGCGCGTCCGCGTCGGCCTCAGGGGAACCGGCAAATGAGCGTGACCTCCGAGCCGAACGCCGCCACCACGCCGACTGCCGCCCGCGCCGCGTCCGACGGGCCACGCCGGCGGCCGATTCCGCCGTCGATCCTGCTCGCCATCGCCGTGCTGGTGGCGGTGGCGTTCATCGCCGTCGCCGCCGACTGGATCGCGCCGCACCACTACGCCACCCAGGACCTGAAGGCGCGGCTGAAGCCGCCGGTATGGGCCGGCGGCGTCTGGGCCTATCCGCTCGGCACCGACAATCTCGGCCGCGACGTGCTGTCGCGCCTGATCTACGGCATGCAGACCTCGCTCGGCATCGCCCTTGTCGGCACCGCCATCGGCGCCAGCTTCGGCACCACGCTCGGCTTCATCGCGGCGCACATGCGCGGCATCATCGACGAGTTGCTGATGATGCTGGTCGATGTGCAGGCGTCGGTGCCCTACATCATCGTGGCGCTGGCGGCGCTGGCATTCTTCGGCAACGACCTCACCCTGTTCGTCATCCTGCTCGGGCTGGAGGGCTGGGAGCGCTATGCCCGGCTGGCGCGCGGCCTGGTGCTGTCGGAGATGGCCAAGCCCTACGCCGCCGCCATCGCCGGGTTCGGCGCCACGACCTGGCGGCTCAACTGGCGCCACGTGCTGCCGAACATCGCCGCCGGGCTGGTGGTGCAGGCGACGATCTACTTTCCCTGGGTGATCCTGCTCGAAACCTCGATCTCGTTCCTCGGTCTCGGCATCCAGCCGCCGCGCACCTCGCTCGGGCTGATGCTCGGACAGGGGCGCAGCTACCTCGCCAACGCCGCCTGGATCGCGGTCGCCCCCGGCATGGCGATCTTCGTCACCACGCTGGCCGTCAGCCTGGTCGGCGACTGGCTGCGCGACCGCCTCGACCCGACGCTGGACGGCTGAGCGCCGGCCGGGGCTGGGACTGGGACCGGGGTCTTTCGGCAAGCGTCATCGGACCGCAATGTCATCGTGATCGCAGCGTTATCGATTGTGACTAGACAAGCCCGACCGTTCGTCAGGAGCCGACCCATGACCCTTCTCAATCGCCGCCACTTCATGCAGGGCGCCGTTGCCGTGCCGCTGGTGCTGAACACCGACTTCGCCTTCGCCCAGGCGAGCGCCGACAAGCGTCCGCCGCTGGTGGTGGCGGTTGCCGGACTGCCGGCGACGCTGGAGCCGGCGCGCGAGTTGTCGAATGTCGGCACCCGCGTCACCTACTCGATGTTCGACACGCTGATCCGGCGCGACTTCCTCGGCACCCCCGACGGTGGCGGCTCGGAGCTGAAGCCGCACCTCGCCACCAGCTGGGAGCGCAAAAGCCCCAAGGAACTGATCGTGACGCTGCGGCCCGGCGTCAAGTTCCACAATGGCGACGAGATGACCGCCGATGACGTGGTCTACACCTTCCGCGACGGGCGCCTGCGCGGCGCCAAGCCGGAAATTCCGGAAGGCCGCGCCTATTTCGGCACGCTCGACACCGTCGAGGCGATCGACAAGTACACCGTGCGCTTCACCACCAAGGCACCGGACGTGCTGCTGGAGCAACGGCTGGCGTCGTGGGCGTCGTGGATCGTCAACAAGCGCCATTACGAATCGGTCGGCATCGACGGCTTCTCGCGCGCGCCGGTCGGCACCGGGCCCTACAAGCTGGCGCGGATGGTCGCCAACGACTTCATCGCGCTCGATGCTTTCGACGATTACTGGATGGGCAAGCCGTCCGCCCGGTCCGTTACCTTCCGCGCCATTCCGGAACTGGCCGCGCGCGTCGCCGGGTTGATCTCGGGCGAATATGACCTGATCACCAACATCCCGCCCGATCAGATCAGCCTGCTGGAGGGGCAGAAGGACGTGGAGGCGCGTTCGGTGGTGCTCGCCAACGTCCACCTGCTGACCTTCGACGAACTCGGGCCGCTGACCAAGGACAAGCGCATCCGCCAGGCGCTGTCGCTGTCGATCGATCGGCGGAAGCTGGTCGACACGCTGTGGCTGGGCAAGGCGGTCATCCCGGACAGCCACAACTATCCGGAATACGGCCAGATGTTCCTTGAGGGCCGCAAGATCGCCTTCGACCCGGCCA
Source organism: Hyphomicrobiaceae bacterium (assembly GCA_016793065.1). Classification (GTDB taxonomy): domain Bacteria; phylum Pseudomonadota; class Alphaproteobacteria; order Rhizobiales; family Ancalomicrobiaceae; genus JAEULV01. The sequence continues at coordinate 50,201 of JAEULV010000113.1, forward strand.
AGGCCAGAGCGCTGCTGAAGGAAGCCGGCTATGCCGGCGAGCCGGTCGTCTATCGCACCATGCCGAACTACTACACCAACGCCCTCGACGCGGCGCAGATCATCGTCGAGATGTGGAAGGAAGTCGGCATCAACGCCTCGGTTCAGGTGGTCGAGAACTTCAACCAGATGCGCGCCGCCGGCCAGCAGGTCGGCAACAACTCCAACTCCACCCGCCTGCCGGACCCGCTCGGGGCGCTGTGGGTGTCGTGGGGGCCGGACAGCGAATTCCAGAAGAAGAAGAACTGGACCACGACGACGGCGTTCAACGAAGCCGGCCGCGCGCTCGAGGCCGAAACCGATCCGGCGAAGCGCAAGGAACTGTTCAAGACGATGCTCGATGCCTGGGACGACGAGGCGCCGGGGGCGATCCTCTATCGGCCGCTGGAGATCTACGGCGTCAAGAAGTCGGTGAAGTGGCGTCCGACGACGTTCTACTTCATGGACCTGCGCCCCGACAACCTCCGCTTCGACCAGTTGCCGTGAGGTCCGGATCGATGAGCGATTCCATTACGTTCGTTCAGGTCTCGGACACGCATCTGTCGCGCACGCACGCCTGGTTCAACGGCAACTGGCCAGTGTTCCTCGGCGAGGTCGGTCGCCTGATGCCCGACCTTGTCGTCAATTCGGGCGATCTGTCGTTCAACGGCCCCGACAATGCCGACGATCTGGACTTCGCCCGGCTTTGCCACGACCGGCTGCCAGTGCCGTGGCTGGCGATCGCCGGCAATCACGACGTCGGCGAGGCGCCCTGCGCCTCGCGGCTGGCGCAACCGGTCAACGACGTCCGGCTCAAGGCGTGGCGGGATCTGGTGGGGCCGTCGTGGTGGGCGCGCGATCTCGATCGCGGCAATGCCCGCCTGCGGCTGGTGGGGCTCGACACGGCGCTGATGGGCTCGGGCCATCGCGACGAAGCAGCGCAGCAGGCGTTCCTGCATCAGGCGCTGGCGGAGCGCGACGGACGGGCGGTCCTGGTGTTCGTCCACATGCCGCCATTCAACGCCGATCCGGACGATGGCCGCATCACCACCCACTGCATCCTGCCGGAGCCGCGCCGCTGGCTGTTGGAAACCTGCCGCGCCGGCGGCGTCGCCGCCATCGCCGCCGGTCACATCCATTGCTACAAGCAGCAGGCCTGGCAGGGGTTGCCGATCGTCACCGCGCCGGGCACGTCGTTCGCCAACCTGCCGGCGAGCTTCCCGCCCGGCTGGAGCCGGGCGCGCACCGGCTATCTGGTCTGGCACTATGACGGGCAGAGCCTGAGCCACCGCCTGGTGGAACCGCGCCTGTTCATGACCGTCGATGCCAGCAACTGGACCGACGACGCCAAGACCACGACCAGCCTGCCGCCGCGACCGCTGTCGACGCTGGGCGATCTGCCGGTGTTCGAGCCGCTGTGACAGCGCCGGCGGACCGCGTTTTCCGACATGCAAGACATCCGGGTGGACCCATGCCTCACGCCATCGTCGTCACCGTCATCATCGACGGCAACCGCCCGGATTTCGTCTCCGACGCGACCACGCCGACCATCGCCGCGCTGAAGCGGGCCGGGACGTGGTTCGACGCCCATCGCGGCATCTTCCCGTCGGCGACGCGGGCGTCGTCGGCGTCGATCGCCACCGGATCGTTCCCGCGCAATCACGGCCTGCGCGGCAATTCGCTCGGGCTGCCGATCCCCGGCGGGCACGAATTCCATGACGCCGGCAAGCCGGAGTTCTTCGACACCTACCGCCGGCATTTCGGCCGGATGCTCGGCCGCAAGGCCGTGGCGGAGCATGTCGCCGACCACGGCGGAGCACTGCTCGCCTCGAACGTCTCGCCGGGGGCGGCATGGTTTCACGACAGCTATTCCCACGGCCACATGCTGCACCGGGAGCTGAGCTATGCCCCCGGCCGGATCGCCATCGACGGCATCGAGGCGCCGGCCGGCAAGGTCGGCGACATCGCCATGACCGACCGCTTCATCGCATTCCTGACCGAGCGCAAGCCGGCGGTAGCGACGCTGTGGCTGAGCGAGCCGGACAAGTCGATGCACGCGGCGCCGCTCGGCTCGCCGACGCATCTGGCGGCACTGGCGCATGTCGACGCGCAGGTGGCGCGGGTGGCGACCGAGGTCGAGCGGCTGCGCGACGGCGGCCACGACGTGCTGTTCATGATCGGCTCCGATCACGGGCACGAGGCGGTGACCGAGGTCGTCCCGGTCGAGCGGCGGCTGTTCGAGGCCGGCTTCAAGCGCGAGTTCGACGGTCCCGAGATCGTCGTCGCGCCGCAGGGCTCGGCGGCGTTCATCCATTTCGGCGGCGCGGCGCTGGACCGGCGCGGCGAGGTGGCGGACTGGCTCGCCGGGCAGAGCTGGGTCGAGACGGTGTTCATGGGCGAGGATCTGGCGGATCTCGGCCAGATCCCCGGCGACGACCTGATCGCCGTCGACATGGCCAAGACCGACGGCGCCAATATCAACGGCGTCCCCGGCCTCACCGCCATGGCGGTGCGGTTCTCGGAGGACGAGGACGACGTGCGGCGCGACTGCGGCATGCATGGCGGTCGCGGCCGATACGAGACCAACCCGACGCTGCTCGCCATCGGGGCGGGGTTTGCCGCCGGGGCGGTGCGGACCGCGCCGAGCTCGATCACCGACATCGCGCCGACGACGCTTGCCCATCTCGGCATCGATGGCGCGGTGTTCGACGGCCGGGCGCTGCAGGATCAGTTGGCGGCGAGGTAGGCGACGATCGCGGCGAGGTCGGCCTCGCCGAGATCGAAGGCCGGCATCTGCTCGAAGCCGCGCGTGGCGCGGGCGACCTCGGGCTGCTTCATGCCGCGAATGTCGCCGCCGGCGCCGCCCTCCCCCGTCGGGCCGTGGCACTCCTGGCAGTTGGCGACGAACAAGGCCCGCCCAGTGGCGACGCGAGCCTCGTCGGCGCCGGCGGCGGCCGGAAGCAGCGGCAGGGCCGCGACGAGAAGACGAGCGAGGCGGCGCATGGGCGGACCTTCGGGCCGACATGGGAACGGCGACGGGTGGAAAGCGGGCCGGCACTATCGCCCGCGGTCGTGACGGCGGTATAACGGACCGTCCCCGGCGGCGGCGCTGGCGGCGCGCCCCCGCGCGGCTGTGATCCAGCTGTCATAAAGCCGTCAGAACAAGTCCCCTAGTGTCGCCCCGGGCGCGTGCCACCGAGGGTCACATGATCCGGCTGGCAACACGCCGTCGATTTTTCCGATGGAGGACTGGCCATGACCAACCGCACCCCGATACTTTCCGCCGACGAATGGGATGAGGTCAACTTCCCGCGTCCGACCGAACAGGAATTCGACCGGGTGGTCGAACGGGCGATCTCCCGTCGCGGCTTCCTCGGCGGCGCGCTGGCGTTCGGCTCGGGCGCGGCGGTGATGGGCACCGCCTTCCTCAAGGCGACGCCGGCCGAGGCGCGGCAGGCGACCCGCTTCGCCTTCGAGGCGATCGCGGCGCAGACGGACGGCACCGTGCACGTTCCGGCCGGCTATGGCTGGAAGACGCTGGTGCGCTGGGGCGACCCGCTGTTTTCCGATGCGCCGGCGTTCGATGCCGCCAGCGGCATTCCGACCAAGGGCTCCGACCGGGTGTTCGGCGAGAACACCGACGGCATGGAGATCTTCAACATCGGCGGTCACGAGGTGCTCGTCGTCAACAGCGAGTACGTCAACAACAAGGTCAACCTCGCCCATCTGAAGGACGGCAAGCCGGTGTCGGCCGACGACGTGCTGCGGCTGCAGAACTTCCAGGGCGTGTCGGTGATGGAAATCGCCGAGGGCAAGGACGGCTGGAAGGTCGTCGTCGACAGCCGGTTCAACCGTCGCATCACCCACAACACGCCGATGGTGCTGGACGGCCCCGCCGCCGGCCACGACCTTCTGAAGACAGAGGCCGATCCGACCGGCATGGCCGTGCTCGGCACGCTGAACAATTGCGGTTCGGGCCGCACGCCGTGGGGCACCTATCTGACCTGCGAGGAGAATTTCAACGGCTATTTCGGCGCCAGCGCGGCGCTGCCGGAGTCGGCCGCCGTCAAGGCCGGCTACAAGCGCTACGGCATCAACGAAAAGGGCGCCGGCTACAACTACCATCCGTTCGACGCGCGTTTCGACGTGTCGAAGAACCCGAACGAACCGCATCGCCACGGCTATGTGGTCGAGATCGATCCGGCGCGGCCGGACTCGAAGCCGGTCAAGCACACCGCGCTCGGCCGCATCAAGCATGAGAACGCCGCCTATGCGCTGACCAACGCCGGTCATGTGGTCGTCTACATGGGCGACGACGAGCGCGGCGAGTTCATCTACAAGTGGGTGTCGCGCGAGGTGTTCGTGCCGGGCGGCGACACCTCGACGCTGCTGTCGGACGGTCAGCTGTTCGTCGCCAGGTTCAACGACGACCTGACCGGCGAATGGGTGGCGCTGACGCCGGAAGCGACCGGCATGAGCGTCGCCGAGATCGCCATCTTCACCCGTACCGCCGGCTCTAAGGTCGGCGCCACCACCATGGACCGGCCGGAGTGGATCGCGGTCAACCCGCGCGCCGCCGAGGCCTATTGCTGCCTCACCAACAACAGCCGGCGCGGCACCAAGACCGATGCCGGCAAGCCGCGCACCAACGAGGGCGGCGACCCGATGACGCTCAACGCCGTCAACCCGCGCGAGACCAACAATTACGGCCAGATCGTGCGCTGGCGTCCGGCGGGCGGCGACCATGGCGCGGCAAAGTTCGGCTGGGACCTGTTCGTCATGGCCGGCAACCCGACCGTCCACAAGGATGGCCCCTATGCCGGCTCGGCCAACATCAATGCCGGCAACCTGTTCAACTCGCCGGACGGCATGGTGATCGACACCGCCGGCATCGTCTGGATCCAGACCGACGGCGAGGACAGCAACAAGGACGAATATGCCGGCATGGGCAACAACCAGATGCTCGCCGGCGATCCGCTGACCGGCGAGATCCGCCGCTTCCTCACCGGCCCGTTCGGCTGCGAGGTCACCGGTCTCACCTGGTCGTCGGACCGGCGCACCATGTTCGTCGGTATCCAGCATCCGGACGCGCCGTTCCCGGACGGCCCGAACAGCCTGCCGCGCTCGTCGATCATCGCGGTGAAGCGCGACGACAACGCGCTGGTCGGCTGACACCATCGACATGACAAACGCCGCCCCGGAACCGGTTTCCGGGGCGGCGCCATTTCCGGCCTCAGATCGGACGGCGCCGGCGGTGTTTGCCGGTCAAGCGGACCGGGCAATCGCGGCGATCGCTAACCGGTCGCTCATCCGGCCCGACTGTCGCCGCCTGTGGCCGCGCGGCGCCCGGCGATGCTGTCCAGCAGCAGCCGGAACTCGCCGATCGTCGGCGCCAGTTCCACCGCCCGGCTGGCGGCGGGCAATGCCGCCTCCGGCCCCGACAACAGCAGCAAGGCCCGCGCCTCGAGCCAGTGGGCCCGGGCATAGTCCGGCTGCCGCTCCCGCGCCTTGCGGGCATGCGCCAGCGCCTTGCTGGCATCGATCGGCTTCACCGTGAGGCGGCGGTTGCCGATGAACACCAGGGCCTCGACCGAGGGATCGTTCGCGGCGGCGGATTCCTCGGCGAGCGCCAGTCCCTCCTGCTTGTCGCCCTTGGTCAGCAACACCTTGGCCAGCAGGTAGAGCGCGCCGGAAGAGCGATTTCGGGCGACGGCCTGCCGGGCGACCCTCTCGGCCAGCGCCAGATCCTTATCCTTGAGACTGCGAGCGATGAACTTGAACAGCGTCCGCTCGTCGGCCCGCCGCAGGATCCGCTCCGGATCGGGAATGCGGCTGGCGGCGCGGGCGAGCAGCACCGACATCCGCTCCTGGGTTTCCTCCGGCATCTGGTCGAACACGGCCAGCATGTAGTCGACCGAGTCGTAGAGCAGCTTGTCGATGGCGTGCAGCGCCGAGGCGCGGCGGACCAGCTGATCCGTCACTTGCGCACCGGCGTCGCCAGCGCCGACGCCGGCGGCCTCGCATTCGGCGATGGTTTGCCGGACCCGCGCCGCGACGGCGGCGGCATCGCTGCCGTCGACGAAATAGGCCGCGAGCAGGAAGCCGAGCTGTCGCCGGATCGTCTCGGACTGGGTGTCCGGCTGCGGTTCGAATGCCAGCCGCAGCTCGTCGAGCGACCGCAGCGGCGTGGTCATGTGGGCATATTCGCTGGCGGCGAAGCTGAAGACCGGCTTGCCATGGATCAGCGCTTCCAGCCCGACGCCGGAATTGGCGACGACGACGGCATGGCAACGCGGGATGAGCCGATGCACCGAGGCATCGGACACGGTGACGAAGCCGGTGCGGGCGGCCGCCTCCAACTCCTGGGCTATATGCTCACTGGCGCATTTCGGATGACGCTTGATCACCACATGGGCCTTGCCGGCCTCGGCAAGGCGGGCGAGCGCCCGGATCGTCTCGACCTGCGTCAGCCGCGCCAGCTTCATCACCTCGTCGGAATTCACCTGAAGCGGATAGAAGACGAAGGGCGGCAGCGCCGCGGTCGCCGGATCGAGCGGCTCGTCGCTTTGGGCGTATTTGGAGAAGTTCTCCTGAAGAAACCGGTCGCGAACCCTGGCGATCACCGGTTCGGCGCGATCGAGCGGGAAATCCAGCCCGAGCCGGCGCACAGCCGCATCGTTGGCGATCTGGCTCCAGCCGCTATAGCCGTCGCGATCGATGAACCAGAGCCCGGGGATCGCCGCGCCCTTGACGCAGTAGGTGTTCCTTCCCGGCTGACGGGCGTGATAGGAATAGCAAATGCCGTCATTGCCATCGTCGAGAAGACCGGTCACCGCGACCGGGACAATGCTTTCTACCGCGAGTTCGCATTTCAATTCGAGCAAGGCCGCGAACAGGTTGTTATAGAATGCGCTGACCTCAAGGTGGCTTTCGCTATCCTTCAGCCAATACATATTCGGAACGACGATGGAAGCTTTCATCGGGAAACCTGATCGAGCGAAACTGTTGTTATCAGAATGCAGGCCCCCGCGCGAAACGCCACCGGCCCGACCTCAGCCGAGCCGACGAATGTCGCCGTTGAAGCCCTCCTTGAAGCCGTCGGGCAGGAAGGGCGCGATCAGATCGATATCGCCCTTGTCATAGACGACGCCGGCCGGATCGATCGTCCGCTTTTCGATGACGACCGAGATATTGTAGCCATATTGCCGGACCCACGGCTGGCGGCAATCGAAGCCGGCGAGCACGAGATTGTAGAGGACGAGCCCGGCATTCCACAGCGAGACATGCCCGCCGACGATTTCATGCTTGAGCGGCGGCACGGAGATCGCCAGGACGCCGCCTTCCTTGAGATGGGAGTGCAGCTTCCTCAGGAACGCCTGAACGTTGGGCTGGTGCTCGAGCACATGCGAGGCCAGGACGCAGTCGAACTGAGCTTCGAACGCCAGTTGCATGAAGTCGCCACAGACGACATCGGCGCCGCTATTGGCCTCGAAATGATAGCTGTTGCCGTAGTCGACCTCGGTGACGCGCTTGCCGTGGCGTCGCAACACGTCCGCCTGCGCGCCGGCGCCGCTGCCGACATCCAGTACCGTGACGAAACTGCGGTCGTCGACCAGGTGCTGCATCAGCAGGCTGCTGCGCATCGGCGCGAATTCGGGACGGATTTCGGCGAGAATCCGTTCGGTTTCGGCCCGCTCGCGGTGGGATTCCAGGCCGCTTACATCGAAGGCATCGGCCCACGCCCGGGCGGCGGTCTTGTGGTCGTGGTTCCTGGCGGCGATCGATCCGAGCAACGCGAGGCCGGTGGCGTGGGCCGGGCGCTGGCCGAGGAAGTGCCTTATGTCGGCCTCGGCGCCGGCAAGATCGTTCTGCCGCAGCTTGTTGGCTGCCCGCAGGTGGAAGAGATCGAGCGCGCTCGGGTGGTCCGGCCGCTGCTGCGCATAGGCCCAGATCGTCGCGATCGTCGAAAGCGCGGTGTCGACGCGCCGCGACTGGGTCTGCCACTGGGCCAGCCGATGGAATCCGGCCAGCCAGTTGGGCCGGGCGGCCGTCAACGCCGACAGCACCGCGACCGCCGCATCCTTGGCGCCAAGCGTCCAGAGCCGGGTCGCGAAGGTCAGTTCCTCCGCCGGGCCCATGGGTTTTGGCGGCTGGCGGAAGACCTGGATGGCGGCCTCGAAGCGGGTGCCGCGCGCGAGGATGCGAAACCGCATGCCGGTCGCGCGCAGCCATTCCTCAAGCGCGCGCCACTCGCCCTCGCGCCAGAACGGGTAGACGCCTTCGTCCTTCCAGTCGCCAAGCTCATCGAAGACGATGACCGCGCCGTCGACCAGCCGGTCGGTGAGAAGGTCCAGCACGTGGCGAGCGGAGCTGTAGAGGTCGACATCGACATGCAGGAAGCCGACCGGACCGGGGTTGGCCGCCAGCCAATCGGCAAGCGTGTCGTCGAAAAAGCCCTGGACGAGATCGACATTGGCCGGCACCAGCGGCAGGCGCGGCAGCGCGAAGTGGCCGGCCTCGTAGGTGCTGGTGGGGCTGCGGTGCCAGGCCTCGGGAAGCCCGGCAAAGGAGTCGAAGCCGGTAAAGCGGGCCGCCCTGTCGTGCAGCGCCAGCGCCCTGAGCGACGTTCCCTTGAAGACGCCGAACTCCAGCGCCAGGCCGGGCTTGACGGCGAATTCATAGGCGAACTTGAGCTGGGTCAGCCGGTCGATGACAACGGGATGGCGCAGGAAGGCATCCGGATCGAGCGTCTCGGCGCCATGGACCCGCGCCAGCGCCTCGCCAATCGTCGCCGCGACCGAATGTGACATGGTCTCCCCCTGCCCGCGGGCCCGGCAGCGGCCCGGCACGGGCAACCCGGCGGAACGTAACGACACGCCGCGCCCGCGTTTTCGCCCAACGCCTTCAAAACACGACTGTTCCGCAACACTTGCCACGAAGCACGGCGCGACACAAGCTGGGGGACGGCGGTGGATGAAGGCGTGAGAGGCCCAATGGAGCGCGATGCGACAAGCCGCCTTTTCGGCGGCGGTATCGACGTCGCGGCTGTTCGATCTGACAAGTGAACCGCTCGCGCGAAACAGCGCCCAGTGGACCAACGTCACGGATTACGGTCCCTGCGTGTCCTTCGCCGATGCCGCCCGAGCGGCGGACGCCGACGCGATCCGCTACCGATCCGTCCGCGACCCGGGAGAAGGCATGAATCTGGCGCTCCTGCTGTGTCGCGCCCTTGCAAGCCCCGCACCGATCGAGCGCCAGACCTGGCGCATCCGCCTCAGCCCCTCAGGCGTCCAGGCGCTCTGCGAGTTCCCGCGACAGGCCATCGAGTTCCCACGCGACACCTTCGCCGCCGACCCACGGATCGCGGCCCTCGCCTGGAACCGCGAACACCGCTAGGCCCACTCGCGGTACCTCCGGAACAAGGTAAGGTCACCGGCTATGGCCGGGGCGGGAGGAGGATTTCTTGGGGGGCTGGTTGGAGGAAGGATAGGAAGCCCGATGCGGACGCGATCTCCACGCACGGCCTGCAGGGCCGTGCCTTCCGGTGCTTACGTCTGGTCATCCGGCGGCAATGGCTTCGATCTCGACCAGCCAATCGGGCGAGAGTGTCTCGGCGATGATGGCGGTCGTGGGGATGCGCCGGCCGTGGAGGGCAGTGAGGCGCGCCGTCTGATTCGCTTCGACGAAGGCTCGGTCACGCAGATAGCTCGTGACCCGGACTATGTTGTCCACCGTCATCCCGGCCTCGGCAAGGATGCGACGGATATTCGACCAGATCCAGGTCAGTTGTTCGTCGAGGCTCTGTGGTGCGTACCCGTCCTGATCGAGACCCATGGTTCCGCTGATGAAGAGCAGACGGCTTGCGGCGCTCACCTCGATCGCGTGGAGATAATCGGTTGCCGGATAGATGCCGTCCTGCGGGCTGCGTGGTGTCAGTATCATCTTGAATATCCTTCTGTTAAACTACGCTTTCATATAATTCGATCAGGCAGAATGGTAATTTTTGTCAATGAATGAAGAAACAGAGGATATTCGGCCGAATGAACCGATGTCGCGCGAGGTGGACGCCTTTGACAGAAGGATCTTAGCCGCGCTGACCAAGGATGCCCGCGCTACCTATGCCGCAATCGGGCAAATGGCGGGTCTCTCGGCACCGGCCGTGCACGAGCGGGTCAAGCGCCTGAAGGGCATGGGGGTGCTTCATGGCACGACCACGCGGATCAATGGCGAAGCTGTCGGCAAGCCACTCCTTGCCTTCGTCCATATCGACGCCGAAGGTTGGGGCAAGAGCGAGCAGATGATGCGGATGAATGTCTTTCCCGAAGTGGAAGAGATTCATTCGGTCGCCGGAGATACCAGCGTGATTATGAAGGTTCGCACGGCAGGACCGCATGCGCTGGAGCACTTCCTCGCCCAACTCTATGCGCTGCCGGGCGTGCGCTCGACCAAGAGCTTTGTGGTGCTTTCAACGTATCTGGAACGCCCTGTGCAAGCTTCGGTCACGAAGCTCTGGCCCGAAGCGCAGATGCCGTTGGATCGGGCTTGACGGTCATCAAGGCGTTCGAACCCGGCTTCCAGAGCGCCACTGGCGGAGAGAGAGGCCGCCAAACAATAACGCACAAACTATTGAGAACATTGGATTTAAGGTCTCGGCTTTTTGAGGCCTTGGGGGTCTTACCCTAACGGTCACCCTAACAGCGCGCCGGCATGGCATCCCCCCACCTGCCGCGCCAGCACCCGCCCGGCAAGGCGCCCCCGCCCGCCCCGGCGCCCGCCCTGCCGGCCACCGCCGATCCGTCGGTGCCGTGCCCGGCCCGCCCGCCCCAGCCGCCCCAGCCGCACCGGCGCCTGTAGCCGGCCCCGTCGCTGCGCCCGATGCCCCGACGCCCTGCCGGCCACCCCGGCCGCGCCTTTGCGCCTGTGCCCTCGACCTTGTCGCAAAGTATTTGTCGGAAAAATCCGACGGGATGCCGAGTTGTCGGAAGTTTCCGATTTCCACATACACGATAAAAGCGCTTGACCACCAAATGCAGACAGCCATATACTGACAAAGTCGAGCGCAAACGCACCGACCTGACGGATTGATGGAGATAAATCGTCATGAAAACAATATTATGGGTGATCCGATGTCGCAAAGGATGCTACTGGAAGTGCCGGAAGTCTGTGCTCTGCTGAGCATCAGCCGCTCGACTCTGTGGAAAATCTCGAAGTCTGGCGCTTTGCCGAGCGTAAAGATCGGTCGGGGTGTTCGGTTTCGCGCCGATGACGTGCTTGCGTTCGTCCGGAACCTTGGCGAGGCCGCGTGATGGCTGCCTCAATCCACCTTTTCCCGGCTGTTCGCCGCGTCGGCATCGCGCGCCGGTTGGCGGCAACTGTGAAAGACTACGGACCCGACGCGAGGGAGCGGTTTCTTTGTCCGATCTTGGCGAAGCAAGCAGCCGTCGTAGAACGCTATGCCCCGGCATGGGAGGCCCGCGCCTTCGTCGCCGATCTACGCGCCGCCGTCGATCGGGAGCTTGACCGGCTTGACTCCGAGCGTCGCGGGGACCTGTTCGGCGGTGCGGCATGAATGCGCCCTTGAGACAGCCGGCGCCCGAAGGCGCCGCCCGCCCGCTTGTCTGGGAAGGCCCTGCAGATCGCGACGGGATCATCTTGCCCGCGTGGCGCGCTGCGCTCTACGCCAGTCCATCAGGCCGCCGGCCGATCAATCTGCGGATCGCCTTCGAGATTGCGGCCCTTGCGGACCGCACAGGCTCATGTTCCGCGGCGAACCGAACCTTGGCGAGCCTGGCCTCGACCGACGAGCCGCGCGCAAAGGATGCGATCGCCGAACTGGAGCGCGACGGGTTGGTGATCCGCCAGCCGGCCCCGAAGTCGAGCGCCAACCGGACCGGCCGACGCATCCTTCTCGCGCTGCCGAGGGGGGTGGAAGTTTATCCCCCCTCCGAGACCTCAAGGGGGGTGGAACTTTGCCATTTAAGGGGGGCGGAAGTTGACCCCCCCAAACAATATGAACACTCCCCCGGGGATTTCGAAGCTGAAGTCAGGCGAGAGGCTAGGCGAGTCGCCCGGCGCATCGGGAGAGCCGGGCGCGAGTTCCGAGATGCCGTTGAAGCGGATGATCTGGACGGGATCGAACACGCGGCACGACTGATGCGCGATGCGCTCGACGTGACGAAGGCGCCCGGCGCCTATGGTGCGCCGGCGCCGACCTTGCGCGGGGAAGGGGGAGATCGATGACGGCCCGCCCGACCTCGCAAACAAAGGCGCCGCTGATCCGATCGGCTCGCCCTCTTGTTACGCTCTTGAGGGTATTCGACGAACTGGCCCGAACTGGCCAGCCGGTGACCCTGAGCCGGCTGCGTCAGCGGTTCAAGGCATCATACAAGCCTGCCCACTATGTCGAGAACCCGACCGATGAGCATCGAGGCGAGGCCATCAAGAAGGGCCTGCGGCGTGGCCTCGACAAGGCCGCCGCCGAAGGGCGGCTGACGTTTCGGGAGCTGGACGACGACTGGATAGTCAAGCGGCCCGGACCTGCGCCCCGCTTGAAGTCGCGGCGGGGGTGCCCCCCCCGCCACGGGTAGGGACCGTGTGGAGCGGGGTGGCATTACGGGGACGTGGCGCCCCGACCTTCCGGTGGGTATAAGTCAAGCGGAGCCCGATTTCCGTTTCCGAAGAGGAACAAGACCGATGAAATCTGCAGTGCCCGACTCCGTTACATCGAATGACTTTGCCGACTTGATCGGCGTGACGCCCCGCCACGTCGGAAATCTGGTCGCGAGCGGAATCGTTACACGGGCTGGACGCGGCCGGATCGCGCTCAAGGCGTCGATCCGCGCGATGATCACCGACGCGAAACGGTCGGCCGGCGCCGATCAACTATCGGGAGAACATGCCGCATTCGTGAAGGCGAAACGTCGAACCGCAGAACTTCGACTCGCTGAGCGTCAGCGCGAACTTATCCCGCTGACAGAAGCAATCGCGGTAATCGATGATGTTGTCGGCTCAATCCGGCACGCACTCGATGCGATTCCGGCCCAGATCAGCCGCGACCCCGCGACACGAAACACTTGCCGGGAATTGATCGACGCGGCGCTTGAGCGCGCCGCCGGGAAGCTTGAGCAACTCGAAAACGGAGACCTTAACCATGGAACAGACGAAAATCACTGACGAACGCAAGACGAAGGACCGCGAGAACTTGGCCCGGATCTATGCCCGCGCGGCCGAACTGTCGCGGCCCGGCCCGAGGCCGGCGCCGGCCGAGGAGATGCGCGAATGACCGGCCCGACCTTCGAGCTTCGGCGGTGCTGCCCGCCCGTCGCGCCCGACGATCCGGCGCCGGGCGGCTTCATCGAACGCGTTGGCGAACAGTCTCGATTGGCGCTTGGTCCGACGATTGCCCCGACTGATCCGCCCCGCCCCGATCGGCCGACTTGTCATCATGAAGCCGCTCACGCAGCGGCAACCGTGATCGGGGGTGGTATCGTCAGAGAAATCGTCTGTGAAGGGGGAAATCCGCATGTCGGTCACGAGTCGGCCCTGTCGCCTGTCGTGGATAGCGTGATGCTTCTGACCGGCCCGGCTGCCGAAGGTCGCGCCCGTGGTTTCGCGCGGCCCCATGGCGCCGCCGAAGTCGCGGCCTTGTGGCGCCGCGTGAATGCGCCCTCTGGTGGTCGGTGCGACTTTTGCAACGTAATGCGCCACGCGATCTTGGCGGCCGGTCTCGACCGTGAGGAAGAGGCGACGCGCTTGTACCGCGCCGCCGAGCGCTTGGCCCATGCAATCATTTGGCATCCCGAAGTCGAGCGGGTGATCCGGATCGCAACTCACGAACTGATGCGCGACGGCCGCATGGACGGTGCGCGCTTTCACACGATCGCGGGCGATGTGATCGCCCCCGAAACCATCCGATACTTCAAGAAGGAACTGGAAAAATGCTGGCAATCTTCCGAAAACTGACAGGCGGTACTGCGACGGCCAACGACATCAAGGGCGCGCTCGCCGCCCTCGACTTCGGCGCCGCCGACAAGGCCGTCACGCGGGCCGAAGCCGCCCGCCGCGCCGCGATCGTTGCCGCCGACGATGCCGCCATTACCCGCGCTGAGTCGGCGCTGACGCGGGCGAGGTTGGACTTGGAACGCCTTCAGATCGCGAAGGGCGAGCTTGAGGCCCGGCTTGCCGATGCCATCTCCAGCGAAGCCGGCGCCCGGCTCGACCGGATCGCAGCCGATGCTGAACGCCAGCGCGATCAGGCCCGCGAGCGGCTGCGCAAGGAAGGCGTCGACGCCATGAAGCGCTTGTGTGCCGTCCTTTCCGACGTTGCCGCCGCCGCCGAAGTTGTCGCACAGGCCAACGCGACGCTATCCGCCGCCGGCCGGCCGGCCATCGCGAGCGTCGAAAGTGAGTTCACGCCGGCGCCCCAAGGCCAGTATGAAGCGCTTTTCCATGTCGCGGTGAATGTGCGTCTGCCGGAAATCGCGGCGTGGGGTGTGGCCGGTTGGCCCCAAGCCCCCCGCGACCATTGGCGAGAGATCGCCAGCGCCGGCCTGCCCGACGCATGACGGATTGCGGTGGCTCCTCCTAGTCGCCCGCGCGCCGACTATTGCATCGGCGCCAACTTGCCCGCCCTCGTGGCGGGCTTTTTTCATGCCCCGATGACCGGATGCCCCGCGCCGCCCATTGCGTGGCCCGTGTGGCGCGTTGGCTAAGATTCCGCTAAAGTTGGGGTAGCATTGACGAAGAAAGGCGCCCCACGGGCTTCCTATTGAGACGGGGAGGGTATCGCCGAATGGATCGCGAGCCGATCAGCCGAGCCGAACAAGCCCGCCATATTGCCCGCCGCGCCGAGGCAAATGTATGCGTTAACGCCTCGCCAAGGCGATACGCGCTTGGCAGAAGCGGCAGAGACTAGGCGGGCGACCGTGCTTCTAGCTTAGGGGTGCTTAGCTCGTGCGTAACATGTGTCGAGCAAGCCGAGTTATTAGCAACGGCAAGCCGATTTGTGAGAAACAAAGTCGAGCCTGGGCGTTTGTCTGGTTGGACAGCCGGTGCATATAACCGATGGACATTAACTCGGCGGGGCATGGCCGAATGGCAGACGCCTGCCGCCCGCACGGCGCGGCGGTTAGTTTGCCCGGCGGCGAAGGACTAGCGGACAGCATCATTATTTCCGGTAATCACTACATGGAAGTCCACAGAACCGGCACTGTTCAGCTCGGGGCGCGATCTAAAGATCGTTCAACCGTAGTCAACCACAGTGAAGGTGACTGGCGCTAGCTGATCGACGCTAGCGCAGTTGGCTAGACTAGCATGAGTTACTCGAGCGGATAGTTCTGCTATTCTGGTAATGTCTGTTCCAAACGATCCCCAGTCCAGTTAGGTGCCTCTGGATCGGGATCACAACACAGAATTGACACTTTAACCAAAGCTTCGCAGCGAAGCTTAAGGATGTCGTTATCTTCCGGTGTCAGCGCCGGTTCATCAGGCAATAATTCTGGAAGATTGTGATATACGTCTGCGTGCCCAAAAAAATTTGGAGAATCGCGACTATCAATTATTGCGGACCCAGCCTTCCTAATATCATGCGCCAATATAGATAGTAAGCCAATATATTTATTATTCGGATTTTTTGCGGCTATAGAAACGGCCTTATTCTTGCAATAGTCCGCCCCAGCGCACAATCGTATTACTGATAAGCCTTTTCCAGGTGCTGGCTTAAAGGCTTGCCATTTAAGTTTCCCCATTTTTACATGCCAAGGTGTTAGGACTGCTCTGACGATAGTCTCTCTGTCGTTAATATCAATGGGAAGATCGAAGCAATCAGGTTGCATATCTAATCTGGCCCACATAGGATTGTTTCGATGTATCAATAGCGCGACGATGAGGAAAAAGAATTACCTCTATAGCTGAAGAAAAGTCCATAATTTTTCTTCTAAAATCATTGCAATTATTACTTGATCCAGAGATCCGGTGTTTTATTTCCCCGTATGCACGAATACTGCCAACGTATCTTGATCTTCCGATCTCAATATACGCCTCGCCGGCGTGGCTGCTCCACTCGAACGAAATAGTCCCGTTAGAATTGGGTGTAAGTTCTGGCACCAAACCGGCTCGCACGAAAGCGTTGAGTGCCAAACTCGCGTTCGCTCCTGTGGCCGGGTGAATTGGAAAAGCGTCGAAACCATCCCATCCTTTGGCAAGGCTGCAGATTTCCTCCAGTTGAGACTGCGCTGCGAGTTCGGCTGATACAGCCTTATGTTCGCCTTGGCGAACAACATTGTATCCGGGCCAAAGTGTAGGCTTGCCGGATACCGGAAACGAATCGGCAGGTAGAGTAGTGCAAGCGAGCGCAATCGCCGTTGCAGTAACTCGAGGGTTTACCATTACGCAGCCTCCTCTGGTTGCATTAGATTGTGAATGCTAGAAGTCATTTCCATGAAGGCATTGTGAATTATGTTCCGGGCTTCATCAAAAGCTCCCAGAATAGATGTGACATTCGGGGCCACAGGTACGGTTTCTAACACGGTCATATTCATCAGAACCACAGGTGTATTCTGCGAACTTCCTGTTTGACGCATCGATCCGTCTGCCACCACCAATACAAGTTTCTTGCTTGTATTTCCGATTGGAACCAATAGATTGATTGTTGTGCTATTGTGCTGATCTCTCGACTCAATTTTTTTAAGGGCTGATGGTAAATCAACTCGAAACCCAAGAACCTCCTCGATAAATTTTTGTTGACTACATTTTTTCATTGCTTCAGGTGAGAATGCATTCATATAGCAAAGACTTAACCCGCTAAACGGAAGGTCTTTTTCTGCTTCTAAGCGCGCAGCCAATAGCGCCTCCACGCCCTTTTCGACAGTTGGGCGGAAAGCTGACCATCGCTTATATGGCGGCAAAGCATTGGCAGTGAAAATGCCCCCGCCGATCTGAAGCAGAGTGCCGGCATCACCTGGATTGCGAAATCGCCAAGCAACTTCATGGAGCATTGAGGGAAACCCTGGGGGGACAAGCTTTTCCGCACGCGGAAATGAAGCGACTGCGAGTTGTCGATTAAACGACATTGCAAGCTGATCAGCATCGTTCGTAAAAGCCGGCTGCCCCGGTTGTTCGACAGTACCGGGCGGAACCCATCTCAGTTCCGCGATAATCTCAATGAGTGGCGCTTTTGCAAATGAAACATTACTATCCATTAGATGCTCCAACGCTGACTCTGAGGGCACCAAAAAGGGCGACCGCTATGATTCGTATTATGCCAGATTTTTCGTGGGTGGGTGAAAAATACCGAACTGGGCGATAGTCCAAGTTTGGCCACGGCGTATTGTGTCCTTGCACCCGTCCTGTTCCGCTTTGTCGACAAACCGCTATCACGTTCATGTGCTTCTATCTCCCATGTTGAACGCCGATCCTGTAAACCGTCGCCTCTGTGTCATAGGGCCATCGCGGTTTCGACTCACTTCGGTGATGCTTCGACTACCCCACCGGCCGACCCTTGCAGTTGTAGAGAATCTGCGCAAATGGAATTAGATTTTGCTGACCCTTTCGATCGCTTCCCGGTTGCCACCAAGAACAAGCGTTCACAGACAAGAAGCCCCTGCACAGTTTTCTTGGGCGGAGGCCATGCAAACCACGGTTTTCAAATCGTTGTTGCGTCGCCGAATTTCCTAAGCTGTAGCCCCTTAGGGATAAAGCGCGAGCCCTTCGGACCTGCCGCCATTCCCGATGAAGGCCATGACCGGGCTGCGTCTTAAATCCGTCCGAGCCGTCGTGCGGGCTAGGGTCGCCGCTGGCCTGATCAAGCCGAACGAAGTGCGAAGGGGCGCGATCAGCGCGCCCGCCGTGCGGCGCTGATGCTGACGACGTTGCCGGGGCGATCCCCGGACGCGCAATAGGTTGACCAAGCGTTCATCAATGCCCGGCGACGTTCCAAAGCATCGCCCCGCCGATATGCACGTTCTGTGGCGTCGCCGACGACATGTGCGAGCGCCGCTTCGGCAATCTCACGGGGGAACTGCGTCTCTTCACCGGCCCAATCCCTGAAAGCCGAGCGCATCCCATGGGGGGTGACGCCTGCCCATGGCGGGACTACCTCACCCGGCGCGACCTTGGCCATGCGGCGAAGCGCCATCTCTCCCGCCATGACCGAAAGCGGCTTGCCCCGGCGCTGGCCGGGAAAGATGAACTCGGCTGGATCATGGGACCGCCGCAGCGCGGCGACCTGTGCCAGTACCGCCAAGGCCCCATCCGTCAACGGAACCCGGTGTTCCCGGCCCGCCTTCATCCGCGCCGCCGGGATGATCCACACACGCCGTTCAAGGTCTATCTCCCCCCACGTTGCGAGCCGGGCTTCGCCCGTGCGAACTGCGTTGAGCACGATGAAGTGCAAGAGCCGGCTGGACACATCATCCCGCGCCGCCAGCGCGGCGATGAAGGCCGGGACCTCGCGGTAATCAAGTGCAGCGTGATGTTTGACGGACAGGGCTTCCTTGCCCCGTGACGGCAACAGGCTGGCCAACCCGCCCTTGCCACGCTTGCCGAGCGCGGCGGGGTTCGGCCCCGACCGGGCGCCCGCGTCCGTCGCCTTGTCTAACACCGCCTCGATGCGGCCCCGGACCCTGTCCGCCGTCTCACGCTTCGCCAACCAGATCGGCCGCAACACCGCCGCCACCGCCGCCCGGTCAACCGCATCAATTGGGAGGGCGCGCAAGGCCGCCAGCGCCTTGACGTGCTCCCGATGCGCCGCCATGTCGCCGCGAACCTTCGAGTCGTCATAGGGCTGGACGCCTAGCGTGGTGGCGACCTGTGCCCCATGTTTGGCATTCCGGAAGCCCGACCGCGCATCCGCGACATAGAGATCAGCCCATCGCCCGAAGGTGTTCTGTGCCGTCTCTGCCGCCCGTGCCGCCGCCCGTTCGGCCTCTGCCCGTGCCTCGATCGCCGCCACCCGTGCCGCCTCTGCCGCCGCCTCACGGGCGCGGCGATCCTCCAAAGGATCGCCACCCGCCGCCCGGACCTTGCGAAGTTCATCGGCCCGTGCCCTGGCCTCTGCTAGCGACACGGTAGGGAAGGCCCCGAGGCTCATTTCAGTGCGCTTGGTGCCCGACCGGTACACGAACACCCAAGCCCGCCTGATGCCGCCCGACGATTCCGTCGTCCGCAAATAGAGGCCATCCCCATCGCTGGCCATGCCCGGCCGTGAGTTCTCAACGTGCTTTGCCGATAGCTTGTTCAGTGCCATTGGTTGTGCCCGGTTAGGGTGCCCGATGATCTACCCTAACCGCTACCCTAACCGCGTCGCAAGATAGAGAGACGCGACGAACGACGCCCAAAAACGAGTGAAAACGCTAGAGCCTTGATTTCATGTCGGAAATTTCCGAGCGCTGAACAATTGAAGACGCAAACAGGGCTTGAAAAACAATGGGGTGGCGGAGAGAGAGGGATTCGAACCCTCGATACCCTTTCGAGTATACACGCGTTCCAGGCGTGCGCCTTAAACCACTCGGCCATCTCTCCGGCGGGCGGGATATATACAGGGTCGGCGGGACGTTGCAAGCGGGGGAGCGGCGTGGGCGGCAAATGAATGGGGATAGATGCGGCTGGATTTCGCAATTGCCGCAGGAAGGAACATCCACTGTAGAGGTTCACGCGGCCAGCGGGCGGGAATGCAGCCGGGCTAAACTTTTGGCGGGTCGGGACACTACGCAGGGGGCGGGGTGGGCTGGCGCGGCGGGTGCGGGAGCATGGTGGGCGGCGGGGCGGTTTGACGCGGGCCGACGTCGGGGCGACTTGTCGCGGGGCTGCGGATGGCGGAGCCGGCGACGGGATGGCGTCGAGGCAAGATATCGCGCTATTTCAAGGCATTCGCGGAAATACTCGCGCGGGTGACGCGAGGCGGCGATGCGCCGAGGGGGCGGCGCGAGCGGTCGTCGCGGGGCGCTGCGATGCGGCGGCGGCGGGGGCGACGGGGGCGATCGGCGCGGCGCGGGCGGCGGGACGGGCCGCTCGCGGCTGCCTGCTTTAGCGGCAGGCGGGGTGATCCAGATCAAGGCGAGAGAGGTGGGCGCGTTCCAGTCTTGCCGGGTCAGGACGGCGCGGGGCCCGGTCGGGACCGGTGTGGCGCGACTTTCTGCCGGTGTGGTCATGTCCTTTCGCGCAAGCACGGCATGACGGGTTGGCCTCAGTCGACGCCGGAAGGCGATCGACGGAACTCGGAGGGGCACATGAAGGACCATTTCCGCATGCTCGCCGCGTATAATACGTGGGCGAACAAGCTTATGTTCGATTGCATCGCGCAACTGGGCGAAGCAGACTATCACAAACCGATGGGGGCGTATTTCAGCTCGATCAACCGCACGCTCAATCATGTGCTGGTGGCCGATCAGGTCTGGCTGGCGCGATTCAACGGCGAGGTCGAGCCCTACGACACGCTCGACGATCTGGTGCTCTACGAGGACTTCGCCGACATGCGCGGCGCGCGGGCGAAGTGCGACGGGCATATCGAGGCGATGGTTTCGCTGTTGACCGCGGAGGATATCGCGGCGGTGTTCCGGTTCCGGACGCTGCGCAAGCCGCTGGTCGAGGCGATGCCGATGAGCCACGCGCTGGCGCATTTCTTCAATCACCAGACCCACCATCGCGGCCAGGTTTCGGTGATGCTGACCCAGTTGGGGCTGAAGACCCCGGCGATGGACATGCTGTACTTCCAGCGCGAGCTGCAAGCCAAGGCGGCGTGAGGCGGGCGTCGCCGGGCGCGCGAACCCAAGCAAGCAACAACCTCGCTCAGCACCTTGATCCGCGTCGAAGAGGCCTCGACGCGGATCTTTCATTATCCGGCGGCCTTCTTCCGGCGCCGGACATGCGGGCCTTGGCGCTTGCCCTGCCGCTTCATACCGCAGGCCGAAGGCGCTGACGCGCCAGCCTGCGGGGACAGGCGAATTTCTCATCCGCATCAGGGGCAGGAGAAATTCGCGGCAGGAATATCATCGGGCAGTTTCAATGCCCGATGATATCAGCCGGCGTCGGGGCGGTTGCGCAGGGCCATCAGGCCGACGAGCGACAGGAAGGCGGCGGCGACGACGACGCCCCAACTGATCGAGATGACGTTGCGGCGGATCACCAGCGCCAGGGCGGTGACGGTGGCATTGCCGCGTCCGACGGGTTCGACGGCAAGGGTATAGACGCCCTCGTCGGGGGTGGGGATGCGGACGATCTCGACGCCGGTCGGGATCTCGACGCGGCGACCGGTGTCGTCGGGCTGGATCGCCAGGGTGACGCGGCCGGCGTGGAACGGCTTGCCGTCGCGGGTGATGCGGGTGGCGAATTCGGCGGCGAGCGGGATGGCCTTCGGCGCGGATTCGACATTGGCGATGCTGCCGGTCAGCTGGATCACCACCGGGTTCATGTCGGGCGTCAGGCGCAGTTCAATGGCGCGCGGCGCCGGCGCCGGGCCGTCACTCGCCCGGCTGTAGAGCCGGTGCTCGGCGACGAGGATGCCGGAATACCATTGCGCCCAGACGACATGGCCGATGGCCAGCGCGGCGCCGGCGACAATGAGCAGAAATCCGAACAAGCCCTTCACGGCCCCCTCCCCGATCGGCAGCGGCGACATGCCGGGACAGCCGCCGCGATGTCGCGGTCATAGAGCGGATCGCGGTCGGGCGAAATCGAAATCGGCGCGGGCGGGCGGGATTTCATCGGCGCGGCCGGCCGGCGCGCGCAGGCTGCGGCCCGGTCAGAGCCGGCCGAAGCCGTTGCCGTCGAACGAAACGTGCGGCTGATCGTGGCCGGCGAGCACCATGTCGATCATCAGGCGGACGCAGTCGGCGGCGCTGGCGGCGGTGACGATGCCGAGCTTGCCCTGGGCGCCGAGGGTGACGATGCCGTGGACGCCAGCCCAGAGGGTGTTGACGGCATCGATGCGGCTGTCGGGCGGGACCTTTTCCAGCGCCGGGGCGACATTGGCATGGACATAGGCGAGCAACTTGCCGACGCGCTCGGCATACCAGGGCGGCAGATCGCGGCCGTCATGGGCGCGGTGCTCGAACAGCATGAACCACAGGTTCTTGTTGGCGAGGACGAAATCATGATAGCGCCGGCCCATTGCATGCACGCGCTCGTGCGGCTCGTCGGGCAGGCCGTCGGCGCTCATCACCTCGAAGGCGGTGTCGATGGTGCCGGCGCAGACGTGGATGATCAGATCGTCAAGATCGCGGAACAGGTTGTAGATCGACCCGATCGAACAGCCGATGCGATCGGCGACGCGGCGGACGGTGACCGACGAAAAGCCATCCGCTTCGACCATGGCGCGAGACGCCGCAATGGCATCGAGCCGCAGTTCATCGTGGGATTTCGGCATTCTGCGCGGCATGAAAACGTCCAGTTCATCGATCGGGCGAGCCGATCTTGGCAGATTCAGTAAGGGTCGGCCGAAGCCGCGGGCAGGAGCAAGCCCGGCGGGAGCGACAAGGCCGGGAGGACCACGACGACGGCACGCCTCGATCGGACCGCTGGCAATGCCCTAAGTCGGGGCAGTTGTCGGACTGCGCGGCCCGTGTACAGGAAGCGATCTGGCGAAGTGACCACCCGTGTCCTTGACGGTCTTGCCGGCAAGAGGCGAGTAGAGCAGGTGTTGTTATTGTGCAGAGCGGGCGCGAGGGCAAGCAAGGTTCAAACCTTGCGCAGAATTGCGCATTTGAATGCCGTGAAAGAAAATTGAACCGATTTTAGGCAGAATTATCTAGGTATTTTCTTATATTGCATACGTGTAATTGTTTATGTACCTAAGTAGCTACCCGTAATAACTGCCTGTTTTCGCGGCATTTGTGCGGCATTTGATTCCTGCTGGACAGATCGTGAGCAGGCGGCGACGGAAGGGTATCGGCTGGATGGCGCGCGTTGCCGATCACGCCTTCTTGGTCCAGCCGCCGCGATCGTTCTGCTGCCAATAGGTCACCTCGTGGCCGGCGGCCTTGATCTCGCGCCATTGGCGGCGGGCATCGTCGAGGGCGTCGGGATCGGTGCCGTCGAAGATGAAGATGGCGCGGGTGTAGCCGGCGAGATCGGCGGGCGCGGCGCGGTCGACGAGGAAGCGGACGACCGCGCCGTTGGGGTTTTCGGGGCCATCGGTCAGGTAGATCGGCTGCAAGGCGGCATGGCCGTCGGCGCGGGTGCCGTGGGGCAGGAAGCTCTCGTCGGCATAGGTCCACAGATGGCTGTCCAGGGCATCACGGCGCTCGGGCGAGCCGGCCTGGACGACGACGCGCCAGCCGCGCTCCAGGCTCTTTTCCAGAAGCTGGGGCAACGTGCTTTCGAGCGTGCGGTTTTGCAAGTGGTAGAACCAGACTTCGGTCATGGGGCGCCCGTTGATCGCGACGAGCGATAGCAAGAAAGCCGGGCCCGGTCACGGTGGCATTTCGGGCAGGGGGATGGATCGGCCGTCATAATCATGGCGCATCGTCGTCAATGGTGCTACCATAACGGCAACAATCAGTGGGAGGTCGCAATGTTGGGGATTGCCACAAAGCCACTCGAACGGCCCACGTTGTTCACACACTACAAGATGACGCTGGAAACGCAGATCGAGCGCTTCATGCAGGCGCATGCGGCGGATCAGGCGATGGTGGCGCGGATCAATGCGATCAAGGCGTCGCTTGCCGACAGCGGTGACGCCGAGAGCTGGAGCCAGCTCTATCGGGCCGAGCTGGAACTGGCGGAACTGCTGCCGCAGGCGGATATCGCGGTCGAGTTCGCCCGACGTGCCGTCGAGGCCGAGCGGTTCAAGGTGCCGACGCTGGCGAAGCTGCAGGCGGAGTTCGACGCGGCCACGGAAATGGCCGGAAAGCGCGCGGCGTTCCGATGCCTGCTGGAAGACCTGCTGTGGACCTACAACAAGCGGGCGCTCGACCGGGAACAACGTGGCCGCGCCGCCAAGCGGCTGGCAATCATCGGCGGGTTTGCCATACCTACAATCCTGCTCTTGTTGTTGGTGTCACTATACTTGCGGGGGATGACGCAGCTCGCGAGTTCATTGCTGGTGTTCGTCATGCTGCCGGGGATGCTCGGGGCATTCTTCAGCCGGTTGCTGTCGTTCCAGACCGAGCTGGCAACGCTCGATTATGATCGAATCATCACATACTTCCTGCCCCGGCACATCTTTATCCGGCTGATCATCGGCGCGGTTGGCGCGGTGACGCTTTATCTGGTGTTTCTCGGCTCGCTGCTATCGGGGGCGATGTTCCCGGATATCAATATCATCAACAGCAGTCTGGTCGCCCCCAACGGCGTGCTGACGGCGAAGCCGTTTCTGGAAAACCTCGGCAAGCTGATGTTCTGGTCGTTCGTCGCCGGCTTCTCCGAGCGGCTGGTGACCAGCACACTCGGGCGGCTGGAGGGGCAGGCGATCAGCGCCAGCCTGAGCGGCGGCACCGACACCCAGCCGGGGGCGAGCGGACAAGCGGCAGCGCCAAGGGCGGTACCGCCGCAAGGCGGCGATGTGCGCCCGCAAGTGGCCGAAGGCAGCGAGGCCGAGGCTGACGCCCGAAACCGGGAGACCGAACCGGATGTCGATCCGGCGGCGGAGGTGGATGATCCGGCGAAGCTCAACGACGCTGGCGGTCAGGGCGGTGACGTATCCAAGACCGGCAAGCAATGATGACGTACAGACAGGCTTTGCTGGATCGATGAATGCGCCGTCGGGCCGGACGCACAGGACCGGACGCGTCGGGCATTGAGCGTCAGGCTTTGTGCTCGTAGCTGATGTGGGGGAAGGTGGCGGCGAGGGCTTGGGCCCAGGCCTGGTGCGGGGCGCGCAGGCAGTCCTCGGGAACGTAGAGGCGCTTGCCGGCGCGGTCGCGCAGCGACAGCTGGTTGCTGTCGCCGGACGTGTCCCACAGCACGGTGGCGATATCGTCGAGCGGGATGCGGCTTTCCTTGAAGGGCGGGACGCCGACCCACCAGACGAGGGCGCGAGCGGCGAGATCGAGGCGACTGCCGCACCGGGTATTGCGGATCAGGGCGGTGACACCGCCGAGCACGGAAAGAACACCGAGCCCGAGCGCGGCAAGGTGGAGCCATTGCGGGCAGGCATATTCGAGGCAGTGCCGTGCCGGATCGACGCTGAGGGGTACCGCGATGAAGCCCGCGCCGACGCAGATCACCAGATAAACCATGATGTTGCGCCGGGCGCTGGCCTGAAACGGCCGCAGCTCGGGCGGCAGTGCGGCTTCGGTCTGGCTTGGCATGGCGGGACCTCGCGGTTGATGCCGAATGCGGAAGGCGGTTTCCGCGCCGGCCGCTGGCGACGCGCAGATGTCTCACGCAGCAGGACATGAGACATTCGCGCGAAGACATCTCGATCTTTATCAACGCCCGCCGGCATGACAGGACGACGACACCATCAGCAACCGGGATTACGGTTTGGTGTCGCGGCGGCCGCGAACGCTCCGAAGCGACGTGAAAACGCCGGCGCAGGGTTAACCGGTCGCCATCGGCGCGGGGCTCGGCGCGGCGGCGTCAGTCGATGGCGATGTGGGGCCAAGCGGTCGCCATGGCGCGCAGCCAGGCGGCGTGCGGAGCGCGGATGCAGTCGCGCGGGATCGGGTGGGTGCCGCCGTCGCGATCGACGACGCGCACGACGTCCGGCTCGAGGCGCAGGCGGGCGATCCGCGCCAGCGGCAGCTCGCCGCGCTCGTCGGCCCCGGTGCCGGTCCACCAGCACAGGCAGGCGCGGGCGGCATCGATCCGGCTGCCGCGACGGGTGTCGAGGGCAAGGACCAGCAACACGGCGGCGAGGATCACCGCGCCAAGGCCGATCTCGAACGGCTGGACCCAGCCCGGACAGGGCAATGGACCGCAAAGCCGCACGGGCAGGAGCCCGAGCGTCAGGAAGACGACGCCGCAGGCGGCGAGCCCCCAGGCGAGCGGACGCCGGCGGGCGCTGGTTTCATAGGGACGAAGGGCGGGGGCGAGCTCGGCGTCGGTCATGGCGCGCTCCCCTCCCCCGCCCGGCCGCGTCAGCCTTCGTAATAGTCCTTCACCAGCCGGTCGAGCAGGCGGACGCCCCAGCCGGAGCCCCAGCTGCGGTTGATGTCGGAATTGGGCGAGGACATGGCCGTGCCGGCGACGTCGAGATGGGCCCAGGTGGTGCCGTTGACGAAGCGCTGGAGGAACTGGGCGGCGGTGATCGAGCCGGCATTGCGGCCGCCGGTGTTCTTCATGTCGGCGAACTTGCTGTCGATCTGCTTGTCGTAGTCGGCGCCGAGCGGCATGCGCCAGACGCGCTCGTTGGTGGCCTTGCCGGCGGCGGTGATGCGCTCGGCCAGGGTATCGTCATTGGCGAACAGGCCGGCATGCTCTTGGCCGAGGGCGACGAGGATGGCGCCGGTCAGGGTCGCCAGGTCGATCATGAAGGCCGGCTTGAACTTGTCCTGGACGTACCAGAGCATGTCGCAGAGGACGAGGCGGCCCTCGGCATCGGTGTTGATGATCTCGATGGTCTGGCCGGACATGGAGGTGACGATGTCGCCGGGGCGCTGGGCGGCGCCGTCGGGCATGTTCTCGACGAGGCCGAGGGCGCCGATGACGTTGCACCTGGC
Organism: Hyphomicrobiaceae bacterium; assembly: GCA_016793065.1. Taxonomy (GTDB): domain Bacteria; phylum Pseudomonadota; class Alphaproteobacteria; order Rhizobiales; family Ancalomicrobiaceae; genus JAEULV01. Next base: position 76,815 of record JAEULV010000113.1, read on the forward strand.
CTTGCGGCCGGCCAGCGCCCGCATCAGGCCGAGGACGCAGGCGGCGCCGCCCATGTCGCCCTTCATGTCTTCCATGCCGGCGGCGGGCTTGATGGAGATGCCGCCGGAATCGAACACCACCCCCTTGCCGATGAAGGCGACCGGCTTGTCCTTGTCCTTGCCGCCGTTCCAGCGCAGGACGACGAAGCGCGGCGGCCGGGCCGAGCCGACGCCGACGCCGAGATAGGCGTGCATGCCGAGCTTCTTCATCTCCTTCTCGGTGAGGATATCAACCTCGACGCCGAGATCGGCAAGCTTCTTGGCCTCGGCGGCGAATTCCGACGGTCCGAGCACGTTGGCCGGCTCGTTGACCAGGTCGCGGGCGAGGATGACGCCCTCGGCCACCGCCTCGCGCGGGGCATAGGCCTTCTTGGCGGCGGAGTGGCCGTCGAGCGCCAGTGTCAGCTTCAGCGACTTCGGCGCGTCGTCGTCGGACTTCTTGGTCTTGTACTTGTTGAAATTGAAGGAGCGCAGCACGGCGCCCTGCGCCACCGCGGCGGCGTGGTCGGGCGGCAGGTTCTCGGCGTCGGGGCGCTCGAGCAGCAGGCAGGCATGGCTCAGCTTCAGCTCGGCGAGCTTGCCGGCGAGGGCGCCGCCGAACTTCAGCCAGGACTCGTCGGTCGCCTCCGCCAGCTTGCCGACGCCGGCGACGATCACCCGGTCGAGACCGACGCCATGGGGGGCGAGGATATCGAGAAAGCCGTTGGCCTTGCCCTTGAACCCGGCGGCGGCGACGGCGCGGGCAATGGCACCGCCAGCCGCCAGATCCAGCGCCGCGGCATCGCGACCGAAGCGGCCTTCGTCATCGGTGACGACAACGGCAACGCCGGAATTGGGAATGACGGCCTTGGCAAAGGAAACGGAAGCAAGCGACATAAATCCTCCAAGGGGCGCGCCCGGGCACGGGGGGCATCCGACGGCGGCAAGCGGTCGGCGCCACCAAATCAGGTGGGTTGAACCAATGACGTTATCGTGGAAATTCGGGGGTTGCTAGTCCAAGCCGAGCCGGCAAGAACCCTGGTCCCAGGATGCCGGCACCTCACCCCACGCACAGGTCGAGGCAGTTGTCCTCGGGGTCAACGACGAGGCCCATGGTGGCGACGCGGTTGCGGCCGGCGCGCTTGGCGGAATAGAGGCAGGTGTCGGCGGCGGCGACCAGGTCCTCGTAGGTGGTGGCGCCGAGTTCGCCGCTGGCGACGCCGAGGCTGGCGGTGACGCAGGGCTCGACCCGGCTGCCGGCATGGGGGATGCCGGCATGGGGGATGGCGGCGGCGACGATGCCGGCGCGAATGCGCTCGGCGACATGGGAGGCGGCATCGAGGCCGACGCCCGGCAGCAGCACGAGGATTTCCTCGCCGCCATAGCGCACCGCCAGATCCTGACGGCTGCGCAGGCACATGCGGACGGCGGAGGCGATGCGCTGCAGGCAGGCATCACCGGCCGGGTGGCCGTAGTGGTCGTTGTAGCTCTTGAAGTGGTCGACATCGATCATGACGAGGCTGACCGGCATGGCCGTCTCGGACGACGCCCACAGCGACGCGACCGCCTGTTCGAGGCTGCGGCGATTGGCGAGGCCGGTGAGGACATCGATCCGCGACGCGGTCTCGGCCTGAAGGTGGCGGACGCGGTCGCGCAGGGCATAGAGCCAGGCAAGGCGGATGTCGCGATCGAGGTGGAGATTGGCGAAAATGGTCAGGGCGGCGCAGGCGGTGGCCGTCAACGTCATCATCGCGACGATCGGCGCCGGAATCGCCGGATGGATCAGGCCGACCAGCAGCATGGTGAGAACGGTCAGGATCGACAGGCCGATGGCGATGCGGAAGTCGATGCGCAGGACGATGTTGCCGTACATCAGCATCGGCAGGAGGAAATAAAGATAGTGCGCCGAGTAGGGATGGGTCGAGGCGGCGAAGCAGACGAGGATCTGCGCCAGCATGGCGAGCGGCATGGTCGCGGCGATCCAGTGCCGGCGGCACCAGTTGCCGGTGATGCGCACCTGATGCGAGGCGAAGAACAGCAGCGGCGTGACGACGAAGACGTGCAGGATCAGCGACAGCCACAGCACATCGGGGACGAGAACCAGATCGGCGACGAGCAGGGTGTTGTAGATGACGGCGGTTTGCGCGGCGGCGGAGGACACCTTGCGCGCATGGCTGGTGCCGGTCTCGGCGCGAAAACGGGCCTCGATCGCGCCGGGAAAGGCGACGTTGTGGTTTCGCTGCTGAATCAGCCGTTCGATCACGGTTGAATCGATGGCACCCAAGGCGATCATGCTACTCCTCCGAAGCACCACGACATTAACCGCCACGGATTGGGGAACCGTTCCCGAATTGCCTCAAGTTTTACCGATCAGGCGGCATGCCGTTGCGGGATAGCGTTGATTTCCGCAATTTTTTGTCGAGGTACCGGCGGCCAGGCCCGACGCCCGGGTGGCCCGAAACCATGGCGCCGGCGCCACAGCGGCGTTAACCTCGAATGATTAAATCCGGTTAACCATGTTTCTTTCAGCGGCATTCATGATACCCGTGCGACGGTGGCAGGCTCGGCCAGTTTCGCGCGAGCCAGGGGTGAACGCCAACGGGGACCGGGTCGGGACGCGGGAATGAAGCTGATCGAGCGCTACATATTCGGGCGCGTCGCGGTGGCGTTTTTCATGACGCTCGGCACGTTGACCGGACTTGTATGGATCACGCAGGCGCTGCGTGAGCTCGACCTCATTACCGCCAAGGGTCAGACCATCCTCGTCTTCATCCAGCTGACGCTGCTGGCGGTGCCGTTCCTGATCATGGTGATCGCGCCGTTCGCGGTGCTGGCGGCGACGATCTATGTGCTCAATCATCTCAACGGCGAGAATGAGCTGGTGGTGATCAACGCCGGCGGCGCATCGCGGCTCGTCGTGCTGAAGCCGCTGATGGTGCTGGCGGTCGGCGTGTCGGTGGCGACGGCGCTGATGGCGCATGTGGTGGCGCCGATGGCGCTTCGGCAATTGCGCACCGCCAATTCGCTGATCAATGTCGATCTCGTCACCAACATCATCCGGCCGGGGCGGTTCATCGAGGTGGAGAAGGGCCTGACCTTCCACATCAAGAGCCGGGCGGCGGACGGATCGGTGCGCGGCCTGATGGTCGACGACCTGCGCGATCCGAATATCGGCTTCACCTATCTGGCGGAGCGGGCGGTGGTGCTCGATACGGTCGACCGGCAATTGCTGGTGATGAGCAACGGCACGATCCAGCGCCAGACCCATCGCGACGCCGGGCTTTCGATCATTGCCTTCGAGGCCTATGCCTTCGACCTGTCGGACCTGCAGCCGGACGCGCAGAAGCCGGTATTCCGGCCGAGCGAGCGCTCGACCCTGGACCTGATTTCGCCCGACACCTCGGAAGACTACGTCAAGCGCAATCTCGGCCGGTTTCGCTCGGAACTGCACGACCGCCTGACCCAGCCGATGCTGTCGATCGCCTTCGCGATGATCGTGTTCGTGTTTCTCGGCGACGCCCGCACGACGCGCGAGGGTCGCGGCATGGGCATCGTCATGGCGCTCGTGTTCTGCGCGGCGCTGCGCTTCGGCATGTTCTCGGCGACGTCCAGCGCGGCGACCTCGCTGACGGCGGTGGTGATGCTCTACCTCCTGCCGATCGGGGCGATCGTTACCGGGCTGATCCTGTCGGTTTCGTCGAACCGGCTCGACCTGCCGCGGCCGCTGGCGAAACTGGTCGAGGCCGGGTCGGCGTTGGGCGAGAGGCTGGTCGAGCAGTTGCGGGCGCGGATTCCAGACCGGTTCGGAGGTGCGACATGATCGGGCGGACGCTCGGCGTCTACATGGCGCGCAAATTCACCTCGATCACCGTCGGCATGCTGATGGCGAGCTTCGTCATCGTGTTCCTCGTCGATTTCGTCGAGCTGGTGCGGCGCGCGGTCGACCGGGAGAGCTTCACCTGGTCGCTGGCGCTGGCGGCGTCGCTCCTGCGCGTGCCGGTCTATCTGGAACAGGTGATGCCGTTCGCGGTGCTGTTCGGGGCGATCGCCGGGTTCCTGGCGCTGTCGCGGCGGCTGGAACTGGTGATCATCCGCGCCGCCGGCATTTCGGTGTGGCAGTTCCTGGTGCCGCCGATCCTGGTGGCGGCGCTGCTCGGGGTGATCGGTACGACCGTCTACAATCCGACCGCGGCGAAGCTGAAGGAACTGTCGGACGACATCACCTTGCGGCTGTTCGGGCAGGAACAGCTGATCGTGGCGCAGTCGTCGAGCGAGGCGTGGCTGCGGCAGGAGGGCGATGACGGCGAATCGATCATGCATGCGCGCCAGTCGTTCGAGCAGGGGGCACGGCTCGTCGACGTGGTGGCGCTGACCTTCACGCCGACCGGGGCGCTGCACGAGCGAATCGAGGCGAAGGAAGCCCGGCTCGAGCCGAACAAATGGGTGCTGAAGGACGCGCTGGTGCGATCGGCCAACAGTGATCCACAGATCTTCAACACCTATATCGTATCAACGCGGCTCTCGACCGAGCAGGTCCGCGAAAGCCTTGCCGCGCCCGATGTCGTGCCATTCTGGAAACTGCCGAGATACATCGACATGGCGCAACGCGCGGGATTGCCAGCTTTTCAATATCGCTTGCAATACCAATCACTTCTGGCGCGACCCTTGCTTTTGTCGGCCATGGTGCTGATCGCGGCGACAGTTTCGTTGCGACTGTTTCGTTTCGGCAACATCGGACGCATGGTTCTCAGTGGCGTGGGAGCCGGCTTCGTGCTTTATGTCATCACACAGCTCGCCCGGGACCTGGGCGGGGTCGGAATCGTTCCACCAGTCGTCGCCGCATGGTCACCGGCGGTCGTCGCAACGCTCATGGGGTTCACCATTCTGCTGCACCAGGAGGACGGCTGAGGCATGAGCGCTCGCGTCCACTCCCGCAACGCCGAAACGCGCCGGACAGGCGCCGGAGCGCAGCACGGTTGGTGCTTGCGCAACGCTCGCGGCTTGCTCATCGGTGCAACGGCGCTGGCCGGATCGCTGGTCGGCCTTGCCGCGCCATGGGCGCAGGCACAGCAGGTCGCCGTGCCGGTGGTGCCGGCGCCGGGCCTGCCGATGCCGGAATCGATGCTGCTCGAAGCCGATCAGGCGATCTACGACAATGACCGCGATCGGGTGACGGCGAAGGGCAAGGTCGAGATCCACTATCGCGGCAATACGCTGACCGCCGACAACGTCACCTTCGACCGCAAGGGCGGACGGGTGATGGCGGAGGGCAATGTGCGGCTGATCGATCCGTCGGGAACGATCGTCACGGCGCAGTCGCTCGACATCACCCAGGATTTCAAGGACGGCTTCGTCCACTCGCTGACCGTCGACACGGTGCAGCGGACGCGGTTTGTCGCCGAAAGCGCCAAGCGCGAGGGCGGCACGGTCACGACCTTCGAGAAGGGCGTCTACACCGCCTGCATCAAGTGCCGCGAGACGCCGGACCGGCCGCCGACCTGGCAGCTGAAGTCGGCGAAGATCATCCACGATCAAAAAGAGCAGATGGTCTATTACGAAAGCGCGCGCTTCGAGTTCCTCGGCGTGCCGCTGATCTATGTGCCGTATTTCTCGCATCCTGACCCATCGGTGCGCCGCAAAACCGGGTTCCTGACGCCGCGTTTCGTCGGCTCGGACGTGCTCGGCGTCGGCATCCAGTCGTCGTATTTCTGGGCGCCGGTGGAGAACTGGGACGTGACGCTGTCGCCGGCGGCGCTGTCGCGGCAGGGGCTCTTGATGGACGTCGAGGTGCGCAACGCCACCTCGAACGGCACTTGGGGCCTGCGCGGCGCCGGCATCAGCCAGATGGACCCGGACGCGTTCAAGGGCACCAGCGGCGACCAGCAGCTGCGCGGCATGCTGCACACCTACGGCCAGTTCCATCTCAACGAAAAATGGACGTTCGGCTGGAGCGGTTCGCTGATCTCCGACCGGCGCTTCCTCAAGGACTACAAGTTCTCGAACCTGCGCGGCGTATCAAGCGACGAGGCGACGTCGACGATGCATCTGACCGGGCTTGGCGAGCGCAACTTCTTCGAGGCGCGCGCCTATGCCTTCCAGATCTTCCAGGACAATTACGCGCCGACCCTGCCGAGCCTGGCGCCGGTCGGCTCGAACCTGCAGGAAAAGCAGCCGTTCGTCGCGCCGGTGATCGACTACAACATGATCTGGGGCGATCCGGTGATGGGCGGCGAACTGTCGTTCAACGCCAATACCACCACCGTCACCCGCTTCCGCGGCGATCGGGTGCGGCTGGATCGCAACGGCAACGGCCTGTTCGATCCGGGCGTCGACGTCGACCGGCTGATTGGCGCCGAGGGCACCTATTCGCGCTTCACCGCCGAGGTGAAGTGGCGCAAGCAGATCATCGACCAGTTCGGGCAGGTGTTCACGCCGTTCGCCAGCTTCCGGGGCGATCTGTTCGCCATGCGCAATGTCGACGCGGCGTTCCAGCCGGTCGGCGGCGACCGTGTCGTCGGACGGGCCATGCCGACGATCGGGCTCGACTATCGCTATCCGCTGCTGATCACCTCGACCTGGGGCCACCAGATCTTCGAGCCGATCGCGCAGATCATCGTTCGCCCGAACGAGCAGCAGGTCGGCCGCGTCGCCAACGAGGATGCTCAGAGCCTCGTCTATGACGACACCAACCTGTTCGCCATCGACAAGTTCTCCGGCTACGACCGGGCCGAGGGCGGCACGCGGCTGAATGTCGGAGCGAACTATTCGCTGCATCTGGCCAATGGCGCCTCGATGGGCGGCCTGATCGGGCGCTCGTTCATCCTGGCGGGGCGCAATTCGTTCTCGCCGGATCAGCTCCTGGCGGTCGGCGCCGATTCCGGGCTGGAGACCAAGCGCTCGGATTATGTCGCCCGGCTCTATCTCGATACCGCCACCGGCTTGCGGCTTTCGGCGCGTGGACGGTTCGACGCGACGACGTTCGAGGTCAAGCGCGGCGAGTTGCAGGCGACCGGCATCGCCGGGCCGGTGGTGGCGTCGGCGACCTATGCCTATCTGGCGCCGCAGCCGACGCTCGGCATCGCCGACGTGCGGCAGGATATCCAGGGCGCGGCAAGCGTGCGGCTGTCGGAGACGTGGCGCGTGTTCGGCGCGGTGCGCTACGACCTGCAGAACTCGTTCGTGGTCAACTCCACCGTCGGCGTCGGCTATGACGACGACAGCTTCTCGGCCTCGCTGGCCTATGCCCAGGACGCAACGCGGCTGCGGACGACGACCGGCACGGTGACGCGCGCGCCGACCGAGCACATCGTCTATTTCCGTTTCGGCCTGCGGACCCTCGGCGACAGTCAGGTCAGTTCGTCGAACGTCTTGCAGTAAACGTGGAAATCGTCCACGTTTCGCCACATCAGGCGAGCATGAACGGCTGAGTATCCGATTTTTTCCCGGATCTCGGCGACCCGTTCGACGACCACGAGCGCCGCCCGCCCTCGATCGACAGAGACCCATTGCATGACCGCTTCGTTTTTCCCGCTTCATCGTCCGCTCCGGCGCGGGCTGGTCGCTGCCGCCGCCGCCCTCATCCTGTCGACGGCCGGGATCGGGGCCGCCTTGGCGCAATCGACCGTCAAGGCGATCGTCAACGGCGAGCCGGTGACCTCGAATGAGATCGCCCAGCGCGCCCGGTTCCTGCGGCTGGTGGACAAGACCATTTCGGGGGACTCGCTGATGCGGGTCGCCACAAACGAGATGATCGAGGAACGGCTGAAGATGCAGGAGGCGAAGGCGCGCGGCATTTCGGCAACCGATGCCCAGGTGGAAGCGGCCTATGCCGGCATCGGCCAGCGGGTGAAGCTGTCGCCGGCGCAGCTCGGCATGGCGCTCGGTCAGGCCGGGGTCGATCCGAGCACGCTGAAGAACCGGCTGCGCGGCCAGATCGTCTGGCAGCAGTTGGTGATGAACCGGTTCCGGGCGACGGTGCGCATTTCCGATCAGGACGTGGTGGCGGCGCTGCAGGTGCAGAACACCAAGCCGGCGGCTCCCGGCGCCAAGCCGGCGGCGGGTGGTCCGGCGATGACGACCGAATATACCCTGAAGCAGGTGATCTTCGTCATTCCAGCGGCACAGCGGGCGGCCCTGGCGCCGGCGCGCATCCGCGAGGCGGAAGCGCTGCGGGCCAAGGTCACGTCCTGCGACACGCTGGAAGCGGAGGCCAAGGCCTTCAAGGAAGTGGTGGTGAAGAATGCCGGCCGGCGCATCGACGCCGAGTTGCCGGGCAACTACCAGGAAATGCTGAAGGACGTTCCCGTCGGCAAGCTGACCAAGCCGGCGCCGAATGCCTCGGGGCTGGAAATGATCGCCATTTGCGATCGCAAGGAAATCCAGTCGGACGCCGGCCAGCGCGCCAAGATCGAGGACGACCTGCGCCAGAAAGAGGGCGAGATGGTCGCCCGGCGCTACATCAACGAATTGAAGCAGGCCGCCGTCATTGAAATGAAGAAGTGACCGGAACGGCGGAAGGCGGCCGTCGACGCACCCAGCCGGCACGCGCGCACGTTATGCACCGCATTGCGGTTACGGATGACCGGTATCGATCCGTCAGGGGACTTGCCAATTGAGCCGCAGGCCATAAGAAAGTCTGCGTATGCTTCGGCGTGGCGCCGGAGCGAGTCGAACCGGATCGAGGTCGCCGTGACATCCTTGCCGATAGCCATGACGATGGGGGAGCCGGGCGGCATCGGACCGGATATCACCTTGATGACCTGGGCGGCGCGGGCGGAACGCCGGTTGCCGCCGTTCTACGTGATCGCCGATCCGGCGATGCTGGCGGGGCGGGCCTCGCCGCTGGGGCTGTCGGTGCCGATCGCGGTGACCACCCCCGACATGGCGGCCGAGTTGTTCGACGAGGCGCTGCCGGTCGTCGATCCCGGCGTGATGCTGGTCGCCAAGCCGGGCATCGCCGACAGCGCCGATGCCAGCGCGGTTATCCGTTCGATCGAAATGGCGGTCGAGCATGTCCATGCCGGCCTGGCGGCGGCGGTGGTCACCAATCCGATCCAGAAATCATCGCTCTACGCCGCCGGCTTTGGCTATCCGGGGCACACCGAATATCTCGGCTCGCTCGCCGACCAGCTTTGGGGCGGCACCGCGCGGCCGATCATGATGATCGCCGGGCCGGAATTGCGGACCGTGCCGATTACCATCCATGTGCCGGTCCGGCAGGTTTCGGCGCTGCTGACCATCGATCTGGTGATCGAAACGGCCCGGATCGTGGAGGAAGGCATGCGCCGGCAATTCGGGTTGGCGCGGCCGCGGCTGGTGATCGCCGGGCTCAATCCGCATGCGGGCGAGGATGGCAGCATCGGCACCGAGGATCGCGACGTGATCGCGCCGGCGGTGGCGCGGCTGCGGGCGGACGGCATCGATGTGCGCGGGCCGCTCGCCGCCGATACGCTGTTCCATGCGGCGGCGCGGGCGACCTACGACGTCGCGCTGTGTCCGACCCACGATCAGGCGCTCATCCCGGCCAAGACGCTGGCGTTCGACGACGGCGTCAACGTCACGCTGGGGCTGCCGTTCGTGCGCACATCGCCGGATCACGGCACGGCGCTCGGCATTGCCGGCACCGGGCAGGCCAATCCGGCGAGCCTGATCCATGCATTGCGGCTGGCGCGGCAGATGTCGGCCGCCGGCGAGGGCTAGGGCTTGGCTCAGATCGACGACCTGCCGCCGCTGCGCGACGTCATCGCCAAGCATGGGCTGACGGCGAAGAAGCAGCTTGGCCAGAACTTCCTGCTCGACCTCAACCTCACCTCGCGGATCGCGCGGGCGAGCGGGGCGCTGGACGGCGCGACCGTCGTCGAGGTCGGCCCGGGGCCGGGCGGGCTGACGCGGGCGCTGCTGGCGGCGGGTGCCGGGCGGGTGATCGCGATCGAGCGCGACGAGCGGTGCCTGGCGGCGCTGGCGGAGATTTCCGACTACTATCCCGGCCGGCTCGAGGTCGTCAGCGCCGATGCGCTGGAAGTGGACATGGCGAAGCTTGCCGGCGGACCGGCGCGGATCGTCGCCAACCTGCCCTACAATGTCGGCACGGCGCTGCTCATCGACTGGCTGACCGTCGAGGCGTGGCCGCCGTGGTGGACATCGCTGACGCTGATGTTCCAGTTGGAAGTGGCGGAGCGGATCGTGGCGGAGGCGGGCGACGAGGGCTATGGCAGGCTCGGGGTGCTCGCCGGCTGGCGGGCGCAGTCGCGCATCCTGTTCGAGGTGTCGCGGCAGGCCTTCGTGCCGCCGCCGAACGTCACCTCGGCGGTCGTGCACCTGGTGCCGCGCGCCGAACCGGCGGACGTGCCGCTGAAGGCGCTGGAGCGGGTGACGCAAGCGGCGTTCGGGCAACGGCGCAAGATGCTGCGGGCGAGCCTGAAGCAGCTCGGCACCGACGTCGAGGCGCTGCTCGAGCGCGCCGGCATCGAGGGAACGAAGCGGGCCGAGGAAATCGACGTCGACGGCTTCGTCGCGCTGGCGCGAGCGCTGGGCTGAGGCCCGAGCGCCGCGTGGGGGGCG
>JAEULV010000115.1 GCA_016793065.1 Hyphomicrobiaceae bacterium
ACGACGTCGATGTGGGATCGCCCGGCGGCGGCCTCGATGCTGTGGTTCGACGAACTCGCCACCGCCGCCCAGCAGACCGAATACCGCAAGCTCGCCGGGGTCGACTGGCGCGATCAGATCGCCCTGTTCGAGCGCAATGCCGCGCGCTGGCACGGCGCCGGCGACGGCCGCATCCGCGCCATTCTCGGCCCCGTCGGGCCGCAATGGTGCTCGGACGAACTGCTGCAGGCCGCCACCGAGATTTCGCTCGCCCGCCACTTGCCCGTCCACACCCACACGCTGGAATCCCGCATGCACGCGGTCCAAGGCGAGGCGCTCTACGGCAAGACCATCGTCGAGCACCTCGCCGAGATCGGCGTGCTGCAGCCGCTCTTCACCCTCAACCATGCGATCTGGCTGACCGATCGCGATATCGAGCTGATCGCGGCGGCGGGATGCTGCATCACCCACAATCCCATGTCGAACCTGAAGCTCGGCGCCGGCATCGCCCGGGTCCGCGATCTGCTCAAGGCCGGCATCCCCGTCGGGCTCGGATCCGACGGCACCTCCACCTCCGACCGCGCCGACGCCTTCCGCTCGCTGGCGCTGGCCGCCATCCTGCACCGCGTCGACGCCCACGACTACGAAACCTGGACCACCGCCGCCGACGCCTTCGCCATGGCGACCTCCGGAGCCGCCCGCACCGCCGGGCTCGAACGCGACGCCGGCATCATCGAGGCCGGCCGCTTCGCCGACATCAGCCTGATCGACAAGTCCGACTACGGCCTGATCCCGCTGAAGCGCCCGCTGTCGCAACTCGTCTATGCCGTCAACAGCGATGCCGTCCGCACCGTGATCGTCGACGGCGCCGTCGTCATGGACGAACGCCGGCTGACGCGCATCGACGAGCAAGCGATCAAGGCCGAAATCCGCGACGAGGCCGAACGCTACCTGCGCGACCACGTGCCGGTGATGGAGGCCCAGGCCCGTCGTTTCGAGAGCTATTGGCGTGCCGCCCACATGCGCGTCGCCGACACCGCCATCCCCGCCGATGCCGCCCGCGTCCGCGTCGGCTGCACCTGCGGCCAGCGCCTCTCCTACCGCCCGCCGCGCCCCGCCTGACCGCGCCCCGCCTGATCGCGCCCAGCCTGACCGCCCGCCACAACATATCGGCATCGCCTCGACAGGTTTCACCCAACCGTCAAGCGCCGTTCTCTCGTCCGTCACGCGGGCATGCGTAACTCCCGGCCATCGTACCCGCTGGGAGGATGCCCATGTTCAAGCTTCTCGTGTCCACGCTCGCGCTGACCCTGGCCCTGACCGCTGGCGCCCGCGCCGCCGAGCCGGTCGGCGCCGCCGATTTCAACGTCAAGTCCGCCATCGATCTCAAGGCGCTGTCGCCGGCGAATTTCGTCGAAACCCTGCTGCCGGTGGCGCGCGGCGAGGGTGAGGTGGTCTTCTATGACTTCACCGAGAGCTTCGGACCGCTGTTCAACGAACACCTGCTGCCGCGCTTCGAAAAGAAGTACGGCCTCAAGGTCAAGCATGTGCAGGCCGGCCCGCAGGCCGTCCAGCAGCTGATCGCCGCCAAGATGGCCGGCCAGGCCTCGCCGGCCGACGTCTACTTCATCGGCAACGGCAACATCCGCACCGCCAACGAAGCCGGCATCATCGCCAACCTGCCGCTCAATTCCCTGCTGCCGTCGGCCCCGGATCTCGACCCGCTCGCCGCCACCGTCGCCCGCGGCTACAAGCATGGCGGCATCGTCGTGCCGTTCCATCGCAACGTCACCGCCATCGGCTACGACACCCGCTACGTCAAGACCGGCAGCGAGCCCAAGACCCTTGCGGAGCTCGCCGCCTACGCCGCCGCCAATCCGAAGAAGGTCGCCTTCACCAATCCGGCTCGCGGCGGTTCCGGTCAGGGCCTGCTGGAGAGCGCCATTGTCGCCCTCGCCACCGAGCCCTGCAAGGCGCGCCTGTTCGACTTCACCGTCACCCCGGAAGAGGCCAAGGTCTGGGCCGAGGGCGAGTGCATGACCCCGGTGCTCGACTGGTTCAAGGGCATCCGCCCCCATGTCGAGATCACCAACGGCAACACCGACACCCTCACCCTGATCGCCAATGGTCAGGCCCATGTCGGCACGGTGTGGGAAGACCAGACCTATGACTTTTCCAAGCGCGGTCTCGTTCCCCCGACCGTGCGGGTTCGCCTGCTCGCCGACGGTCAGGTCGGTGATGGCGACGGCATCATGATCCCCGCCGGCACGCAGAAGCTCGCCTCGGCACTGCTTCTCACCGACTTCCTCCTCTCCGACGAGGCCCAGCTCCTCAAGCTCGAACTCAACGGTTCGCGTTCCGCCCGCACCAAGCTCGATGTCGCCAAGGCGCTGAAGCCGGAAGTGCTGGAAAAGCTGATCCCGTCCGAACAATACGCCACACTCGCCCGTCCGCGCATCGTTGCCACGATTTCCTCGGCCGCGACCGCGCGCTTCGTCGCCGCCATCCTCCAGTTGCCCTGACGGGTCGAGTTCGGGATTGCATCATGACGACGGCGTATCTCGCGCTCGACGGTCTCTCGAAGCGCTTCGGGGCGACACGCGCCGTCGATAAGGTGTCCCTGTCGGCCGGGACGGGCGAGTTCATCGCCCTTCTCGGCCCCTCCGGCTGCGGCAAGACCACGATCATGCGGATGATCGCCGGCATTGTCCCGCCGGACGCCGGCGCCATCCATCTCGCCGGCCGCGACCTCGGCGGCCTGCCGCCGGAGCGACGCGGCATTGGCCTGGTTTTCCAGTCCTACGCGCTGTTTCCGCACATGAGCGTCGCCGAGAACATCGGCTTCGGCCTGCGCATGCGCCGCATTGCTGGACCGGAGCGGGACCGACGGGTGCGGGCGGCGCTGGAACTGGTCGATCTCGCCGACTACGGCGCCCGCCTGCCACGGGCGCTGTCCGGTGGCCAGCAACAGCGGGTGGCGCTCGCCCGCGCCATCGCCATCGAACCGGCGCTGTTGCTGCTGGACGAGCCGCTCTCCAACCTCGATGCCAAGCTGCGCGAACAGTTGCGCGGCGAGCTGAAGCGCCTCCAGCGCCGGCTCGGCGTGACCGCCATCCACGTGACCCACGATCAGTCCGAGGCCCTCGCCCTCGCCGACCGCATCGTCGTCATGAATCGCGGCCGTATCGTCGAATCCGGCACGCCGGTCGATCTCTACCGCCAGCCGCGTCACCGCTTCACCGCCGAATTTCTCGGCGTGACCAATCTGCTTCCCGCGACCGCTGTCGCCGGCACGGCTCGCCTCGGCGACGGCAGCATCGTCGCCCTGCCGGGCCACGCCACCGCGACCCCGACCTCCGTCACCATCGCCATTCGGCCGGAGGATCTGGGCATCGCCGCCGCGACCGATGGCCCGGCCCGCGTCGATGACGTGGTGTTCCACGGCGGCGAGACCGAATATTTCCTCGATGCGCCGGCCCTCGTCGTCGCCCCCGGCCGCCGCCTGCGGGTGCGCGTCGCCGGCGCGTCCGTGCCACTGCCGCCGGGCACGCCGGTCAGTCTCGTCTACCCGCCGGCCGTGCACCTGATCGAAGCCGACGACGAGGCCGGCCGATGAACCGTCACCCTGCGGGAACCATTGCCGGATTGCTGCTGGTCGCGCCCGGCGTGCTCTATCTCGTCGCCCTGTTCGGCCTGCCGCTGGCGATGGCGGTGGCCGCCAGCTTCGGCATCGGCGCCATCGGCACCCGTTCCGCCTTCACCCTGAACCACTGGCAGGCCCTGCTCAGCGAGCGGCTCTATCGCGACGCCGTTGCCATGTCGCTCTATCTGGCGCTGCTGCCGACAGCCCTCGCCCTCGCCGTCAGCGTGCCGCTGGCGGTGGCGCTGCGGGCCGGCTTTGCCGGACGGCGCCTGTTCTCGACCCTCTACAAGCTGCCGCTGGTCGTCCCCTCCATCGTCGCCGCCTTCGTGGTGATGACGCTGTTCGATCGCGGTGGTGTGATCAGCCGGGTTCTGACGCCCGTGGGCCTCTCCCTGCCGCAATTGGTGCGCGACCCCTGGGCAATCGGCGCGATCCTCGCGATGACATGGAAGAACGTGCCGTTCATGACGCTCATCATCGCCGACGGTTTCGCCTCGGTATCGGACGACTTGCGCCATGCCGCGCGTACACTCGGCGCCGGCCCCTTCGCCGCCTTCATTCGCGTCGATCTGCCGCTTGCCCTGCCGGCGATCAGCGCCGCGACGATCCTCGTTTTCGTGACCTCGATCGCCGCCTTCGCCATTCCCAGCCTGCTCGGACCGATCCACCCGCAGCCGCTTTCGACCCTGATGGTCGAAAACGCCTTCGAGGAAAACCGCTGGGGCCTGGTCTCCGCCATGGGAACGCTGCTGACCGCCATCGCCTGCGCGGCGCTCCTCGCCTATGACCGGCTAACCCGTCGGCGCGAGGCGAGCACATGAGCGCCCATCCGACCCGGCCACTGCTGGCCTTCGGCCTCTATGCCGGTCTGTTCGCCGCGCTCGCCATGCCGCTGGCGGTGGCGTTCCTCTGGTCGCTCGTCGTTCCCAAGGCCGGCTGGTTCGCCCCCGATATCGTCCCGCCCTCGCTGTCGCTCGACACCTGGTCGACCATGCTCGCCGGGCGCGGCCTCATCCGCGGCATTGGCGTCAGCCTGGTCATCTCCGTATTGGTGACGCTGCTCACCACCCTGCTTGCCCTGCCGACCGCCTATGCTCTCGCCAAGCTGCCGGTCCCCGGCAAGCGCGCCATCGAATTGTTCGTGCTGGCGCCGCTGATCGTGCCGGGGCTGATCGTCGGCGTCGGCCTTGGCCTCGTGTTCATCCGCCTCGGGCTGGCCTATTCCATCATTGGCGTCGTCCTCGTACAGACCATCGGCACGCTGCCCTTCATGATCCGCGTGCTCGCCGCCGCCATCGAGGCAATCCCCGACGATCTCGTCCATGCCGCCCGCAGCCTCGGCGCTGGCCCGCTCGACGTCGCCCGCCGGCTGATCGTGCCGCTGGCCTGGCCCGGCTTCGTCGCCGGCGGTCTTCTGTCCTTCGTTTCAAGCTTCGAGGAGTTCGAGAAAACCTTCATTGTCGGCGCCCCCCACATCCAGACGCTGACGACCATGCTCTGGACCTATCTGGGGGGCCGCCTGATCATCTTCCCCAACGCCGCCGTCGTCACCTTCGTCCTGATCGTTCCGGCGATCCTGGTGTTCTTCCTCGCCCAGGCGGCCTTGCGCGACGAACGCGCCCTCGCCGCCGGCATGGGTAAACTGTGAAAGGCCTCGCCATGGTCGAATGGCTTCGTTCCCGCTCCGGTCGAACCCATGTCTGCGGCCATCGCGGCCATTCCGTCGGCGCGCCGGAAAACACCCTCGCCGCGCTGGCAGCAACCCGCGCCTGTGGCGGCACCACCGCCGAGATCGACACCGTGCTGACCGCCGACGGCGAGATCATCCTCCTGCATGACATCAGCCTCGACCGCACCACCAATGGCCACGGCGCCGCTGACGCGCTGCCGCTCGCCGCGATCGCCGGTCTTGACGCCGGCGGCTGGTTCGCGCCGCAATTCGCCGGCGAGCCGGTCCCGACCCTGGCCGCGGCCATCGACTTCGCTAACCGCCAGGATCTCGGCCTCGTCGTCGAGATCAAGCAGGAACGCCGCCTGCCGCTCTATTTCGACGCCCTCGCCAGGGTGCTGGCGCAAACCGGCGGGCTTGACCGGATCATATTGATTTCCTTCGATCATACCGACCTGAAGGCCGCCAAGGCCCTGCTGCCGGGCCTGCGCACCGAAGGCATCACCCACGCCCGCCATGCCGACCCGGTCGGCGTCGCCCGCGCCGCCGATCTTGACGCGCTGGCGATCGAGTGGCCGCGCTTTGATGCCGCCGATGCCCGCGCCCTGCATGCCGCCGGCATCGCCATCCGCTGCCACCTGCCGCGCCCGGCCTGGTTCGCCACCCAACTTGCCCTCGG
The DNA here is from genome assembly GCA_016793065.1 of Hyphomicrobiaceae bacterium. GTDB lineage: Bacteria > Pseudomonadota > Alphaproteobacteria > Rhizobiales > Ancalomicrobiaceae > JAEULV01. The sequence continues at coordinate 5,971 of JAEULV010000115.1, forward strand.
CCGCGATCACCGCCCCCGCGTCGTCGAAGCGCTCGCCGATGGCCTGATCGACAGCCTGTCCGGCGACGACGTCGCCTATCTGCGCGCGCTCGTCGACGAGGCCGGCGCCTGATCCTTCCCCATTCACCGGAGCCTGCCATGCGCGATATCATCACCGCCTGCGTCCCCGCCCTGACGCTGCCTCCGGCCGAGGATCGCGCTGCCGCCGATCTCGGCCCGTCCACCCGCACCGAGCATGACCATTGGGTCGGCCGCTGGCCGGCGCTATCGACGCTGGAACACGTTGACCCGCCGCTCGACGCGGCCGTCGCAGAGCCGGCCGGGACCATCCGCGTCGTCGCCTGGAATCTCGAACGCTGCAAGCATGTCGAGGCCTCGGCCGAGGTCCTGCGCGCGGCCGCCGCCGACATCGTGCTGGCGACTGAAATGGACCATGGCTGTGCCCGCTCCGGCCAGCGCCATACCACCGCCGATCTCGCCGCCGAGCTTGGCTTCGGCTACGTCTTCGGCGTCGAATTCGTCGAGCTCGCCCTAGGCGATGCCCGTGAAACCGCCGCCCATGCCGGCACCCCCAACCGCCACGGCCTGCATGGCAACGCGGTGCTGTCGCGCTGGCCGATCACGGCCGCCGCCCTGATCCCGCTCGACGACGGCGCCGCCTGGTATGAAAACGACCTCAAGCAGGGTCAGCGCCGCATCGGCGGCCGCAACGGCATCGCCGCCCTGATCGCCACCCCCGGCGGCCCGGTCGCCGTCGCCGCCGTGCATTTCGAGAGCGAATCCACCCCGCGAAGCCGCGCGGTCGAAGCCGCCCGCCTGCTGCGGGGTTTCGACTCTTTCGCCGCCGGCGCGCCGGCCATCATCGGCGGTGATTTCAACGTCGCCGCCCTGAGCCGCGCCGGCCTCGATGCCGCCGCCATGCTTGCCGTCCCCGAGGAGATCGAGCCGACCTTTGCCGCATTCGCCGATCACGGTTTCGACTGGCGCGACGCCAACCTGCCTGGCGTCACCACCCGCAAGCATCCGCACGACGATCCCGCCAAGCCCGACATCAAGATCGACTGGCTGTTCGTTCGGAGACTGGTCGCCAGTGCCCCGTGGATCGGCGCCGCCCTCGGCCCGGACGGCACGGTTCTCTCCGATCACGAACCGATCGGCGTCGACATTCGCCCCGTCGCGGCCTGAGCCGGCCGGCGCACTCCCGGCGACCTCGCGGGCAGCGGCGAAGCCGCTCGCTCACATGCCGGGGGCGATCAGTTCGAATACATTGCCGCCCGTGGTGACGAAGCGATGCGGCGCGACCTGGCGGATGCGATAGCATTTCTCGTCGCCACTGCGCGCCGCGTTCCAGCGCGTGCAAAGCGCCGCGCCATCAAGGCGCCAGCGGCCGATATCGGCGCCGCTCGGGTTCTCCATGGTGATCGCGGCGCTGCCGTCTGCCGCCAGTTCCAGCCCGCCATGCAGGAACCCACCATCTGCCCACCACAGGATCGACTGGTCGACAAGCCGATCGCGGATGGCAGCGGCGTCGAGCTCAACCGCGACGACCGGCCCGGCGAGCCCGAGAAACAAACCGAGCGCGGTAAGCCCCCGCGCACCCAAATCGAACCACGAGGCCATCGGCGCACTCCGGCCTGATACACATCAGCATGACAGGATGATGACGATTGCACCGATTTGTCCAGTGAATTTTGTCGCGGTTACTGCGCCGCCCGCCACCCCGGATCGCGGTTTCATGGACCTGTCGCATGGCCGTGCACGCGGCGTTACATCCCTCGACTAAACGGCTTGTCGAGGCAGCGGCCACAAGGCTGCGGTCGGCCCGACGTCAACCCTCGATACAGGTGGTTTTCATGATCCGTAAACTCGGCCTGGCGGCTCTTACGACCGCCCTTTCGCTCACCGCTGGCGCCGCGCTGGCCCAGGAGCGCGTCAAGTTCGAAATGTGGTACGGACTGACCGGCAAGCTCGGCGAAGTCACCGCCGAACATTGCGCTCGCTTCAACCAGAGCCAGACCAAGTACGAAATCACTTGCGTCGGCCAGGGCGGCTACGACAAGGCCGAGCAGAACACCATCGCCGCCTACCGCTCCAAACAGCACCCGACCGTCGTCCAGATCTACGACGCCGGCACCGTCAATTTCATGCTTTCGGGCGCTGTCTATCCGGCCAACCAGCTGGTCAAGGACTTCAACCTGAATGTCAATTGGAACGACTATTTCTCCGGCATCAAGAACTACTACGCCACCTCCAAGGGCGAAATGTGGTCCTTCCCCTACAATTCCTCCACCGCGCTCCTCTACTGGAACAAGGATGCCTTCGCCAAGGCCGGCCTGACCGAGGCGCCGAAGACCATCGAGGACTGGGATGCCGCCCTCGGCAAGCTCAAGGCCGCCGGCGTCGAATGCGGTTTTGCCTTCGACTTCGACACCTGGATGCCGCTGGAGCAGTTCTCCGCCATCCACAACCTGCCGCTCGCCAGCAAGAACAACGGCTATTCCGGCCTCGACGCCGAGATGGTGTTCAACAAGACCAAGTTCGCCGACTACATGAAGTTGTGGAAGTCCTGGCTCGACAAGGGCTATTCGCGCATCCAGACCGCCCAGGTCGGCAAGACCATCATCCAGGCCTTCACCGACGGCTCCTGCGCCACCATTCTGACCTCGGTCGCCAACCATGGCGTTGTCGGCGGGCTGGTCAAGGACGGCTTCAACTGGGACGTCGCCATGCTGCCGGTCTATGCCGGCACCGAGCGCAAGAACTCGCTCGTCGGCGGTGCCTCGATGTGGATCATGTCCGGCAAGTCCAAGGCCGAATACGAAGCCGCCGCCGCCTTCCTGCAGTTCCTCGCCCTGCCGAGCGAGCAGGAATGGTACGTCAACGCCACCGGCTACATCCCGGTGACCAAGACCGCCTTCGAGAAGCTCAAGGCCGACGGCTTCTATGCCAAGCCGGGCATCAAGGGTCGTGAAGTGTCGATGCAGTCGCTGACCTATTCGGAGCCGAACGAGATCACCCGCGGCATTCGCCTCGGCAACTTCACCCAGATCCGCGCCGAGATCCGCTCGGAACTGGAAGCCGCCTTCACCGGCAAGAAGGACATGCAGGCCGCGCTCGACGAGGCGGTTGCCCGCAGCAACCAGATCCTGCGTCGCTTCGAGCAGACCTTCAAGGGCCGCGACCTTCCCTGATCCCGCCATTGCCATCCGCGTCGCGCCCGCTCGGCGCGGCGCGGATGCCGGTCCGCCACTGGTCGGACCGGTGCGCAGACACCTTGGTTCAAGAATGGGGCTGGCGGATTCGATGGAAAGACGTGCGACATTCGACAATCTATGGATTGCCGCCGCGCTGATCGCGCCGCAGCTTCTCCTCGTCTTCGTGTTCTTCTATTGGCCGGCGAGCCAGGCGGTCTACTGGGCCTTCACCACCCAGCCGCCCTTCGGCGGCAGCAACGAGTGGGTCGGCCTGCAGAATTTCCAGCAGATTTTCGCCGATGCCGTCTATTGGAACTCGGTTGTCGTCTCCCTGGTCTTCGCCTTTCTGTCGACATCGCTGTCGATCGCCATGGGCTTGCTGCTGGCCGTGATGGTTGATCGGCAACTACCCGGCTATTCGGTCTATCGCTTCACCTATTTCTGGCCCTATGCCATCGCAGCCCCGGCGGTCGGCCTGGCCTTCCGGTTCATCTTCGCGCCCGATGCCGGCTTCGTCTCCGCCGTCAATCACTGGTTCCCCAACCTGTGGAACCCGGCGCTCGACGGCGTCGACGCCATGGCGCTGATCGTCATCGCCAATGCCTGGAAAATGGCCGCATACAACTTCATTTTCTTCCTGGCGGCGCTGCAGGCGATCCCGCGGACGCTCAACGAGGCGGCCGCCATGGACGGCGCCGGCGTGTTGCGGCGGGTGCGCGACCTGCAATTGCCGCTGATCCTGCCGACGCTGTTTTTCCTGCTCGTCATCAACATCACCGAGAGCTTCGTCGACAGCTTCGGCATCGTCGACATCGTCACCGGCGGCGGTCCGGCCCGGGCGACGGAACTCATGGTGTTCAAGATCTATTCGGACGGCTTCAAGGGCCTCGACTATTCCATGGCTGCGGCCCAGTCGCTGGTGCTGATGGTGATGGTCGTCGGCCTCACCTTCGTTCAGTTCCGCTATGTCGAGCGGCGCGTGCACTACAACTGAGGTCCGGACCATGATCGAACGCACGCCCGTCCTCAACGCGCTGACCCATGTCACCATGGCGCTCGGCCTCGTCCTCCTGATCCTGCCGATCTGGATCGTCTTTGTCGCCTCGACCCACGACTACGTCACCGTCAACCGCGTGCCGCTGCCGCTGTGGCCGGGCTCCGACCTGATTGCCAACTATTCCAAGGTCTGGGCAACCGGCAATTTCGGCCAGACCATGCTGAATAGCCTCGTCGTCGCCATCGGCGTCACCGCCGGCAAGATCATCCTGGCGTCGCTGTCGGCCTTCTCCATCGTGTTCTTCCGCTACCGGCTGCGCATGGTGTTTTTCTGGCTGATCTTCATCACCCTGATGCTGCCGCTCGAGGTCCGCATCGTCCCGACCTATGCCGTCGCCTCGAACGCGCTGTCGCCGTTCCAGCAGATGTTCGACTGGCTCGGCATCGCCGTCGCCTTGCCGGAATGGAACCTGCTCAATTCCTATACCGGGCTGATCCTGCCGCTCGTCGCCACCGCCACCGGCACCTTTCTCTACCGCCAGTTCTTCCTGACCATTCCCGACGAACTGGCCGAAGCCGCCCGCATGGACGGCGCCGGCCCCATCCGCTTCTTCATCGACGTGTTGCTGCCCCTGTCGCGCAACAACATGGCGGCGCTGGCGACGATCATGTTCGTCTATGCCTGGAACCAGTATCTCTGGCCCTTGCTGATCACCACCCGGGCCGACATGCAGACCGCCGCCACCCAGTTGCAGAAGATCGTCCCAGGACCGTTGTTCGGCCAGCCGCCGGTCTGGAACGAGGCGATGGCGGCGACGCTTTTGGTGATGGCCCCGCCGCTGCTGGTGGTGATCTTCATGCAGCGCTGGTTCGTGCGCGGCCTGATCGCCGCCGACAAGTAATCCGCCCGAGAACTCACGGAGTACCGCCCATGGCCCCCATTTCCATCCGCCGTGTCACCAAGGCCTTCGGCAAGACCGAAGTGATCCGCGGTGTCGACCTGGAGATCGAGAACGGCTCCTTCGTCGTCGTACTCGGCCCGTCGGGGTGCGGCAAGTCGACCCTGCTGCGGATGATCGCCGGCCTGGAGGCCATATCCGGCGGCGAGATCGCCATCGACGGCAAGGTCGTCAACGACCTCGAGCCGCGCCAGCGCGGTTGCGCCATGGTGTTTCAGAACTACGCCCTCTACCCGCACATGACCGTGGCCGAGAACATCGGTTACGGGCTCAAGGTCTCCGGCATGCCCTCCTCCGAGCGCCGCGCCCGCATCGACACCGTCGCCGCCGCGCTTGGCCTGACCGACTTCCTCGCCCGCAAGCCGGGCCAGCTCTCCGGCGGCCAGCGCCAGCGCGTCGCCATGGGGCGGGCGATGATCCGCGAACCCAAGGTGTTCCTGTTCGACGAGCCCCTGTCCAATCTCGACGCCAAGCTGCGCGTCGCCATGCGCATCGAAATCCGCAAGCTGCACCAGCGCCTGGCGGCGACCTCGGTGTTCGTCACTCACGATCAGGTCGAGGCGATGACCCTCGCCGACCGCTTGCTGGTGATGAACCGGGGCGTCATCGAACAGGTCGGTTCACCGCTGGAGATCTATCACCGTCCGGCGACCACCTTCGTCGCCGGCTTCATCGGCGCGCCCGGCATGAACCTGATCGAGGCGACCGTCACCGCCGACGGCCTGCGCCTCGCCGACGGCCAGGTTCTGCCGCTCGACCACCGTCGCTATCCCCATCTCGTCACCGAGACGGCCGTCACGGTCGGAATCCGCGCCGAGGCCATCGCCATCGGGACCGGCGACGGCATCATCGCCACCTTCGACTTCGCCGAGGAACTCGGCAACGGCCGCCACATCCACCTGGAAATCGCCTCGACCAGCCTGGTTGCCCACATCGACAGCCTCGCCGTCTTCGCCCCGCGCGCCCGCGTGCCGCTGGTCATCTCGCCCCGCGCTATCCATCTGTTCGATCCGGTCACCGGCAGGCGTCTGCCGGAAGCAGTGGTCGAGCAGATCCCGACCGCCGTCGCGTCCTTCGGCGAGCCGCTGCCCGCCTGACCTCGCCACCGCATCGCCGGCATCCACCACCGCCGGGGTCGGCGCCCGGCGGCCGGCATGCCCCGGTCAGTCCATCTGGCTTTCCAGCTGATCGGCCTTGTCGGCATAGAACTTGGCCGAGCCAGCATTGTTCTCGGCGCGGAACCGGGCACTCACCGCGCGGGCAGCCTTGGCCGCCGTGGCGAAGGCGTCGATGATCGTCTGCCGATTGTCGGTCGCCACCACCTCGCCGCCGACGAAACGGCCTGCGGCAAAGCCGGCATCGCTCTCGACGACGCCGAACGCCGGCGCGCCGCCGCTCATCCGCCCGAAGAAAGCTGGCCCCGCCTTGCCGTTGAAGTATGACCGCAACACCCCGAGCCCATCGGCCGTCTTGCCGGCGCAGGGCCCGAACCAGCGGATCGACGTCGCCGACGACCATTCGTCCGGCGCCACGAAATCGCACGATTGCGCCCACCCGATCCCCGGCAGGCCCGTGAGCACGCCAGCCAGCAACACCGACAACACCATCCGACGCATGTCCCGCCCCCATCCCAACAGAGCCCGCGCCACCACCATCGCCGCGCCAGCCGATCCGTCGCGATCATTGCCCAACATTCCGCCCGGCGCATCCCGGAAATTCAGTCGCGAACAACGACGCGGGATGGCATCGCGAACATCAACCGCGCCCGCCGCACCCGGTGGCAATGGTCGCGCCAGCCCGGTATTTGGCAGCGATCGCGCCGGATCATCGGAACGGCGCACGGCACCTGTCTCCATGCCCCAAGCCCGATGCGTCGCGGCGAGAGCTTGCACCCTTGCCGTGATTTGGCGAAGCTTGCGCTGATCCGGATCATCTGGCCGACAAGCGCGGGTACCTTGCGATGGACCAACCCTGCATTCCGTTCTCCGCGCGGATTCTCCGCAAGGAAGCGTTTCTCCCGCGCTACATCGTGGTGAAGCCCGAATACGTCCCCGGGCGAACCGCCGCGTTCTCAGCCGAGGTCACCCTCAACGGCGCCGGCCCTTTCCGGCGGAACATCCGCCCCTGGGGAAAAGGGTCGGACGTGTTCTTCTTCAATCTGACCCAGTCCCAATGCGAAAAGGCCGGACTGGACACCGGCGACATCTGTCTGGTGACGATCACACCAACGACGAGCTAGCCGTCTGCGGCAGGCGCCTTGTCTCCCCCAATCACGGCGGATCAGGTTGCCTTGGCTCTTTCCAATTCGGCCGAATTGTGATCGACATTCCACTCGAGGTTTCATTCGCCGGGTGAGACATGGCCAAAGACGGACCTTTTTCCAAGATCATCGGATCGGTGTTCGCCCAGTTGTCGCCGCAGCAACGCTGGTTGCGACAGGAATTCCGATATCTCGACGCGGCCATCCCTGGCCTCGGGCAGAAGGTTGTCGATTATGTCGAGACCGGCGAGGGGCGCACGGTGCTCGCCACTCTGGCGAACGAGGGCGAGGCCATCACTCGCGCGCGCGCCATCGCCGCGTCGAAATCCGCCTCCTACGTACTGAGACATTCGGAGAGAGGCGCCGCCCAGCGCAGCTATATGCTGAACAACCTCCACGCCGAGACCGCGCTCATTGCCCGCTACATTGAAGCCTTCAATCTGGCCGGCCCCGACAACTCGATCATCCCTCACGGCTTCATCGGCGTCTTTAGGCCGGTGATGCTGTTCTATTGGATGATCGCCAATGACTTCTCCATCAATCCCGCCGTTCACCAATTCACCCTCGACGAGCTGCTTGACGTCACGGCTCGCCTCGATGGTCGTCCAGCCGACCTGATCAACTGCGCCGTCCAGTGCACGAGCGGCACCGCCGAGGGAAGCCTTCCCTGCGTCAACGGCGCCACTGCCTTTTCCCGTCTAATGTCGTTGCATGACGAATTCGCCGAGGCCTGCGACCGCCTGCCGGTGGTCAACAAGGCAATCCTGATCCGCAAGCGCGCCGCGCTCGACATGCCTGCCGATCCCGCCTTCATCGCTTTCCTGTTCGATCAGGCGGAGAGCGGCGCGACCAAGCTGCGCGATGCCGCTCGCGACGCGCTGCGGCGGAGCGACCCTGCTCTCGTCCTGCCCGGCGCGGTCAAGGGCCTGCAATCTCCCAAGGCGGCGACGCGGCTGGCGATCATGCAAGTCCTTGGCGCCATCGCCACGCCCCACGCCCTGGCGGTTCTGCTTGCGCATCGCCCGAGCGAGACCGTCGCCGCCAACGTCTTCGCCATCGATCAGTTCCTCGGTCTCGCGGCAATCGAGGTCGCCAGCGAGACGGCGGTGGGCTATGTCGACCTTGCCGGCGAGACCGTCACACTACCGCCAGTTCGCCCGCTCGCCGCCGGTCCCGATCGCGGCCTCAGCCCCGACGCGCTGCGCGAGCTCGAAGAGCTGCAGGAGCACGAGAGGCAGAGAGTGGATCAGGCCAACCAGCGAAGTGTCAGCCAAGGGTGGGGTGGATACCTCAGCAAGGTCATTGACTTCCGTGGCAGAATCCTTCGGATGTTAGAGCTGAAGACAGAAGACATCATCAGCGACAAACATAACAACAGCCTGGGCGCCCCGTTCGAGCGCTTCCTGGCCAAGCAGCTTGACAACCTCGCCGAGCCGAGGGCGGTGCGTCTGGCCCTGTTGCAGCAATACAGCCTGATAGGACTTTTCGGCTATCGTGATCCGATCGCGACATGGCTTTGGAACAAGCTCGAGTCCGGCGAAATCGACCTGCTGGCCATCATGGACACGGCACGGGCAATGGGGCTGCGACTCTCTCAGGACGCCAATCGCAATCCCTTGCAAGCAACGCCCGAAGACCTGCTGCGCTGCTGTTTCATCGATCACCACGGATCGCGCCATGTCCTCGTCGAGGACAACGCGCCGATCCTCGCCCCGGTGATCGCGCGGCATTTCACGCTCCTCCTCGACTACCTGCCACCACGCAGCCTGTCCGCCATCGACAACGAGCGCGCCCTCATCCTCCTGTCGATGTTGCCGACCCCGCCACGCGACATGCTCTTGCCATTGCTAGCCGCCGCCGTCGGCCCCGGCATCAAGGCCCGCCAGATCGCCCAGCGGCTGCTTCTGCCTGTGGCGAACAACCGCATCGATGGCCAGCTGATCGGCTTCCTCGCCGACAAGCGCCAGGTCGTCCGCGCTAACGCCGCCGCGCTGCTCGGACGCCGCGGGATCAAGACGGCCGAAGAGCCGATCCACGCTGGCCTAAAACGCGAAAGCTCCGACGCGGCGCGTGCCGCCATGATCATGGCGCTGCGCGAGATGGGAGCCGACACTTCGCCCTATCTCGGCCGCGAGGCGCTTGTCGCCAATGCGGCCGAGCATGTCGCCTCGCTGCCGGCCAAGGGACTTGAATGGCTCGACCGCCAGCTCGCCCCCGCCCTGCGCTGGCGCGACGGCACGCCGGCTCCGGCCGAGTTGGCAGAGGGCTGGCTGCGGTTGGCGCTCAAGCTGAAGCAGCCGGGCGGCTCCGACCTGTTCGGGCTCTATCTCGACCAGCTCGCCCCGGCCGATGCGACCGCCTTCTGCGACTGGCTGCTCATGTCGTGGATCGCCTACGACACCTGGCAGCGCCCGCGCGAGGACATGCTGGCCGAGGCCACCGCAATGGCCCAGCGGACCAAGACGAACAATCGCTATTTCCAGGACGTGCCGCTGGAACGGCTGGTGCAGGACAATCTGCGCAACCTGCAGGGCATTTTCCCCAATAGCGGCGCCGAGTCGCGCGGGGTGCTGGCGCTGGCGGCGCGCGCCACGCCCCTGCGCCTCGCCGAGGCCGCCCGGCGCTACATCAAAGATCACGGCAAGCGCGTGTCGCAGTCCAAGGCCCTGATCGACCTGCTGGCGTCCGTCGGCGCGCTCGAGACTGTTCAGGTACTCGTCGCCACCGCCACCCGCTGCCGCCAGCGCTCCCTGCGCGAACACGCCGAAACGCTGGTTCAGGACCTCGCCGCCCATCGCGGCTGGACGCCGGATGAACTCGCCGATCGCTCCGTACCCTCCGGCGGACTGGACGAGGGCGGTGTGCTGCCGCTTTCCGTCGGCGACGACAAAACCTACGTCGCGCGGCTCGGCTCGGACCTGACGTTGCGCCTGTTCAATCCGGACGGCAAGGAGGTCAAGACCTTGCCAGCCGGCGACGACGAGGCCACGACCGAGGCCAAGGCACTGCTGTCCACGGCGCGCAAAACGGTGAAGACCGTGGTAGCTCAGCAGACGCGACGCCTCGCCGAGGCAGCGCTGGCCTCCCGGCTTTGGACAATCGACAACTGGCGGGCTGACATCAACGCCCACCCCATTCTTGCCCGCCTCGCCGAGCGCATCGTATGGCGCGGCCTCGATGCCGACGGAAACTGCCTCGCGACGTTCCGCCCCACCGCCGAGGCCGACCTCTTCGACGTCGCCGGCAACGACGCCGAACTGTCGGCCGTGGTCTTGGTCGACATCGCCCACAAGCTGTTGCTGCCACCCGTCGAGGCCGAGGCGTGGACACGCCACCTGACGGATTTCGAGGTGCCGGAGCTGCTGCCGCAATTCAGCCGTCCGATCCTCGCCCTGCCACCCGAACTCGCCGACGCGACCGCCATTCGCGACCGAGCCGGCTGGCTCTCCGACACGTTCACCCTGCGCGGCGCCTTCACCCGGCGCGGTTATGAACGCGGCCAGCCCGAGGACGCTGGCGGATTCGACTATTACCAGAAGACCTTTGCCAGTCTGAACATCGTCGCCATGATCTATTTCACCGGCAGCTACGTTCCCGAGGAGCAGTTGCCGGCCGCGTTGGTCAAGCTGTGTTTCGTCAAGGGAACGCAGGTGCGCTCCGGCGCCAGCGCGATGCTGCTCACCGCCGTGCCGCGCCTCATCCTCAACGAATGCTGGAACGACTTCCACGACATCGCGGCCATCTGCGCCTATGATCCGGAGTGGAAGCAGAAAGGCCTTGGATATGACGACTGACGCGCCTTCTGTCCTTCGCCAACCGGCGGAAGTCCTTTACGCGGCCGAACTCGCCGCACTCGCCGCCGACCCCGGGCCGCGCCCGCCGGGCTGGCGGCTGACGCCCCGGGCCGTGCGCGCCTTCGTGGTCGGCGACCCCGCACGCGGTATCACCACCAAGTTCGTGGGTGACGACGGACTGGTCGATCGCTGCATCGTATCGCTGATGGGGCGCCAGGGCCTGATGCTTGTTGGCGAGCCCGGCACTGCCAAATCGCTGCTGTCAGAGCTGCTTGCGGCGGCGATCTCCGGCACTTCAAGTCTTGTCGTGCAGGGCTCGGCCGGCATCATCGAGGACCATTTGCGCTACGGCTGGAACTATGCCCTGCTGCTGAACCTGGGGCCGAAGCCGGAGGCGCTCGTGCCCTCGCCGGTGATGAGCGCCATGCGCGAGGGGCGTATCGTCCGACTGGAGGAAATCACCCGCTGCGCCCCCGAGGTGCAGGACGTACTGATCTCGTTGATGTCGGAAAAGACCATCGCCATTCCGGAACTCGGTCCGCATCGAGAGGAACGGGCCAGCCCCGGGTTCAACATCATCGCCACCGCCAACCTGCTCGATCGCGGCGTACACGACATGTCGTCGGCGCTGAAGCGCCGCTTCAACTTCGAAACCGTGCTGCCGATCGCCAACCCCGCCCACGAGCGCGATCTCGTCGCCCGCCAGGTGGCCGAGCGTATGGCCGCCGAGCCGGATGCCGCAACCCCCGCCCCCGATGTCATCGATCTCATCGTCACCGTGTTCCGCGATCTGCGCACCGGCAGGCTCGCCGACGGCGCCACCGTCGCCAGTCCCAAGGCGGTGATGTCGACGGCCGAGGCCGTGAACGTTACCCACGCCGCATTGCTCGACGCTACCTATCTCGACCGAGGTCCCGTCAGCGGTCGCCATCTGGCGCGCCAGCTACGCGGCGTCGTCTTCAAGGACGACCCCGACGACGCCCGCAAGCTCAAGGCCTATATCGACATCGTCGCCCGCGATCGCGCCGGACGCTCGAGCGTCTGGAAGGACTTTTTCCGCGAAGCACAGGCCATCTCCCGTGAATGAGGCCATGCTCACGGCGCCGGTCGCGCTTGCAACCGAACGCCGCGTCTTCGCCCCCATCCGCCATCACTCGCCGGCCTGCGCCTTCATGGTGCGCGCCGCCATCCGCCAGACCCGCCCCGAAATGGTGCTGATCGAGGCCCCCTCGGACCTCGAGGGCTTCGTTCCGCTGTTGTGCGACGCCGGCACCATTCCGCCCGTCGCAATTGTCGCCCTGACGCTGCCCAACGCCGAAGGCACCGATCCGGGCGAGGCGGAAATGACCTATATCCCCTTCGCCCGCCATTCGCCGGAATTCGTTGCGATCCGCGAGGCCCGGGCGGTGGGCGCGCGCGTGCGCTTCATCGACCTGCCCTGCGCCAGTCGCCACGATCGCGATCCCGATGCTGGCCCACCCGTCGCCGAACAGGCCTTCGGCACCGCCGATTTCATCCAGGCCATGACCCGCAAGCTGGCGCTACGCGATGGCGACGAGGTTTGGGACCATCTGTTCGAAACCCGCCTCGGCCAGGACGACTGGCGCGGCTTCTTCGCCGACACCTACGCCTACTGCGCCGCGCTGCGCGCCACCACCTCCGTCGAGACCATCGCCGGTGACGACACGCTCGCCCGCGAGGCCGCCATGCGCTGGCACTTGCGCCAAGCTGGCGAGGCATGCGTCGTCATTGTCGCCGGCGGCTTCCATGTTCCGGCGCTCATCGACGAAGCCGCGCCCGCCACGCGTCCGGTCGCGACCAAGCTTGCCAGTTATCTGGTGCGCTACAGCGAGGACCAACTCGACAGCCGCTCGGGCTATGGCGCCGGCCTGCGCTTCGCCCGTTGGTACGACCGCCTCTGGGAACTGGCCGACGCGGCGCAAGGCCCGCCGGACTGGCGCCAGGCCACGCTTGAGGCCGGCCTCGGTTTTGCCGCGGCCTCGGCCGCCACCGGCCGGCGCGTCGGCGTTTCGCAGATCGTCGAACTCGTCAGCATTGCGTCCGGGTTGGCCCGGCTCAAGGGGCGCGAGGCAGTGCTGGCGCGCGACCTGATCGATGCCGCCCGCACCGCGCTGGTCAAGGCCGAGGCAGGTACTGCCGACCCCTATACCGAAACCATGGCCGCCTGGCTCACCGGCCACCGGTTGGGCGACGTTCCCGCCGCCGCCGGCCAACCGCCTTTGATCGCCGATGCCCGTGCCCGCGCCAGGCATGCCCGCATCGACCTCGGCGATAGCCTGCGCAAGACACGCTCCCTCGATATCCGCCGCAACGCTGCCCATCGCAACGCCTCCCGTTTCCTGCACCAGATGACGCTCATCGATACCGGCTTCGCCCAGCTGCGCGAGGGGCCCGACTTCATCGCCGGCCACCGCAACGGCCTGTTGCACGAGGAATGGCTGGTTGCTTGGACGCCGCTGGTCGAGGCACGCCTCATCGCCCATTCAGGACATAGCGCCACCGTTCCACGCGCGGCGCTGCATCAGCTCGAGGCGCAACGCCTCCAGCTGGCCGAGGACGGGCAGGGCAACGACCTCGCGGCTTTGACCCGGCTGGTGCTGATCGGCCTGCGCGCCGGCCTCGCCCGCTACCTCGCTCCGCTCGTCGACGCGTTGAAGCTTGCCATCGCCGCAAGCCCCGACCTCGGCGGTCTTGCCGCCTTGATAGGCCGCCTCTCCGGCGCGGCGCAACCCGACGATCCGCTGTACGACCCATATGCGCCGGATCTCGTCGGTGTCTGCGTCCTCGCCTTCAACCAGGCCATCACCCTGATCACCAACCTCGCTGAGGCGCCCGACATGGCCCTGTCGCAACGCATCGACGACCTGCGCACCCTCGATGCCATGCTGCGCGGACCATATGGCGAGCGCTTCGATCACCGCCGCTTCCTTGCCGCGCTCGACGACCTGCTGGCAAACCGCGCCTGCCTGCCCCGCCTCGCCGGCGCGGTGATGGCCCTTTTGGTGCGCGCCGGTCATCAGCCGCCAACGACGCTCGCCACGCTGTTGCGAGGCACGCTGACAGGCGTCGGCATAAGCCCGACAGAGCGCGCCCAGGCGCTGGAGGGGATGATCGGCACCGCGCCGATGCTGTTGTGGCTCAACGGCGAGATCCTCACCGCCGCCAACGCCGCGCTTGCAGCCCTCGACGAAACGACCTTTCTTTCCGCCCTGCCAGCGCTACGGCGTGGCTTCACCCACCTCGCCCCGCATGAAACCGACCGACTCGCCGAGGCGCTCGGCGAGATGCACGGTGTTTCCGCTGGCCAGCTCCTTGCCGACGAGACGGCGGACCTGGCCCTCCTCGCCCGAGCCGCCGCCGCCGATCGCGCCCTCGGCGAACGCCTCGCCGCCGACGGCCTCTCTCACTGGGAGGGCACCTGATGCGCACGGCTGTCGAACGCTGGCGCCTGGTTCTCGGGCGCTTCGCCGGGCAAAAGCTCGGCGACGTGCTGTCGCCGTCGGATCTCGACCGCGACGCCGCGCTCGCCTTTCTCTATGACCGCGAATATGCCGAGCGCGGTCTGTCGCTTGGCGGCGATCGCGGCGCCGGAAGCGAAGCGACCCGCCTGCGCGCCCTCGACTGGCTGAAGCGCGCCGAGGAGCTGTTTCCCAACGCCGCCCTCGAGGTGCTGCGCGACGACGCCATAGCGCGCTATGCGCTCAATGACCTGCTGCGCGATCCACGCTTGCTCGCCGATCTTGCTCCGTCGCCGACGCTGCTGCGCGCCGTGTTGAGCTTCCGCGATCGCGGCGATCCGACCCTGCGCGCCGAAATCCGCGCCATCGCCCAGAAGATCGTCAACCAGCTGATGCGGCGCCTCCGCGTCAGATTCGACCGCACCTTCAGCGGCCGCCACGCCCGTCACAGCCGCTCGCGCTTGCGCATCGCCGCCAATTTCGACGCGCGCCGCACCATTCGCGCCAACCTCGCCGGTTATGACCCGGAACGAAAGCGGCTGATGATCGCGGAACTTCACTTCATGGCGCGTCAGAAGCGCCATCTCGACTGGACCATCATCCTCTGCGTCGACCAGTCCGGTTCCATGACCGACAGCGTGATTTTTGCCGCCCTCATGGCGGCGATCCTCACCGGCATGCCTGGCGTACGGGTGAAGATGGTGCTGTTCGATGTCGCGATCGTCGACGTCACCGACCACCTCGATGATCCACTGTCGCTGCTTCTGTCGATGCAACTCGGCGGCGGTACCGATATCGGTAAGGCGGTGAGCTATTGCGAGGGACTCGTCGAAACGCCGACCCGGACCGTCCTCGCCCTCATCTCGGACTTCATGGAGGGCGGCAGTCCCCGCCGGTTGCTCGCCGCCGTCGCCCGCCTGCGCGAGGCCCGTGTCCGCATGCTCGGCCTCGCCGCCCTCGATGACACCGGCCGGGCGGACTACGACCGCGACATGGCCGGCCGACTCGCGAGTGTCGGCATGAATGTCGCGGCATTGACGCCGGAGGCATTCGCCGACTGGCTGGCGAAGGTACTGCAATGAGGACGCCGGCCGCCACCCCGCTTGAAGCCCTCGTCGCCGCGCTCGACGAAACCGCGCTGACGGCCCATGCGTCCCGCGGACTGTTCATCCGCGCCAGCCGAGATGTCGAGGCCGGCAAGGTCGCTATCCGCACCCGCGGCACCGACACGGCGACCATCGCCGTCGAGGAGGTGACCGTCGAGCTCTCGGCCCGCGGCCTCAAGGCCTCTCGCTGCACCTGCCCGGCCGTCGGGGTCTGCCGCCACATGCTTGCCGCCGTGCTGGCGCTGCACGCCGCGCCCGCTCCCGGCGACACAGCCCCGGGCGTGTCCGAGGCTGCGATTCCCCAACCCGCCCCGGTCCCCGCCCGGCCGGCCGAGTCCCCTCCGGATCGAGCGCTCGCCGCCGTTCTCCTCGCCGATCCCGTGTCACCGGTCGAATTCGATCTCGACGCCCTGCGCGCCTTCGCCGGCGAGCAATGGCCGCAGGCCGTCGCGCTCGCCGCGACCTCCGTCGACATCCGCCGCGACGGCTCCCCGTCCGTGCGCTTTGGCGAAACCGGCGATCGGGTGGTGTTCCCATGGGGGCTCGGCCTTACCGGCGCCGTGCACAAGGGCAAGCCCTCCCGCCGCCGCGTTGCCGTCGTTGCCGCGGCCCTGGTGCTGCGCCAGGATTCCGGCGCGCCGCTGCCGGAGGTTCTCAATGCCACCGGGCCGGCCGGCGTGACGCCGGAACTGCTCGACCGTGTCGTGGATGCATTATGCGCCGCCGCCACCCTGCTCGCCGCCGGCAGTCCGAGGAGCGCCTGCGGTCGCCTGTTTTCCGTCGCCATCATGGCCCGCACCGAGGATGCGCCGCAGCTCGCAAGCCAGTTGCGCGCCCTCGCTCGCCGTCTCGATACCGACGCCAGCGACGACATCGCCGAGCGGCCCGGCCAGCGCCTCGCCGCCCTTGCCGAGACCTACGCCCTCGCCGAGGCGATCCGCGCCAACCCCACCGACCCGCTGCTGACCGGCGTTCTCGCTCGCAGCTACGTCCGGGGCGAGGCCCGCGACGTTGCCCTCATCGGCGCCGAACACTGGCGCACCCCCGCCGGCGCGCGCGGCATGACGCTGGTTTTCGCCGATGTGGCCACCGGGCGGCTGCACCGCGCCGTCGAGGCACGCGGACCCGGCATCGACCTCGCATTCTCCGAAACCGAGGTCTACCGGCAGCCCCTGTGGCGCCTGGCCACGCCAGCCCAGTTGATGGGAAGCACCCTCACACTACCTGAGGCCGCGATCGCCCCTGACGGTGCGCTCGGGCTGAACCAGTCGGCCCGGCCCGGAGCCGGGCCGTTCGACATCCGCACCCTCCTCGGTCGCGGCAGCGCCGTCAGCGCTTGGTCCGATCTCGACCGCATCCTGCGTGAATCCCGCGGCCTGCGGCGCGGCGTCGCCGAGCCGATGGCGGTGCTGTTCCCCACCCACGTCGCCGCGCCGGATTTCGATGCTCATGACCAGACCTGGCGCTGGGACTGGCGCGACGCCGGTGATGTCGCCCTCACCTTGTATTTTCCCGCCCACATTGCCGACGATCCCGCCGCGCTCCGCCGCCATTCCAGCAACATCCTCGCGGGACTCGTCGCCTTGCGCCCCGGCGCCGATGGCCCTCGCCCCTGTCTCCTCAGTCTCTGGGTCAAGAGCAACGCCACCCGTCCCTTCCCCTTGCAACTCGACTTCCCCCGCGCTCCCGCCGGTTGGCGCGCTATTGCCGATCTGATGAAACGCCGCATGTCGGCCCGCCCTCCGCCGGTCCGCTCGATCGACCCGCTCCGCCGCTTCCTCGACCGCATGCTCGAAGCCGTCGCCGACGAAGCTGGCGCGCGCCACGCCCCTGTAACGGCAAGCCTCCGGCCTGAAGCGACCACTCTCGGCCTCACCCGCCTCGAACGCCTGATCTCCACCTTCGTCGCCACCCCAACCCCCACCCACGCCTTCCGCCTCGCCTATGCCCTTTCCGTCACCCGAGAGGCGCTGGATTGAGGTGCGCCGTTGGTGAGGGCGATGGCAGTCGAACGAGATGGGATGCAGGCAAGGTGATGAAGATCCAACTCGAGGATCTGGATCGCTCGCCTCCCACGCCAGATCCCCGGGGGCATCACCGGCAGGCGCGACGCAAGGCAACGCCGGTTGGGACGAACCGGCTGGGGATAGCCGCCTCAAGACGTTCCCCTCAATCGTCCGCGGGCAAATCCGCGCCAACCATCCCGCCGCCAGCTTTGCCCGAACGACGCAGGCGCAGGATCGCCATCCCTCGCCTGATGAAGCCGCCCAGTCATCCGCCGCGCTCGCTGTCCTTGCGACCGAGGCGCGCCCCGAAAAAACCCGCACCTGACTCTGCTGTCCGGCGGGCAAGGTTGCGGCGAAGTGGTGGGTGCGCGCTGGGACCAATTCGATCTCGAGGCCACAGTCCGGAGAAAGTGCGCCACCACAGAAATCGCGAGGCCTCGCAGTCGACACCCCGGCGTGAGATCCTCTCAAATCCCGCGGGGCGCTGTCCAAACAAGCGGCGCCAGCTCCGCCCCCCGCATCACACCCGATCAAACACAAAAACTCCCGGAGCTGAGCTCACGGGAGTTTTTGTGTGGTGTTTGGATTTTGGTTGCGGGGGCAGGATTTAATCTTAACTTGCGATCATCGCAACCGCGCCATTCTTTACTAAAATCACTCACGAACCGCAGTAAAAGCGGCCTATTTCGTACAGTTGCGTAGTAGCCCGATGACAAATACACACCGATAGAAACCAGTCTAAACGTTCACTCACCCGGCAGCAAGCTTGCTGCCCATGGCGTTTGGATCAGCGAACGTGTTTCAGGTCATGGCGAGGTGACACTCGACGACCCGTGTCGTCTCCTACCTTCGTGTCTCGACCGGCCGGCAGGCCGAGAGCAACCTGTCGATCCCCGACCAACGGCGCCAGATCGAGCGTTACTACGCGGCGCGTAGCTGGACGATCGTGGAGGACTATGTCGAGCCCGGCAGCAGCGCCACCGACGATCGCCGTCCGGCCCTCCAGGAGATGATTGATGCGGCGCTCCAGACTCCGCGTCCGAAGCAGTACGGGGCTTGGCTGCAACAAACAGCACGCATCCCGCACCCTCGCCACCAGAGACGCATCGAAATCAAGTCAGTTCGCAACATTTTTCGTTGACGCGCAACGATTTATCATCTACATGCATCATAGATCATCAATCTCGCATCAGATCGCAGGTTTAGCGCATGGAGCACTTTTCAATCATTCAGGCGCTCTGCCGAACGGCGATGGGCGCGCCAACGCCAGCGCTGCGCAAGCAGGTCGAGCGGCTAAGGGATGCTCTCGTCAAAGATGGTGAGGAAAAGCAAGCAGCGTCGCTCGCAGGGATTCTTGCCACGGCGGAGCGCTTGACGGAGGTGGCCCCGAGCCGAATCGAGCGCTCGCGAGCGAACCTTTCCGGCGAGACACTCGGTCGCAATACGCCGATTCCTGTCGATCGTGAAACGGCGGCCGCCTTGGCGGAGATCATCTTTCCGTCGGAGGTCGAGGGAACGGCCCCGCTCTTCAATTCGACTGTGACGCAGGCCATTGAGACGATCGTCGATGAGTGGACCGATTTCGAGGCGCTCGCGACCGTCGATATCGTGCCGTCAAAGACGTGTTTGATTTACGGAGCGCCTGGCACGGGGAAAACTCGACTGGCCCTCTGGATTGCTCGCAAGCTGGATCTGCCCGTTGTTCTCGTAAAACTGGATGGCCTTGTTTCCTCATTTCTCGGAACGACGGCGCGCAATATTGGAAATCTTTTCGCATTCGCCAATCGCTATCGCTGCGTGCTTCTACTTGATGAGTTCGACGCGATTGCAAAAGTCCGTGACGATCCCCAGGAGGTCGGCGAGATCAAGCGCGTTGTGAATGCCCTTCTCCAAAATCTGGATGTTAGGCAAAACATAGGATTGACGATCGGCATTACCAATCACTCGAAGCTGCTTGATCCGGCGGTCTGGCGCCGTTTTGAGGTCCAGCTTGAAATCCCAAAGCCCGATTTTGAGGTGCGGAAGGCGATCGCCGCCATGTTTATGCCGCCTGTATCGGCTCCCGACAGCCATCTACGCCTTATTGCGTGGTTCACTGAAGGCTCAACCGGAGCGGAGATCGAAGCGCTGGTGCGGACATACAAGAAGGCCACCACGGTTCGCGAGGACGATCGCCGAGGATTGCTGGATACGCTCCGTCAGTTTGCGACTCTCAACGCGGCCCGTATTCAGAGTGAGCGTCGAACGCTGCTGTTCGATGATCCCGCCACTCTGTTCCGGGCCATGCGTGACGACCCCATTCTCGCATTTTCAATGGCCGACATCGGCGAAATCGCAGGGCGGGATAAATCGACTGTAAGCCGTCAACTCGGTCGACAAGCCAGTAAAGCCGATGGGGGCGTGAATCATGGCTAGCCCGATCCAGATCGTCCTCAATCCGGACAATTATGAGGAAGCCCGAGAGGCAGGCGGCGGAGGCGGTCGCAAGGACTTCTTTGCCCACCGCGATCGGGAATTTGGCGCCCATAAGGCAGCTCTGATCGAGCAAATCGACACTATTTCCGGGGTTCTTTCGGCGCAAGCGCAGGGACCGATCGGCTACGTCAAGGTCATCCTTAAACGAGATGCCTGGGCAAAGAGCCATCGGCCGGTTGGGGCGCTTTTCCGCAGCGACCGGGCGCCTCTAGTCGGGGGTGGAGATCTCGGTGTGATGCTTGTCGAAGGCCGCCCGTCGGCATTGGCGCAGGTGAAAGCTGAAATCGCCAAAGCCGAAACGCAAACCAGAATGCGTTACGACGAGAAAAAGAGGAAGGAGGTACCGAACCCTTCGGCGCAAAAGAGCGAGACCGGAGCAATCGACCGAATCGAACTCTATGGCGCTTCCGACAAGCGCAGCTTTTCAGTCGAAGAGGCTGTTGCATGGCTGGCCAATCCGATGACGGGAAGCGGGTATCAGGTCGAATTGTTCGACGTATTACCACCGCGTGCCGAATGGGATCGCCTCGACCCCGCGCGCAGACGTCTGGTCGAGTCCTTCGTTGCCGGCTTCAATGCCCTTGAACAAAGTCTATCAGTGGAGCGTCTGCCTAACTGGCGACAGCGGCTCCCAATGCTTTCCGTGCGTCTGGATCGAGCCGGAGATGGCGCCGTCCTACGGCTGACGAGCGTATCATCGAAGGAGCGCCGTGAGCTTGCGCCGTTCGACCCGAACGTTCAGCATCACAGCCGTTTGCTGGCTTTCTTAGACAAGCATCCCTTAGTCCGGCGGATCGAGTTGCCCGGCATCGTGGTGCATTCTGCTCGCCCGGCAACGCCGAGCCGCGCTCGACCAGATCACGCGACTATGCCAGTTCGCGATAGCCGCAGAACCCATCCGAGGCTGGGTATCATCGATGGCGGCATAAGCTCGGCCTTGTCTGACTGGGTCATCGATCGATGGGGCGTGCTTGCTGAAGAAGACATGGATCTTTCCCACGGCACGTTCATTGGCGGCCTTGCCGTCGCTGGAGCCGGTATCAATGGCGCGGGGACTTGCCCCGAACCCGACGGAGCGGAACTGGTTGACGTAGCTGTCTTCCCAAATGAGCAGAAGGCCGGTG
The DNA here is from genome assembly GCA_016793065.1 of Hyphomicrobiaceae bacterium. GTDB lineage: Bacteria > Pseudomonadota > Alphaproteobacteria > Rhizobiales > Ancalomicrobiaceae > JAEULV01. The sequence continues at coordinate 27,364 of JAEULV010000115.1, forward strand.
CCTTCGCATCCTACTATTCGGGCGGCCTTCCGCAGTTTTTCGATGAAATGGATGCGGCCGTCGCAGATGCGCGGGCGCGGCATGGCGTGCGTGTCTTCAATATGAGTCTGAACATCCTTCAGCCCGCCGCGCCCGATCGTTACAGCCCACATGCGGTCCGGCTCGATCAGATTGCCGAGGAAAATAATGCTGTCGTGTTCATTTCCGCCGGCAACATCCAACCTCAAGACCTTCGCCCGGAGTGGCCGGTCGATGCGGCAGCGGCCCTTTCCAATCTTGCACTTGCGAGAAACGACGGACTCCTGACGCCAGCGGAGAGTGCAAGAAATGTTGCTGTTGCTGCACTGAATCCACCAGGGCACAGCGGTTGCGTGCCTTTCGCCCCGGCCCGTTTCAGTCGTCGGGGGCCTGGGCTTAGGTCCGGCGGGAAACCCGACCTTGCCCATATCGGAGGAGCGGGTACGCAGCATGCGACGCTCGGGCACGGCCTTTTCTCTATTCTTCCGGATGGAACAGTAATCGACGGTTGCGGCACCAGTTACGCCTCGCCTTTGGTCGCCAAGACGGCAGCGGTCCTCGATCATGCCATAGAAGGCGAGGTCTCTCGTGAAACCCTCATAGGTTTGTTGGTCCACCACGCTGAGATTCCAGAACCTTTGGGTTCAAAGATGCTGGCACCGGTGGCACGGCACCTTGTCGGCTTTGGAATGCCACCATCTGCTGAACGCATTCTGGAGACAGGCGATCATTCCATTACCCTGGTCTTCGCCTCACGTATCCAGCACGGCCAGCAGATCAATTTCCGGTTCCCATGGCCGGCATCTTTGGTTGGGCCTGGCGGCAAATGTCGAGGGCGGGCAAAGCTCACGCTCGTATCTACGCCGCCGCTGGACGCTCGGTTTGGTTCCGAGTTCGTCCGCGTAAACGTGAACGCTGTTCTGCAACAAGAGCAGGATGAAGGCAAATGGAAGGGCCGACTTGATCCGCTTTACCTCCCGTCTTCGCGAGAATCGCCAGCGGTCGAGGCGGAGCTAATCGAACATGACCTGAAATGGAGTCCGGTAAAGGTCCACGCCAAGACCTTCCCGCAGGGAGTTGGGCCTTCGTCGAACTGGCGACTATTTGTTGAGTATCTGACCCGCGCTGGAGAAGTAATGCCCGAGGGCGGCGTCCCCTTCACAGCCATTCTAACGATCAGCGATCCAGAGGCAGAAAAGCCAGTCTTCAACGACATGCGCCAAAGCCTTCAGGCGATTGGCACACAGATCGCTGACATTCGGACGGCAGCGCGAATCACGCCGCGCGTCTAGCGGCCCGTATAGGAGAAATCACTTGGCTCGGTCGAAAGAGAAACGAATTGGTTATCTACCAGGAAAACTGACGGATGGGACTGAGGCCGTGGTCAGCGTTTCCAAGATTGGTCGCAATTACAGGATTGGATGTGGTTTCAAAGATCATCTCTGCCATCCGTCCGTCCGAGATATTGAAGGCGTAAGGCGTGAGGCATTGCTCGTCTTCGACGTACGCGATGCAACTTATCAGTCAATTTAGATGAGCCACAAAGCGCTTCAATAAGACTCGCGAGCTGGCGAAGTGGTGAAGGAGAAGAGAAAGCATGGCTAGATGCACCGCACCATCGAGGGGCCATCGTTCATCGGCAGCGGCAGCCAACTGTCCTGCATGCGGGAGCCGCTATGGCCGCTACAGCGGGTATGGCAGCGGCTATAGCAGCTCCGGTTCATATTCGTCTCCTTCGTACTTCTCCTCTGGTAGCAACGGTCGGAGCAGCGGCGGGTCGGGGCGCCGCACCTCAAAGCCTCGCTGGTCAGGAGCCGGTTCGGCGGTGTGGTATACGTCTGAACAAGTGCAGGCGCTTACGCCGGTTCGAGAAAACGTGGAGAACCTAGCGGTCTCGCAGCCTGACCTTCGAGACGTGTTTCTCTGTCACGCTTGGGATGACAGGCAGGGCTCCGCCAAAGAACTGCATGATCTGCTCGAAGCACGCGGTGTCCGCGTGTGGTTCAGCGAGAAGGACCTTGGCCTCGGGGTGCCGATGATGCGGGCGATCGATAAGGGCTTGGTGAACTCGCGCGTCGGCATCGTGTTGGTAACTCCGGCTATGTTGCGACGCCTCCCGGCAGAAGGCATCGCAGACAAAGAGCTTTCAGCGCTCCTCAGACGTGAGCGGCTCGTTCCAGTTGTTCACGGAACGACCTATGAGGAGCTTGAGCAGGTCAGCCTCCTGCTAGCCTCCCGAGCCGGGCTGAGCACTGCCGAGGAGTCGATGGCGGAAGTCGCCACCAAAATCGCCGAACTGGTCGCCATTTAGTCACACCGGGGCGCAAACCGGGCGCTCAGATGAAGCAGCTCGTATCAGTGGAAGTGCGGCCGAGTCGAATCTATCCACGTCGCCGTTGAATGCAACGATACCGCCCTTTTCGTCGGGAGCCGATATACACCAGCAACTTCGCTTGCTGGAGGCCGTGAATATCGCGGCGGGCCGTTTTCAGGCTGACCTTCCACATCGCCATGATCTCGGCGGCCCCGCATCGACCGCCTTCCGCGACTCGTGACAAAAACCAGTGCTGCCGCTCGTTTAGCTCCACCATTTCAGGGTCATTAGAGCGGAACCCTACCTGATTGAATCGGGAGGGATTCCCAAATCAGCGTTGAAGTGATTCAGACTGTCTGCCGGATGGAGGCCGGCAGGCATGTCGAGAGCGCTGTCGGTCGATCTTCGGGTTCGGGTTCTTGGAGCTGTGGCGGCGGGCGCGACGCATCGCGAAGCAGCCGAGCGTTTTGGGGTCAGTGCCGCGAGCGTCAGTCGCTGGCGCAAGCGGGAGCGCGAACAGGGTGATCCACGTCCCGGGAGGCTTGGCGGCGACCGGCGTTCGGATCGGATAGAAGCGCACCATGACGCAGTGATGGCCGCGCTCGGCCCGGGCCGGGACGCCACCATTGAGGAAGTCCGCGCGAGCCTGGCGGAGCAGGGTCTCGCGTTCGGCTTCGGCACGATCCAGCGTTTCTTCGCGCGTCACGCCATCACGCGCAAAAAAAGACCGCGCACGCCACCGAGCAGGACCGCCCCGACGTCCTGATCCGGCGCGAAGAATGGTTCGAGGATCAGCTCGACCTCGATCCCGACCGGCTGGTGTTCATCGACGAGACCTGGGCCTCGACCAACATGGCGCGCCGCCATGGGCGCTGCCGGCGCGGCGAGCGGCTTCGGGTCGGCGTGCCACACGGCCACTGGAAGACGACGACCTTCGTGGGCGCGCTGACCCTTCGCGGCTTCGTCGCCCCCTTCGTGCTGGATGGGCCGATCAACCGGGACGCCTTCCAGACCTATGTCGAAAAGGTGCTGATCCCCGAACTCAGACCCGGCGACATCGTCGTCATGGACAACCTGTCAAGCCACAAGGGGCCGCGCGTGCGCGAGATGATCGAGGCGGCGGGCGCGGACCTGCGCTACCTCCCGCCCTACAGCCCGGACTTCAACCCTATCGAGAACGCCTTTGCCAAGCTCAAGGCGCTGTTGAGAAAAGCCGCCGAACGAACCGTCGGCGGCCTCTGGGATGCCATCGGACGCATCCTCGACCTCTTCCCGCCCAACGAGTGCGCCAACTACTTCAGCGCCGCAGGATACGATGCAACCTGATCGGATTCCGCTCTAATAGGGTCACGATCAGGGTCATCTTTAGGGTCACTCTTTCCATGTCCCCGGCTCGATGCGCCGGCGGCAGCTTCACCGACGAGATAGGCGTCCTTTGCGATCATTTGAGAAAATCGATCCACCCGACCAGAGATTTGTCGCGAAGCCGGACCTTCTATCAGGCCGAGAACAAAAGCCCTTATGACCGGCGAAGAGACTAGGAGACGCAGGAAGTGCAGGGTGCCGGGGCCGTGCTGCGCCGAAAGCCAGTGCTTGACGGTCCTCTCGCTCGCGTCCGTCTGGAGCATGAGTCGCTTGACCGCGCTATGGCTGTCCCCAACCTCTCTGTTCAGCAACTCCGCCATCGTCCGAGCATAGGTTTCGCGCCCAGCAAGGGCGCCTTTCCATGCCGGTATTTTCCTGCCCTTCTTCTGCAACATCTTCCGTTTCCTCCGCAGCTACATTGGTTTCAGTGCGGAGTGACGGCAGAGCCCCGTCATTCACTGCTGTGGCTGGTCGCTCGGGCCACCACGGCCGGGGATCGGGGAAGGGTAGAACTTGGCGAGCCGGAAACTTCATGACGACGATCGATCACAGCAGCCGGAACGTCCTGTTCGGGCTGCCGAATACGTCCGCATGTCGACGGACCATCAGAAGTATTCGACGGAAAACCAAGCCGACGCGATCAGGCGATATGCAGAAGAACGTGGAATCGAGATTGTCAGAACCTATGCTGATGAAGGCAAAAGCGGTCTTAGCGTTGATGGCCGCGATGCGTTCAAGAACCTGATTGCAGACGTTTCGGAAGGACGTAGCGATTTCGAGGTGATCCTTGTCTATGACGTGAGCCGCTGGGGCCGCTTTCAGGACACGGACGAGAGTGCCTATTACGAATATATCTGCAAGCGCGCCGGCGTTCGCGTCCAATACTGTGCCGAGCAGTTCGAGAACGACGGCAGCCCGATCGCCGCCATCATCAAGGGCGTGAAGAGCGCCATGGCCGGCGAATATAGCCGCGAGCTTTCGGTCAAGGTCTTCGCCGGTCAGGGGCGGTTGATCGAAAAGGGCTATCGCCAGGGCGGCCCGGCGGGCTTTGGTCTGCGGCGCACGCTGATCGACGAACACGGAACGATCAAAGGATACCTTGGGCGCGGGGAGCAGAAGAGCCTCCAGACCGATCGCGTGATCCTAACGCCGGGGCCGGACGAAGAGGTCGAGCTGGTCCGAGAAATCTATCGGGCTTTCGTCCATGAAGGACACAGCGAAAGCGAGATTGCCGCCGATCTCAACATGCGGGGTCTCACGACCGATCTTGACCGCCCCTGGACCAGAGGCACCGTCCACCAACTGCTGATCAACGAGAAATATGCCGGCGACAATGTCTGGAACCGCCGCTCCTTCAAGCTGAAGAAGAAGCGTGTCCGCAACACGCCCGACAAGTGGATCAGGTCCAAGGGGGCATTTGTGGCCATTGTCGAGCGGGAGCTGTTCGATGCGGCCAGAACGATCATCAATGCGCGCTCGTTCCGCCTGAGCGACGAAGAAATGCTTCTGGCCCTGCGGGAACTCTACCAGAAGCAAGGACTCCTGTCCGGCATCGTCATTGATGAATGCGACGATCTGCCGTCAAGCAGCGCCTACGGCTCGCGCTTCGGTAGCCTGCTCCGAGCCTACAGCCTTGTCGGCTTCAAGCCGGAACGGGACTATCGCTATGTCGAAATCAACCGCCACCTGCGAACGCTCCACCCCGGCATCGTGCGGGATGTTCTCGATGGGCTGCGCACGGCGGGCAGCGATGCCTGGCAGGATCTCGAAACCGATCGGATGATCGTCAACGGCGAATTCAGCGTGTCGGTCGTTATCGCGCGCTGCTTCCAGACGCCGACCGGACTCCTGCGCTGGAATATCCGCTTCGACACTTCCCTCATGCCCGATATCACCGTCGTCGTCCGTATGGACAACCTCAATCGTGCGCCGCTCGACTATTATCTGTTTCCGCGCATCGACAGGCTCTCCGAGAAGGTGCGGCTGGCGGAAGACAATGCCCTCGGTCTCGATGCGTACCGCTTCGACGATCTCGACCTTCTCTACGACATCGCCAGACCCATCCCTGTTTGCGAGGCCGCCTGATGACCGCTGTTCGTCCCAACCGGATCGAAATGATCCCGATTTCCCGCATTACCGTCCTGAACCCTCGTGCTCGCAACAAGCGCCAGCACCGCGAGATCGTCAATAATATTGAGGCTATTGGCCTGAAGCGCCCCATCACGGTCAGCCGTCATGATGGTCCCAGCGGGACGCGGTACGATCTTGTCTGCGGCGAAGGTCGACTGGAAGCCTTCCAGATGCTCGGCCAGACCGAAATCCCCGCCGTGGTGATCGAAGCGAACGAAAACGAATGTCTGGTGATGAGCCTCGTCGAGAATATCGCGAGACGGACACAGCGCCCCATCGATCTCATGCGGGAAATTGGCGCCCTCCGATCGCGCGGCTTCAACGACGCTGCTATCGCCAGGAAAATCGGCGTCGGCGCATCCTGGGTCAACATGGTCGCCTCGCTGCTGGAACACGGCGAAGAGCGGCTGGTGGCGGCGGTCGAGACAGGGTTGATCCCGATCACCTTGGCGATGGAGATTTCCAAGGCGGAATCGGAAGAGGCGCAGAACCTGCTGCTCGACGCCTACGAGACCGGCCAGCTTCGCGGAAAGAAGCTCGCCGCTGTGCGGCGTATGCTCGAAATGCGTATGCAGAGCCAGCGCAAGGGAGCGTTGCCAGTCGTGCGCCTGGGCCGGAAGGGCTTCAGCCGTCGTCTGACCGCCAACGAACTTATGCAGATCTATCAACGTGAGGCTGAGAAACAGCGGCTTCTGGTGAAGAAGTCGGACTTTACCCAGACGCGGCTCCTCTTCATCGTGGAGGCGCTGAAGGAACTGCTCGGCGATGAGAGCTTCGTGAACCTGCTCAGGGCCGAGGGGCTGGCATCCATGCCGAAGGCGCTCTCCATGCGGATTTGGGGAGAGAAGAATGACTGACTGGTCCGAACATCACCACGAAAACGATGGCAGCATCCATCTGGCTTTCGACCAGAGTTTCGTGACTATTCCGGTTTCGGCGATCGTTGCCCTTAAGACATTGCCGGAAGGCGCGCGGGAAAGCCGGAGTTATGCGCAGGTTCTCAGCTCGATCAAGGCGATCGGCCTTGTCGAAGCGCCTGTCGTCATGGCCGACACCGCAAGCGCCAGCACATGGTTTCTGCTCGACGGCCACCTCCGCCTAGAGGCGTTGAAGGAACTCGGCATCACGGAAGTCGAATGCCTCCTCGCGACCGACGACGACACCTACACTTACAACAAGCGGGTGAACCGCATTCCGCCAATCCAGGAGCACCGGATGATCGTTCGCGCCATGGAGCGCGGTGTTTCAGCCACAGAGATCGCCGAAGCCTTGAATCTTGAGGTTCAGTCCGTTCTGAGGCGGTTTCGATTGTTAGAGGGGATCAGCCCCGAGGCTGGCGAAATGCTGAAAGACACGCCCTGCTCGATGAAGGTGTTCGACATTCTGCGCCAATTGTCTGCCGTCAGGCAGATCGAGGCGGCCGACCTGATGATCGGCCAAAACAACTTCTCGATCATGTTCGCGCGGGCGATCCGCGCCGCCACGCCTGAGAACCAGCTTGTCACCGCGAAGAAAGGACGAGGTGCGGGTACACCCACTCCATCGGGTCAGCAGATTGCCCGCATGGAGCGGGAACTGGCTGCACTCCAGACGCAGGTCAAATCTGTCGACGAAACCTATGGCATCGACAATCTGCACCTGACGGTGGCGCGCGGGTACATTGCCAAGCTCTTAGCCAACAGCCGGATCGTCCGTTGGCTGACGAACCGCCAGCAGGACTATCTCGGCGAGTTTCAGAAGATCGCGGAAATCGACTCGCTTGGCCCTATCGCAGACGAGCCAAGCGCCTGATCAGCGAACAGAGATCTGGGGAGATATGAGCGGTGACCATGGGAGGCGCCGCACGGTGGGGCATATCGAGCGCGGCAATAAGGGCAGTGACGATTCGAACTTTTCACCGCCAAAAAGCCGCCGCTTCTACGCCCTTTTTACACAGACTATCTCCCGCTCCTCACGCGGGCGCGGTCTCGGCGGCTATAGCGTACTGTGGAGGGAAATCGGCGGTATCTGGCGCGCCCGGCAGGATTCGAACTTTCTCCTGACTATTAAGATAACCCTATGATGTGCGTCTGCTTTTGGGAGTTCCCAGTTTGGATTTGCATGACCAAGATGGGGCGCAAAGCCGCCGCACTAAGCGGCTGAAGCCGCCTTTCACTCGCATGACCCGCAAGTGATCTACGAAGTGTTGGCACAAGAGACACGCCAGGGCCACTACCGCTCCGAAACGGTCCGAACCCGATTTGAACCTATCGATTCCAGAGGATAGCGTGTCGTAAGGAATCGTAGATTAGAGTTGTCTAGCGTGCTGTAGCGTGGTTGCGGGGGCCTGAAATCATCTCAAATTGCTACTTGGGTCAGCCGCTTAGCTATCTGATTGGTAAAATTTTTTTAGGTGACAAAAATCCTGGCCGGTGCCGCGCAGGCTCAACCCATATCCATCGACTGCGACTGCGGTGGCTCAACGGAACCGTTTCTCATTAGCGCAGGTCATTTCTCTCTGATCACTCACGTGATGTAGCGGCCAAGCCAGCAGACCCAAAGGTCTCAATATTCGCGCTTGTCCAAATTAATACGATATGGTATGGTATGGTATGTTGATTTGTTCTGGAGACTTTGACCATGAATGCATGGTTCCTTTCTGCTGCGGGTGTAGCGGCGCTTATTTGTGTAATCCACATTGTCGCCGGAGGTCGTGAAGCAGTACGGCCACTTCTGGCTTCGACGGAGATTAATCGAAGCGCAAAGTACACCCACTATTACTGCTGGCATCTCGTCACCATTACCATAGCGGCGCTGGCAGCCGCTTTCGCTTATGCCTCGCGTTCTGGCGCAAGTTCGGATCTGGCGGTTCTGGCGACCGGCATGTCATTCCTGTTCGCGCTTCTCAACATCGTTCAGGTCGCGATCTTTCGCCTGCCGATGAAGGAATTCGGCCAATGGATCCTGTTTCTGGGTCTGGGGCTTCTCGGCATTGCGGGCCTCCTGACATGAGCAAGGCAGGCAGACTACGAATGTCTGTGTTGGACTGGCTCGATTTCGGCCTTGAAACCTTGGCAGAGGGCGGCCCTGATTCCCTGACAATCGACGGGCTTTGTCTGCGCGCCGGAAAAACGAAGGGCTCCTTCTACGCGCATTTCCAAAGTCACGACGAGTTCATCACCGCATTAGCCGTGCATTGGCGCAAACGTTACACCGAAAACGTGATCGAACGCGTTGAAGCCGAAGCCGAGCCTCAGCAACGAATGGAGCACCTTAATCGCATCGTCATCCATCTCGATCCCAGGATCGGCCATGGCATGCGACGACTTGCCGAGAAGAACCAGGAAGTCGAGCAGATGGTTGCCGAGATCGACCAAATCCGAATTTCCTATCTTGCCGACCTGCATCTTGCCAGCGGCAACTTCACCCCCGAAGACGCCAGAGATCTGGCCATCATCGAAAACGCCGCCTTCATTGGCCTCACCGCGACCGGATACGGCAAAAACGCAGCGGAAATGGAGCGTCTCTACAGCACTTTCATGCGGTTGCTGGCGCCGAGATCAACGCAAGAAACAACTCCACCTGATCTAGGCAGGGAATTACAATGACCGGCAAGAGCATCCTCTTTGGAGATCATCCGCTGGATGGCGAAGTAACCATTTCAGGCGAGGCACTTTCAACCCCCTACCACGTCATCGATGGAGCAATGCTTCTGGTAGGCGGGACCGTTGAAGCGAAGGTCGCATCCGAGCTCCTGGCCCCGGCCGACCTTGTGCCGGTTGTCGATTCGCAAGGGCGCGCGCTCGCGGCGATCTGGATCTGCGATTTCTCCAAAGCCAATCTTGGACCGCATCACGAGCTCCAGATCTCGCTCTTTGCCGCACCACGTCCAATCGAGCCAGTTCCCGCCAGCCCCTACGCCGTTCTTCGCACGCTCGTCACCGCCTCGCCCGCACGTATGGTGTGCCATGGATTGTGGAACAGCACAGAGCGTGTCGTGCGCTATAACCGCGAGCATCTGTGCTTGGACGCGAAGATATCTCACAGCGATATCACGATAGGCAAGAAGCGGATCAACTTCCAGTTTCCGTCAGAGGATGGTCACCTGATCGCAGATGGCGAGTTGAGCATTGGCCAGCGCCAGTCAATGCGCACCTTCTGGCAGATTATGCGGCATATCGGTTTCAGCAACATGTTCGCCTCCATGCGCAAGCCCTATCTGACGGTTCCCGTCATCGGAACCGGCGGCCCCTCGTCGGGTCCGGTTGTCATCTGCCAAACCCATTCCTTCAGCGAGAAGCAGTCCATACGGCGCTTCGGCGCGGAGGATCGTCTTACCATCCGCCATCCGGTCTACCAGCGCCTCGGCTTCCAACCGGAATTCGTTCAACATCTTCAAGGTATCGGCTTTGTCTTTGGCCGACCGGCGCCCTGGAGCGATCGAAATGATCCCAAATGAGCATCAAAGGCCTGGCTCCTCGACTACATCCGGACCTGCCCGATTGAGGAGGATGTCATCGGTCGCCGCTCGCGAACTACCGACCACTGCATTGTTGGCCGCCTATCAAAGAGAGGGCGTCTACACGGACTGCTTCGCCGTAACAGTTGCCGGACATGTTGATTTTACGAATTATGTCGAAGCCTTTTACACGACGCCGCTTTTCAAGATCGAGCGCTGGCTTCTCGGTCTGTTTGGCTATGCCACAAGCGACCAGGATGCACGCCGACTGGCGCTCGGAGAGGTGTCACGCTTTTCCGTCTGGCAGGTGGAGGCGCGCCAGCCAGATCAGATCATGTTGAACGACAAGTCGGGCAACACGAGATCCTGGTTTATGATCGAAACCAAGCGCGGGGACACCACGCTCTATTTCGGCTCCGCCGTCGTGCCGGCGGAGGGACGCAGCGGGATCGGCATTGGCTACCGGGCCCTGACTGGGTTTCATTGTTTGTACTCTCGGGCATTGCTGGACGCTGCGGCAAATCGACTGCCTTCTGCACGCGCAGGAGATGACTGAATGGATCGACCGAGCCTTAACGAAGCACCTTCGGCATCACGATGGACGAGTGTCGATTTCCCTTCGCACTCTGAGATCCATGCAGATTTCGTCAGCCGTGCCAGTCTCGTAGAGTCTTACAGGTTCGAGCTGCCGGTGGCCGACATGACTGTCACCGATATCTTTCTCGGCATCTTCGGTGGGAAGCCAGGGTGGATGAAAGCCGCCATCATTCTGAGAAACATCGCGGTGAAGCCATTCGGTATTGAAACACCGCTTGTCGCCGACGTTCTTTCGAACGCACGCCGAACAACGTACAGGGTCGGCGAGACCATCTGGGCTTGGCCCATCTTCACGTTAACAGGTGACGAGCTCGTCGCAGGGCGCGACAACAAGCACTTGGATTTTCGGGTTTCCGTGCTGAAGAGCGTTGAGAACGGCGGGCAATTCGCAACCGTCTCTACTGTCTGCGTCACCCACAATCGCGCGGGCGAAATCTACCTCAAAACCATTCTCCCGATCCATAAACATGGCATTCGCTTTCTCATTTCCCGCGCACTCTCGGGCTATGTTCACCCGACAATCCCTAGATGAGAACGATCATGCCATCTACCTGCTCTAAAACGGTAAAATTACTACGTTGGGAGATCCGGCGATGATCGCATTTGTGGGAATAGGCGTCCTAATTGTCGCCGCGTCCTTCCTGGTAAGTCACCTGCTGCATCGACGGTTTCCGCATCTGATGACAGCCGCTCTGCTGATCATCGCGGTCGGGCTCGCTCACTCGATCATGGGCGAACTTGCTCTCATAAGCCCATTAAAGCTTGTCAAAGACCTGCCGACGCCACGCGGCTCAGTTGAGCAAACATGGCTGGTAATCCGTGTCACTTGGCATGCCCCTACTCTTTTTTGGTTTGGCCTCGCCAGTGTTTTGATCTGGATGGAGATGCATCCAGTATCCGCCAGTCACCCGTTCCTGTGGATGGTGGTCGCTGTGTTCTCCATAGCGTCCTTTGTATCCGTCTTAACCTCTCCTTTGGGTCATGTGGCATGGCTCTATTTTCTTGTGATCGCATTACTCTGCCTAGTGCGCATCACATTGCTCAGTCGGCAGCAAGCAAAGGTGGGAACAGGCGTTGTTTCTCACCCTGAAATATGAGGCGTTGTGATGACCATGACTTATGAAGAATTCGGTGTGCAAGCCGCCTCAATTCGTGATGCGCTTCTGTCAATCAGCAAAACTGTCGACAGTTCCGGCTTGGAAAAAGCGTTGACTGAATTGATAAAGTTACGCGCCTCACAATTGAACGGTTGTGATTTTTGTATTGAATTGCATCTGTCAATATCACGCATGATCGGAATTTCAGAGAGAAAGATCGAATTTCTCTCCGAGTGGAGGAAAACAGATCTCTTTAATCCGCGGGAGCGCGCTGCACTTGCACTGACGGAGAAGCTAACGTCGTTGAACGACGCAATCACCAACGTCGAGGCCTCACCTGAAACGGTCTTCACTTCCGCAGAGATTGTCTATCTCATTGCGACAATTGGAACGATAAACAGCTGGAATCGAATTGCAGTCGGACTGCAATTTCCATCTAGCCGCTCGGCAAATGGAAATCACATTAATATGCCAAATCCAGAGTGAGAAACTCCAAGATGGCGAGGCGTCTGAATTTCCCAGAGCTGCGCCATCTGAGATATTTCTTGGAATCTGCAAAGAATGGAAGTTTTCGTAAGGCCAGCAATTCTATTGGCATTCAGGAGTCTACAATCAGTCGCTGCATACGCGACCTTGAAGATCAACTTGGTGTATCACTGTTTCAACGCACCAACGGAGGAGTTCGGCTCACTGTTGCTGGAGAGAGGTTTAGGGGGAAAGCGCAAGCCATTCTTAAACAGGTTGACGACGGCCTAAGCGATGTTTCCCTAACTGGATGTGGTGTAGAGGGCCTTTTACGTATCGGGTTGGTGGCTCCGATTGCCAGCAGCTTTCTGAAGGATCTTCTTGGAGAATTCAGTACAAACCATGAAGGCGTACAGATCGAACTTGTCGAAGGCGATCCGACAACACATATCAAAGCCATCCGAGACTTTGATCTTGACATAGCCTTCATCACTGACACATTTCCTTGTTGCGAGTGCGACTCCATGCCGCTTTGGTCAGAGCGGATCTATACGATTTTGCCTCAAGATCACCCTTTATCTAATCGAGCGGAACTGTCTTGGCCGGATCTGACAAGAGAGATCTTCTTCATAGCCGAAACTGGCCTGCGCCAAGAATTACACGGTCTCCTGACGAAGCGCTTGGCCGAAGTCGGATACAGGCCAACCGTTCTGGCTCAAAATGTTGGCTGCGATAACCTATTGACCTTAGTGGCGATTGGCCGCGGTATACTCTTGGCTACCGAGTCCATGGCCGAGAGATGTAGCCTTGGGATTGTGCAGAGGCTGATTTCGGATGAAGTGATCCCGTTTGCGGCGGTTTGGTCACCCCGTAACGATAATCCTGCTTTCCGGCGCTTCTTGAGCATTGCGAAGGCGCGCCGGAGCCGCAAGACCGAGTTAAATGCCTCGCAGGATCAGTGAGCTGGATTTGATCGCCGCGCTTTCGCGAACCCACGATCAGTCGCCATGAAGCGTTCCAGCATCGGCACGATCAGGCGGATCGGGTCGGCTGCAGACCGCCCGGTCTCGCTGGCGAGGATGCTGGCATAGGCGGCGAGATCTCGATGCAAGTTAGCGGGCAGTTCAAGCGTTACTTTCACCGGCTTTTCGTCGGCGATCGGTCCCAATTTCAGCTTGGCCATCTCAGCCTCCGTACGGTTCGAGCACGAGATCGCGCGTGACGATGACGCGGACGGGGAAGCCCGGTCGGACCGTCAGTGTCGGCGCTATGTTGATCTGGCGGTTGACGATCTGTTGCCCTGCCTGGCTGATGCTCTCGCCCGCGCCCTGGCGCAGAGCTCGAACGATATCGCTCTCATCACCCGATGATCCCGTCTGCGCGCCGATGCTTAGCAGCGTCGATAGAGCAGCCGCCTTGAACAGCTCGCCCCAGTGATAATCGACGCCATCCTCGAGGCCGGCATACCCTTCTGCGTCCGCGCCGGGCTGGCGCTCAAGCACGATCGAGCGGCCGTTCGGGAAGATCAGCCGGTTCCAGACAAGCAGGACGCGGCGCTGCCCGAAGCCGACGCCGTTGTCGTACTGGCCGATGATGCGCGTGCCCTGCGGAACGAGCAGAATCTTGCCGGTCGGGCTGTCGTAAATGTTCTCCGTCACCTGGGCGGTGATCTGGCCGGGAAGATCAGAGCGAATGCCGGTGATGAGGGCCGCCGCAATGAAGGCGCCGGCCTGCAGCACATTCGCCGACGCCGGCGCGGCCACACGGTCGGGCGAGACCGTGCGCTTGTCCGGCGCCTGGTTGAGAAATGCGTGCTGGCGGTCCTGTGCGGTCGGCGTCGCCGGTTGCGGCGCCAGGCCAAGGTTTGTGAGATCGGGCGTGGGTGCGATGGTCGGCGTTGCGGTCGCCGCGGGCTGCGTCGAGACGCTGCGCGTCTCGGTCGAAGCGAACAGTCGGGCCGTCCGGGCCGATTCCAGCTCCTGAAGCCGCCGTTGCTCCTCGGCGCTGATGCCGGGATTGGGCGTCGCGATCGATGGCGGCGGCACGGCATTCTGTGCGTTGAGGATCGGCCGACCCAGATCGCCGGGTAACGGCGGGCCGAGCACCGGCCCGGTATAGTCACGCGGCAGGCTGTTGAGGCCGTCCGGGGTCGCACGATTGTCGGTCGCATAAAGCTCCTCGTTGCCCTTGCGCCCGCCCTGAATTTGCAGGGCGTAGATCAGCGCACCGCCGATCCCGACGCTGGCGACCAGGCCGAGACCGGCCAGAACCTTGCGCGATAGCCGCGTCACGCGCGGCGGTTCCGGGCGCAGACGCATCGGCGCGGCCGGCCCGCCGGTAAGCGGCAGGGCGCCGTCTTCGCTGGACGGCTCCGGACCTTTCTCCTTTCCGGGTTCGATCTCGCTCATGACGCCGGCCTTCCGTCGGTGCGCGAGATCCGCACACGCTTTTGGTTGCGGTCGGCGCCGAAGCGCAGCTCGGCGGCGGCGAACAGCCGGTCGACGACCATGTAGTTGCCGCGCACGCGATAGTTCACGAGTTCGGATGTCGCGCCCTCGGGACCGACGACGAACAGCGGCGGCATCTCGCCTTGGCCGATGCCGCGCGGGAATTCGATGAACACCTGCCGGCCGTCGTCGAAGGCACGAAGCGGCCGCCACGGCGCGCGGTCGCCCGTCACCTCGTAGCGGAAGTTGACGCGGGAGAGATCGACGCTGGTCGACACGGGCTGCGCGGCCTCCGCCTGCGCATTCTGGCGGCGCAAAGCGATGAGCTGATCCTGCGGGTATTGCCAGGAGACCGACGCCATATAGGTCGAGGACGTGGACCGCAGCTCCATATAATAGGTGCGCAGGTTGGTGTTGATGACGAGGTTCGTCATCAGATCAGGCCGCGTCGGCTTGACCAGGATGTGAACCTGTTTCGCCGCGCCGGTGCCGCTCTCGGTGTCGCCGATGATCCAGCGCACGGTGTCGCCGGCGGCGACGGGGCCGGCGCCAACGAGCTGCTCACCGGGCTGGAGCGCGATGTCCGTGATCTGCCCGACCGCCGTGTAGACCTGATAGAGCGCCCCTTGCGTGAAGGGATAGACCTGCATCGAGTTGATGAAGCCGTTGCGCACCGGCTGCACGCGCGCCTGTGCATTGGCCTGATTGACGCGAGCGGCGGGATCGGCGGCCTCGGCCGGCTGGCGCGCTCCGTCCACCGGCTTCATCTGGCCGGGAAGCGGCAAGGGCCTTGGCAGCTCGACGATGCGTACCGGCGACGGCGGGTCGACCGTCTGCGTGGCGGGCGCGGCGTTATCATAGCTGATCTCGGGCGGCGGCGTGTTGGTCGCGCAGCCGGCGAGAGTCGAGGTGCAGGCCAGCAGAAGCGCAAGCGAGGATTTACTGAGAGCCGGCTTTCCGGCTGTGCGGAAGGCAGGCGTCATTGTCCAAGCTCCTTCGACCAGTTGATGGCGTTGACGTAGATTCCGAGCGGATTGGCTCGAAGCTTTTCGGCGTCGCGCGGCGTTTGCACGACAATGGTGAGGATGGCGGACCAGCGCTCGGTCGCGGCGAGCGATCCGTCCTGATAGCGGCGCTCGATCCAGGCCACGCGGAATGAGTCAGGGGAGGCCCTGATGACGCTCGACACCTCAATGGCGACCTGTTGCTTGCCGACCTTGGTGAAGGGGTCGTTGGCGCGGGCATAGTCATTGAGGGCGAGCGCGCCGCCCTGTGTGGTGAACTCGTAGGCGCGCAGCCAATTCTGCCGCACGATGATCGCGTCGGCCGGGATCGAGCGAACCTGCTCGATGAAGCGGGCAAGATGGAACGCGATCTGCGGATCGGACGGCCGATAGTCGGCGATGGCGGGGGCGATCGCCTGCGCCTGGCCGAGCTTGTCGACCTGCACAACCCAGGGAACGATGGTGCCGCTGGCCGACTGCCAGACGAGGCCGCCCGACAGGCCGGCCGAAAGGGCCAGGCAGCCGAAGGCCATATAACGCCAGTTGCGAGCCTGCACGCGGGCGGAACCGATCCGGTCGTCCCAGACCTGTGCGGCGCGTTGATAGGGCGTTTCGGGTTGTGGTGCTTTCCCGTAGTGGGTCGATGGTCGTTTGAAGAAGTTCATAGTCAGTCGCTTTCGGAGAGGTTGACGGAAGAGCCGCCGCCATGGCTGTCGCCGGATTTGACGGCATGGGCGGCTGCCTGGACGCCGTGGGCGAGTTGCTGCGAGCGTTTCATGCGCTTGGCCCAGGCAGGCGGACCGTCGCGGGTGGCAGCCGCGGTTGCAGCGGGCGCGGCTTCCGTCGCGCCGCCGTCACTGGATGCGCCGCCGGAGATCTCGGTCGCGGCACGGGAGCCGGCGTCGAAGCTGGACTTGAGGCTGTCGGACGCACGGGACACGGCGCGCTTCAGCGGCGAGGCAGCGGCCTTCGCGCCGGTGCTCGCCACATTGCCGAGGCCGGATGCAATGCCCGACGCGCCCGACTGACCGGCTGCGCCGAGGCTGTAGGCGGTGGAAGCGCCACCAGCGACGGCAGCGCCGCCGCGCGCAGCGGCGGCCGCGCCACTGGCGAGGGCCGCGCCGCCAGAGGCGACGGTGCCGACTGACGCAGCGCCTGCCGCGACCATGCCGCCGGCTGCGACGCCAACACCAGCCGCGGCGCCAGCGCCGAGCTGCGGCCCGCCCGAGACGAGGCCGTTGGCGATGCCGGGTCCGAAGATGCCGAGACCGAGAAGCGAGAGCGCGGCGAGCACGATCGCCATAGCGTCGTCGATCGTCGGGGTCTGGCCGCCGAAGCCTTGCGTGAACTGCGAGAACAAGGTGGAGCCGATGCCGATGATGACGGCGAGCACCAGCACCTTGATGCCGGAGGAAATGACGTTGCCCAGCACGCGCTCGGCCATGAAGGCGGATTTGCCGAAGAGGCCGAACGGGATCAGCACGAAGCCGGCGAGCGTCGTCAGCTTAAACTCGATCAAGGTGACGAAGAGCTGGACCGCGAGGATGAAGAAGGCGAGCAGGATCAGCGCCCAGGCGAACAGCAGGCAGGCGATCTGGATGAAGTTCTCGAAGAAGGCGACCCAGCCCATCAGGTTCGAGATGGATTCGAGCAGCGGCCGACCGGCATCGAGGCCGGTCTGTGCGACCTTGCCGGGACGCAGGAGATCGGTGACGGAGAAGCCGGTCCCCGAAGCTTTCAGACCGAGACCGGCGAAGCTCTCGAAGACGATGCGGGCGAGATTGTTCCAGTTGGAGATCAGATAGGCGAAGACGCCGACGAACAGCGTCTTCTTCACGAGGCGGGCGACGATGTCGTCATCGGCGCCCCAGCTCCAGAACAGGGCGGCCAGCGTCACATCGATGACGATGAGCGTCGTGGCGATGAAGGCGACTTCCCCGCCGAGCAGGCCAAAGCCTGAATCGATGTAGCGGGTGAAGACGCCCAGGAAGTTGTCGAT